>NC_015160.1:1882409-2196144 GCF_000190535.1 Odoribacter splanchnicus DSM 20712
GATGTATGCCTTAAAGTACTGGTTTTCTTCCAGTCCTAAGGTGATGTAACGCACAATTCCGTCTTGCAGTTCTTCTGTTTTTTTGACGTTAACCGTTACATAAGCCAATGCTTCGCCTTTAGGCATAATAAATTCTTCGGGTAGGGTGAAATCTTTCCCTTCTTCAACGGTTCCCCCTATCGTTTTAACGACAAAAGGACGATCCTCTTCCGAAACGTTCCCGAACAATCGAACAGGAATTCTCACCTGTGCATATTCTCCCACCACGGAGGCCAAGGAGTTATCGCGAGTGGTATCGCTATAATTGTAAATAACCGAAGCCCCCTCACGGGTAGTACTTGTATAATAAGCAAAATAAATTCCCGAAGTGCTATCCGACTCTCCTTCATAGTAGATCGCTTCGTTTTCCCCACAGCCAGCGAGCAGCAAGGAATAACCAATGATAATAAATAATAGTTTTTTCATGATACTCTAATTTCTATATTTGATTTCACTATCCGGCAAATTCGGAACATACTTAGCATTACTCATTGTGATGTTGGTATTGGAGGAACCCGATTGAATTTTTGCAGTGTTTGTACGCTTATAGTAGAACCATAACTGTCCTTCACACAGAAACTCTTTGGAGTATTCTTTGGCCAATTCGCCCTCTAATCCTGTCGTCACCTGCACCTGATTACCCCTTCTCAGACGGTGTGCGTTCAGGTAATCGTATTGTGTCTGCTCTTCCGTGGCACATTCAGCAGCAATCAGATACATCTCGCTCACGCGAATCAACGGCATCAGCTTACCGTATACCAGGTCGGTGTCTGCAATTTTACGCAACCGCACATTCATCAGCAGATTCGTTTCTCCTATGCCATTGGAAGCTTCCCACCAATTATACCGATAGTCACTCAACGCATCATCGCCGAACAGGTTCTGTACTCGCTGAGCCGCCGGTATCAGTTTATTGGAAGAACTCGCATTAGAGGAGTTGAAATAGGTGTTGTACAAATCTTCCTTGTTTTCATTCAACAGAGAGAACAACACTTCCGATGAAAACGAACGGTCCGGATTGGAGTAGTCGGTAGCTGCAGCCCGTGTTACCGCCGGATATAAAGTTTCCGCTTCCGGATTTTCTATAATCATTTTAGCATATTTCAATGCCTCTGTCTTGTTGCCGGCCCAAAGATAAACCCTGGCTTTCAAAGCCACCACTGCATAATAATTGAGCCTTAATCCGCGAAAACGGTAAGTGTTCCCATCATTATCATGGTCATCATCATTGACAGCCATCAGCATCCCTTCACTCACTGCCGGATCCCAATTTTTCAAGATACTTTCCGCTTCTGCCAAATCCGTCAGTACTTTTTCGATCACCTCGTTGCCTGTCAGCATACCGGGAGCGGACACGGAAATCGTTTCTTTGTAAGGGATAGCTTTTGAATCAAGCTGGGTGGGTAGCGGCCCGAACATCCTCAACAAATCGAAATGCAGAAATCCTCTCAATGCCAAAGCTTCCGCTCTGATTAAATTATATTGTTTGTCATTCAATACTTCACCATGACGCACTTCGGCATTTTCCAAAATATTATTACATTCAAGGATCTGCTTATATGCTTCGTTCCAATAGCTCTCCAACCGGAGTTTTACCTGCTCTTGTGTAAAGGCGTACTGCGACAGATTGTAAAACGTTTCCTGATTTTGCGATACATTATAACGTTGTGCCATGACCTCCACGCCTTGTACAGTCAGGAAACCACCATAAAGATTGGAACTGAGCAATTCGGTATATACCCCGTTCAATGCCCCCCAGAATCCACTGACCTGAGAAAATACCCGGTCTTCTGCAATACGGTCCGACGGTTGGATGTCTAACCAGTTGTTGCAGGCCGTACACATCAGCAGTCCGACGACAATACTACTTGTTTGTTTGAATATATGTTTCATGATAATTCGATTAATGGTTAAAATGATGCGGAAACGGATAATGAGAAAGACCTCGCGAACGGATATTCCGTACCCCGTTCCGTCTTAATGGAGGAGATTTTGAATACATCGTTCATGTAAGCATTCACTCGCAAAGCCTTTAATCCGAACTTTGCTATCGCAGCCGAATCGAACTCATAGCCCACCCGGAAAGATTCCAGGGTCAAGGTATTGTCGTCCTCCACAAAACGAGACGACATCTGTGTCGAACCGGTCAGGTTGATGGCTTTGTATTTAGCACGGTCTCCCGGATTCTTCCAACGGTCATAAAAAGCCCGTTTATCCTGATTGTTGTTCAATCCGGCAGAAGTGATATTTTCCACTTTGTTGAACAACGAACTGTTAAACATCTGTCCGCCGCACCGGTATCTGAAATCGAAATTTACGCTGAATCCCTTATAAGTAAACGAACTACCGAAAACGCCCTCTATTTTCGGACGATCTGTTCCCACTTTCACCTCATCCGAAAAACTGAAATCGTATGTATACGAACCGTCTTTCTTGATGAAAATCTCCTGTCCCGTAGCGGGATCGATACCGGCAGAACGTACGGCCCACAAATCATCGGGACTGGCTCCATCATAATAACGCTTCAGATTAGTGTTTTGCCCCTCCTCGTTGAATTTGTCCAAAGAATTGCCGATGTTGTCATATTTAGACTTCTGTGTACGGAAGTTATACCGCAACGACCAAATGATTCTTTCGCTCGGACGATAGATGGGAGACACCGTCACCGAACCGTTAAAGCCATTCGAACGCTGTTCGCCGATATTGGTCAATACAGTAGTTACACCGACAGAAGCAGGCACGCTGATGGATGCCAGTACCGGATCGGTATTTTTGTCGTAATAATCCAATGTGAAGGACACCCTATTCTGAAGTAGCGTCACATCCACTCCGATATTCCTGTCCAGAGTCACCTGCCATTTCAGATCAGGGTTACCCAAAGCGTACAGGTTGATGGCCTGCTCGAAATAGTTCCGCTGGCGGTTGTTGAAATTGTACGTCGTGATGCTTTGATAGGATGCAAAACTTTGGTTTCCCGGATTACCGATAGAGGCCCGGATTTTGAGCATCTGAAACAGATCGGTATGATCGGCAATGAAAGATTCGTTGTGCAGGTTCCACGCCAAACCGAATGACCAGGTGTTCATATAACGATGGTTGCTCCCGAACACGGAAGAACCGTTCATACGCCAGGTCACATCCATCAAGTATTTGCTATTGTAGGCATAACCTCCGTTGAAATACACGCTCATCGACCGCGACTGGGAGTCGCCGTAAGAGGCCTTGCCGTTCTCCGGATAACTGTTGGCGAATGCAGGCGTATCGTACGCACCTTTGGGAAAACCAATAACCGAATATCCGTTTCTTTCTGACTGTGAATTAGAGAAACTGGCACCACCCACCACATTCAACCGGTGTCTTTCGGCGAATATCGTTCCGTAAATAGCGGAAAATTCTCCATCATAGTTAAAACTTTTGGTATTGGAATAGGTCAAAGATCCTTTCTTCAGTTCCTCGGTATCTTCAAACCGCGTATCCTCCGGCGAAATGAAGTCATCCGTCTCCGAGGTGGTTCTGGTTATCCCTATCCGCCCCCTCAATTTCAAAGATTGAAACGGATTATATTCAACCGCAAAATTATCCGTAATACCTAACGACCGCTTAAGCGAACGGCTGTTCAGGCTGGCATTCCACAGGGGATTAGGAGCTTCTATGTAATCTTCCACATACTCCAGCCATTTTTCCACCTGGCCATCCACCCGTTTTTCATAATAGGGATTGGCGGCAGCATAAGTAGAGAAATTTACCACGGGATCTCCTGAATTGGAAAGATTCACCGTCAGTTTATTGCTGAATTGCAGTTTTCCTTTACGATACAACAAGTCCAGATTACCACTGAACAGATTTTTCTTCGAATCCTTCATCACACCGGTCACGCCATTATAACTTAAACCAAAACCGTAACGCATGTGTTCATCCCCACCCTCTGCATATAGGTTGTGACGGTGGTTGAAACCCATCTGCAACGGTTCCGATAACCAGTAAGTATCCACCCCACGCGCAACTGAACGCAGGTGGTCGTTATGCAGTTGCTGGAGTTGCTCTCCTCCTGCGAAAGTCCCTCCCCAGGCACTGACTTTGTAACGGCCAGCGTATTCCTCAAACGCCACTTTTTCTTGGGCATTCATCAGGTTATAACTGGAAAGATCCGGCAATTGAAAATTGAAATTACCCGAATAGGTTACCCGCAATTTTCCCTGAGCCGGCGTTTTCGTTTCAACCACAACTACGCCGTTCGCAGCTTTGGAACCGTAAATCGCCGTTGAAGCGGCATCTTTCAGAATGGTAATAGAAGCTACCCGGTCCATGTCTAAATCTATAATCGTCTGAAGGGTAGTTTCGAAACCATCTAAAATGAACAGCGGTTGGTTGGGATCGGCTTCCAATTCCTCTTTCATCCCGATGATGCTTGTTTTGCCCCGGATTTCGATGTCAGGCAACCGGTTGGGGTCTGAGCCCCATTCATTACTCTCGACAATCGCAAATGCAGGATCAAGACTTTTCAAACTTTGCAGAATGTTTTGGTTTCCCACTTCTTTCAATTTTTCAGCCGTAAACGTAGAAGCAGATCCAGTGAAATCGCTCCTTTTTCTTTCATAAATACCTGTCACAACCACTTCATCCATGGCTGCCACTTCCTCCTCCATGACCACGTTTATCGTATCTTTGCCCGTATACACCACTTCGCGGGTTTTCATCCCGATGAAAGAAAACAGTAAAGACAGATTTTTAATCTCCGGTATATTTAACCGGTATCGTCCCTCCTGGTCCGTTGCCGTACCTAAGTTCGATCCCTTTACAATTACCGTTACCCCCGGAAGAGGCACTTTATTCTTATCAGTCACCTGACCGACAATATTCAAGACATTCTTTTTTTCTTCCGGAACTACTTTCAACACAATGAATTCATCCATAATCTCGTAAGTCAATCGAGTCCCTGTTAAAATTTTATCCAATACGGTTCTCAAATCCGACTCTATAAATCCAGCCTCGACAGTCCTGTGCTTATCCAGTTCATTATTACTATATACCACCGTTAAACCGGTCTGTTTCTTGATCTGATTAAACAATTCCCAATAAGTTACAGTTCCTGCCCCGATAGTAATTTTAGCCTGAGCCCCTACATCCGCGACTGCCAGATGCATACTAACCAATAATAAAAACACGCTTAACTTGATAAGCTTTAAAAATCTTCGTAGCCCAAAATTACGTACAAAGAGCCACCTCATTCGCTTTTTTTTCATACCTTTGTAAATAAGTTAATATTAGTTAACGAACTCCTATCTCGGATCGTGCGTCACCACTATCCGGGATTTTTTATTTGTTGTCACATGAGTCTATTTCTTCGAAGAAACTGTCACTCTGTTTTCTTTCAAACTAAATGTCACATCGGTTGTTTTAGAAATCATATCCAGCACATAATCCAATGTCCTATACTTCGTCATAGCACCAGAGAAACGCAATTTTTTGACTGCTTCATCACTAAAAACAAACGTCACTCCATACCAACGGGACAACTTCACAGTCAACTCCTCCAAAGACATGTCTTCAAAGTTAAATCGTCCCGCCTTCCAATCCACTATCGCCGCCACATCGCCTTTCCGGACAATCGTTTCTCCACTTTCCCGATTTAAAGTCGCAATCTCCCCGGGAACAAGTACATAAACTTTATCCTTTACATCAAAACTCACCTTTCCCCGTAATAAAGCGACCTCTGTTTGTCGGTCTTCCCGATAAGCCGACACGTTGAATGCCGTTCCCAATACGTGTACTTTTGTTTCTCCCGCCAACACGTAAAACGGTTTCCGCGAATCAGAAGTCACCTCGAAATAGGCTTCTCCCTTTAATTTTACTTCACGGATATCCTCGCCGAACCGATTCGGGAATTCCAATTCCGAATCCGAATTTATCCAGACTTTCGTACCGTCGCTCAATATGACGAAATACTCTCCTTTTTCAGGTACGATAACCGAACTTTTCCCTATTTCTTCTTCTGCTCCTTCTCTATCTTCAAACCGCAAGCCACCCGTTGAATCCTGAATTACCTTAACTCCAAAGACATCCGCTACCTGGCGACTTTCTCCCTCCTTCAATTCAATCGGTTCCCCCGCATTCATCACCAGAATGGCCTTCGGCGAACCGGACTCTATCTTTACTACTTCCGCAACCGGAATAAACTTTTCTGTCGGCGCCTGTCGGATTTGCCATGCAAAAAATACTCCTATCAAAACGATAATTATAGCCACTATACGCATCCCCCACAAATACAACCGTTCCTTACGATTCACAAGGGCCGGAGTAATACGTTCCCACACCCGTTCCTGTGTCCGGTCTAACCGCCGCCATTTTCCCGCAGCCGATACCCGCATTTCCGTTTGAAGTATCTTTCGGAACTGCCTGAGGTGTTCCGGCGAAGCCTCTAACCACTTTATCAGTGCAACCCGATCTTCTCCGGAAAGATCTCCCCGCACATATCGGTCAGCCCACTCATCTGTTTCATTCCATGTTTCCATAATTCACTATCTTTTATATATAGAAAACAAAAAAGAAAATCGGGTGAATCAAAAAAAATTTTTTTTCACAGAAAATAACTGAAACCCGGTTTACATGGTATTCGACTCACATAACCGATTCATACAAAATCGCCCCGCCGCTAATCCTACCACTGGAATTTGGAATAAAGATGTATATAAATACCCAAATAAATTTGTAATTTTGTCTGCGATGTGGCGATCAAAGATGGAAAAAACGAAAAATAGAGCAGGAAAAAAGGAAAGATTCGAGCATATTTATAAAGAATACTCGAAACCGATGTACCTGTATGCTCTTAGTTTTTTGGTCTCGGAGGAAGAAGCGGAGGATGCGATTCAGGAAGTGTTTATTAACTTCTGGAAAGACGATACATACCAGAAAATCCAGAATGAAGTAACGAAGACTTACCTGTTCCGATCGGTAAAAAATAACTGTTTGAACCGGCTGAAAAAGAAAGATGTGTTGCGAGACCGCTTAGATTTGTTCCGGGAGGATGTCGCAGAGGAGGAAATGATGATGTGGAATGACACGTTGATCCAAGAAGTGGGAACTGCAATTGAGGAAATGCCTGAACAGACCCGAGAAATTATTCAAGGTGTATTTTTTCGGGAGATGAAATATCAGGAGGTTGCAGACTATCTGGGTATATCTATAAATACAGTGAAGACGTTGTTAAAGAACGGTATGCGTCACCTTCGGGAACGCTTTGCCGAGCGAGTGGATCTATTCCTTATTATTGTTTTAATAAAAAAAGTAGGTATACAAAGGAAGGAAAAGGAAAGTTTTATTGAATGAGAGGCCAGCCTACCCTATCGGAGTAGATATAGCCATTTTGACCGAAAAAAACAGGCGATTTTTAGTTTTTCGATCGAATGAAAAACAAGAAAGGTGTGAGAAAAATAGGAGGAACAAAAAAGAATTTGCACTTGTGCTTTCATTTAGTCGTAACACACTGATTTTTCAGATTACATTTTATAATACAAGGGGTGTACGTTCCCAAAAGTCAACATAATTAGGGATATTCAGTAAATGTCCCTATAAAATACAATGGCATATGAAGATGCCCCAGTATAATCACTTCATATGTCATTTTTATTGTCATTTTTCTGTATTTTCCCATATACTCTTATAGGCAGGACATGACGTTCCAGAAGAAGTCTGACGACCTCTTCTGATTTTTTCGTTAAAATCATATCATGCTGCTTTCAGCGCTCTGTTCCTGACCTTATCTATCATCAGTATGGCATTTGCCGTATGTATTCCAAAGAAAATCCAAAGGATTTCCGTTTTCCTGTTCCGTGCCTTTATCCTTGAGAGTGAGTAATGTTGCTTTTGAGTGCCGAAGCTGCCTTCAAGCCTGGTGGCCCTTTCTTTGGAGAGTTCACTTCTGAGAACCTTTCTCAAGGATTCATCCCTGGCCGCCCTTCCCTTGCGTACAAAGGATGTTGATATTCCATATTTTGTACAGAACTTTCTGTTGGCATTATTGGCATATATGGAATCGGCAGCCACGCATCTTACCCTCACATTCATGAGCTTCTGCTGCATGCGGATACAGTCCTTCAGGCGTATACCTTCGTTGAAAGCCTTGAACGAAAGATGTTCGATGAACGATATGCCGTCTATCTGTATGTTGTTGACCTTCGCACCGAACTCGACGGACTTTGTTTCCTTGCCTCTTACAATGGGACGTACATAATGACGGTCAATGCTGACGATGCGGTCCCTGACCTTCTTCCCTACAAACATTTCCTTTTCCTGTACAAGAACCTTTCTGATGATGGAAAGACGTTTCTGGTAATCCTGGGTATAGCGGAGTAAGGTTCCGTACTCTCGATGAATCTCATCCCTCTGTATGAGGAGCTTTTCAAGAAGCCTGATCATACGACGCCTGAGCATTTTTGTCCTCGAAGCCTTCCTTTTTCTTTTCTTGCAGTAGGACAGATAGGACTCCGCTACATTCCTGTATTTGTTGCGGGGACGTCTTATGCCAGGTTCCACACAATGCCTGCAGATATATCTATAGAGCCATTCAAGGCTTTCCCAAAGGAGTTTCATGTCAGTAGGATAACGCATATGGCTTTCATAGCATGTGGCATCGGTCATACAGATGTGAAGGCTGTCAAGATAGGGTTTCCAGTGTGAAGCCAGCACTTCCTGGAGGGAATCAATATCAAGACGGGACGCTATCTCATTGCGGATAGCACTGACTATCTTGTAGTTGGTTATGGGGAAGGACGGATTTATCATAATCCCGCAGAACATCTGGTAGTGTATGTTTCCGTTAAGATGTTCCACCAGCTGCCTGTCAGAGAATCCGGTGTATGCCTTCAGGACCATGAGGGCGATCTTAGCCGAAGGACTGAAGATGTTCCTGCGTCCCAGTCGCTGTTCCGACAGACCCATAGTCTTTGCCATACGCTCAAACGGAAAAACCGAATGAAGTCTGCCAAGCTCACTCTCATGAAAACTCTTGCGATATTTTTCTATAATATCAAATTCTGTAAAGCCCAAAGTAGGGTGAATTTCCGAAATATTTTGTATCTTAGCCATATCTTAGTTGGGGAATTTCCCCCGTTTTGGCTTCCAAACCTTATTTTCGGGGGAATACCTAAAGATACAAAAAAGCCAACTAATTCGCAATATTTTATGTATGAATTAGTTGGCTAATTTTATACTATTTACTGAATGTCCCTAATTAGTCAAAAGTATTTAGCGGCAGACTAAGTCCGGCCTCCGGTACGACCGGTCAAACGTTTCTGACCTTGAGGCTCTTCGAGATATTCGGCCTTAAAAATCTGAACACATAAGACAAAGATAGAAAGCAACAAAGGTCCGAAAATAATCCCCATAAAACCAAATAAGGATAAGCCGATAACCACCCCGAAAATGGTAATCAAAGGATGTGTATCCGCCATTTTCCGCTGCAAAACCGAACGGATCAGATTATCGACATTCGCTACGATTACAATACAATAGACCGATAAACCCAAAGCCGTCCACCAATGTCCGGTAGCTCCGATGTACAGAGCCAACGGAATCCATACGATAGCCACGCCGATCACCGGGATAACCGTAGCGAAACAGGACACGACTCCCCACAGAATCACTTCAGGTGCACCGAAAATATAATACCCCAACATAGCAATTCCCCCTTGAATGATGGCTAATAAAGGTACTCCGATAGCATTGGATTTTACCACCATATGAAATTCGTGCAGTACATCCCGCTTATTCCTCTGGTTAAAAGGTAAAATATCGATAATATAGTCCTCCATTTTCCGTCCGCCCACCAACATAAAATATAACACCAATATCAATACCAATACGTTGATAATAAAGTTACTGATACTCCCCATCAAGATTTGGCCGACTTTAGGCAGTACCGATAATAAAGCACCGATATTCCCTTTACTCAAAACATCGTATCCGGTCTTTTCCTGAACAAGCTTAGAAACATGCCCGATGGGCTCCATCAAACTTTTAGGATCGAGATTGATCGCCTGCAATTTACTGATTAAAAGCCAGACGACCAGAGATATCGGAATCAGAAAAATCAGAATAGTCTCGATTAACATGAGGGTAGCCATCAGGCTTTTTTTCATATGTTTCTTTTCTATCAGATAGAGCATCTGATTGCGAAGCAGAATATAGATGGTCGCTGCCCCCAGCAGTCCGCCTAAAAAAGGAGTAGCCTTGAAAAAGATCACCACTCCCATCACCAGGATAATGGTAATGAGGGAATACTTCCAATACTGTTCTTTTGTACTCATCTTCCACTTTTCTCTTGGTCCCATTCGAGAATAGTCGGACTTTGAATATTTACTCCGAATTTCCGGGCTTTCATCAAGATCCGGCGTGCCAGCTCTTCTTTTTTATCTTCAGGAGCATACCTGAAATAGGCTTCAGCTGCCCGGACATGCGGCGCATCGGGCATTGGAAATTCGCGGGTTTCGGGAATACCGAAATCTTCGTCTTTCAATTCGCATCGTTCTTCTGTGTTCAGTTTATCGGCAATCTGTCCTTTCATAGCAAACTTTTTTCAATTACAGAGGTTCTAAGGTTGCAAGACACACAGGTATTCAGAAAATAAACCTGACCGTTGCAACTTTCAAATTGTACGTTCGATGAGTTTAGAAAGTTATCGAATTGCAGGAACCTGCGAGCACTTTTTTTACCGTCGCAGATGTACCCCATCACAATTGAGAAGCTGAAGGATTTCACCGATCAGGAAGATCGTGATCCGACACTTATCAAGCACGAAGAGAGGCCGATCGTTTTCTGATTTTACCGGAAAATATCGTCAGCGCAGCTTGTTACGGTTAATTAGTTCATAAAGTCCATCGACTTTATAAACATTTACTAATGAATCAGCTGTTTTTCCTATTTAAAAACATGAAGTACAAAAATATGAATTATTCTCATTTTTAAACTATATAGACTTTATAACCAGGGCAACCGCACCAAAATTTCTATTAAAATATGTTTTGTGGCATAAATCATTAAAATATTTCAAAAAAAGTTGTGTAATTGGGGAATAAAGGTAATCTTGCAGATAGAAAAGTCTTAACATATGAAAATAGAACCTTAACAACTGGATTTTTTACGTGAAGATTTTGCAAACCAAAGTCTCTTGACTATGATTCGTGAGATCTTATAAGAGGTCTCTTTCCATAAAGAGGCCTCTTTTTATGATTTAGAAAATCAGATTAGTATCCCAATAATTTTCTTAAATAGTTAATATCCAAGGCTGCTTTGTAAAGTCTTCTTTTTAGACTCAGTTTGTCTTTTTGTTCTGATACGATATGTAAAGCTACTTTTCTAAGCACTGACAAGTTTTGCGAGGAGTATCCTTTCCTTGCCCTGCAATTATCCTCTTTAAAAGTAACATCCAGGTGCCAATGAAGTTGGTTTTCAATGCTCCGGTGTCCCCTTATCAGCTTTTGAAAGTAAGACGCGCTTAATCCGATCTCATCACTGATATAATATCTGGTTTCATAGGTTGTCTTCCCGTTTATTTCCCGACTTGACTCTATTTTTATAATCGTGCCCGGTCCCCTCCAGGATCGAATAGTTTCCGCAAGCAGATATTCCCTTGCAGGAAGAATGCAGCACTTCCTGACCTCTATCCTTCCATGATCTTTATCTACGCTCGTATCTTTATCAAGGCCGCCGTTTACTTTAAATGCACATTCAATATCTTCATACAGAGATTTCTGATTGCCCTTTACCGACAACAAATAATGGCCTTTCTTATCAAGTATTAAGTCAACGATCTCTCGCTGTGTCCCCATGGCATCTATGGAGACAATCGCCTCTTCAATGTCAATCTCCGACAAGACAGCAGGGATGGCTGTTATCTCATTAGACTGGTCTTCTACCTTTCCTTGAGAGATACAGAACCTATTCTCGATTACCCAAGCATTCAGGATATACAGACCTTTATTTCCTGTGGAAGTCGGAGATGTCCCACCTTGTTTCTTTCCATCTATAACAATCTGCTTTTCTGATAAATCAGACAGGATTGATTTACCATAACTGCGAAGACAATGTTCCAATTCTGATGGTTCAATACGCTGGAATACACGCTCAAACGTATCTTCCGATGGTACACCGTTTGGTAGAGAAAGCAAAATCATTCAACATTTCTCCACGCTCTAAAGCAAACAGACGCATATCTTCATAATACTGTTCCGCCTGTCAGATAAGTACACAAACCTATCATTAATATATCTGACAACAAAGGTAGACAGCGACCTGTTACACGAGGATCTGTCACTTCTGAAAAATAATTAGAGGTATTCATTTTGCAATGATAAACTTTTTAGAGGAATTTTGGTGCGGTCGCCCTGCTTTATAACTCTAATAATATCAAATATTAAAAAAGTTCTGGTTATATCCATTCTCGAGCATACTATTGTATTTTTCTTCGTCGAAAGAGTAGAGATAAGCTCCTTTTTTCGAAGTAGAGTAGTCCTTTTTACCCGTATTGATCAGGATATTCATGCTATGGATCTTCTTCCGGAAATTACGTTTGTCGATTTCACATCCGAAAATCGCCTCGTAAAGCATCTGTAAAGAAGGAAGCGTAAACTCCTGAGGTAACAGGTTGAAACCTACCGGACAATTGGTCGCCCGTCTCCTCAAACGCCCCAAAGCTTTCGTAACCATCTGGTTGTGATCGAAGATCAGAGGAGGCACTTGTTCCAACAGTACCCATGCTGCATTATATGAACTCACCGCCTCTTTATCATAATTACGGATATCCATCAAAGCAAAATAAGCGGCAGAAACGACACGGGCTCCAGGATCACACCCCACATCACTGAATGTCATCAATTGCTCCATATAAACTTTTTCCAAGCCGGTGCAATCCCTCAATACCCGTTCCGCCGCCTGGTCCAGATTCTCATCCGCCCGCAAAAAACCTCCCATCAGAGACCATTCTCCCTTACAAGGTTCAAAATTCCGCTTTAATAACAACAACTTTAATCCTTCCTCATCGAAACCAAAAATAATACAATCTACAGCGACTTTGAAATCAGCCTCTTGTTCATAATACCTTATACTTTCCACCTCGTAAAATTTTTTTACAAAACAAGCAAAAAAATAATTATAAGGCAAATTTTTTCTACAGTTAAAAGTATAAGATACACTTAAGCTTCTATTTCTCGTATACCGATTCGCGCATCTTTGCATTTTCTTTTGTAGCAGCCCGATTGCCGACAAAATGAAAATATCGCTTTAATATTTAAACGGTTCGGTTTTCACAAAAATCCGATAGTCTTTGATCATCCCCGGCAGGTTCGCTTCTGCCCGCGGCAGATAACGGAAACCGGTCACTTCAGTCACCTCTCCCAGATCGGTCACAATCTGGTGGAGATGCTTCGGTTACTGCCCACTATAAGCGGTGTGCCATATAAAGACTAAACGAAATATTCCGGTCCAGCATAGCTTTCATTCCTTCTACCAAAGCTTCCGTACTCCAGGTTTCGTGGGGACATCCCCAATGGTCGAACCAACCGGGCCAAAATTCGCTACACATCAGAGGGGGACTTTTGGAAACACAATCCCAACACAGGGCAACCGCACCAAAATTTCTATTAAAATATGTTTTGTGGCATAAATCATTAAAATATTTCAAAAAAAGTTGTGTAATTGGGGAATAAAGGTAATCTTGCAGATAGAAAAGTCTTAACATATGAAAATAGAACCTTAACGACTGGATTTTTTACGTGAAGATTTTGCAAACCAAAGTCTCTTGACTATGATTCGTGAGATCTTATAAGAGGTCTCTTTCCATAAAGAGGCCTCTTTTTATGATTTAGAAAATCAGATTAGTATCCCAATAATTTTCTTAAATAGTTAATATCCAAGGCTGCTTTGTAAAGTCTTCTTTTTAGACTCAGTTTGTCTTTTTGTTCTGATACGATATGTAAAGCTACTTTTCTAAGCACTGACAAGTTTTGCGAGGAGTATCCTTTCCTTGCCCTGCAATTATCCTCTTTAAAAGTAACATCCAGGTGCCAATGAAGTTGGTTTTCAATGCTCCGGTGTCCCCTTATCAGCTTTTGAAAGTAAGACGCGCTTAATCCGATCTCATCACTGATATAATATCTGGTTTCATAGGTTGTCTTCCCGTTTATTTCCCGACTTGACTCTATTTTATAATCGTGCCCGGTCCCCTCCAGGATCGAATAGTTTCCGCAAGCAGATATTCCCTTGCAGGAAGAATGCAGCACTTCCTGACCTCTATCCTTCCATGATCTTTATCTACGCTCGTATCTTTATCAAGGCCGCCGTTTACTTTAAATGCACATTCAATATCTTCATACAGAGATTTCTGATTGCCCTTTACCGACAACAAATAATGGCCTTTCTTATCAAGTATTAAGTCAATGATCTCTCGCTGTGTCCCCATGGCATCTATGGAGACAATCGCCTCTTCAATGTCAATCTCCGACAAGACAGCAGGGATGGCTGTTATCTCATTAGACTTGTCTTCTACCTTTCCTTGAGAGATACAGAACCTATTCTCGATTACCCAAGCATTCAGGATATACAGACCTTTATTTCCTGTGGAAGTCGGAGATGTCCCACCTTGTTTCTTTCCATCTATAACAATCTGCTTTTCTGATAAATCAGACAGGATTGATTTACCATAACTGCGAAGACAATGTTCCAATTCTGATGGTTCAATACGCTGGAATACACGCTCAAACGTATCTTCTGATGGTACACCGTTTGGTAGAGAAAGCAAATCATTCAACATTTCTCCACGCTCTAAAGCAAACAGACGCATATCTTCATAATCTGTTCCGCCTGTCAGATAAGTACACAAACCTATCATTAATATATCTGACAACAAAGGTAGACAGCGACCTGTTACACGAGGATCTGTCACTTCTGAAAAATAATTAGAGGTATTCATTTTGCAATGATAAACTTTTTAGAGGAATTTTGGTGCGGTCGCCCTGATTGTAGACTAAAGTGTGTCAAGTAAATAAAATAATTAACTTTACAGACACACTTTAGTCTACAATCTCGTCTGTAACCGGCCGATCGAAGTATTTTCAATGCCGGTTAGGAATATCATTCCGAGCTAAATCTTTTATCTGCACCAGGGGGAGAAATCCTTCCAATACGCTAAACAGGAAGGGCAGATCGGATCAGGACCGAAAGGACCCGGCCTCTTTGAGTATCAATATATAAGCGAAAAAACGCCCCGAAGGGCGTTTTCATTATCCTAAGTATGTTTTCAACAATTTACTTCTTGAAGAGTGTCTTAAACGACGAATGGCCTTCTCTTTAATCTGCCGCACCCTTTCACGGGTCAGACCGAACTTCTCGCCGATCTCTTCCAAAGTCATTTCCTGGGTATTGATCCCGAAGAATAATTTGATAATATCCCTTTCCCTTTCGGTCAAAGTAGACAAAGCTCTTTCTACTTCGGTAGAAAGCGATTCGTTGATCAACGTACGGTCAGCGATAGGCGAATCGTCATTTACCAATACATCCAGCAAACTATTATCTTCTCCCTCGACGAAAGGAGCATCCACTGAAATATGACGTCCGGATACCCTTAACGTATCGGCCACTTTTTCTGCGGGCAAATCCAATGAATCAGCCAATTCTTCAGGCGAAGGACGACGTTCGTTCTCTTGTTCGAAACGCGAAAAAGCCTTGTTGATTTTATTCAATGAACCAACCTGATTCAAAGGCAAACGAACAATACGCGACTGTTCTGCCAAAGCCTGCAGGATAGACTGACGAATCCACCACACTGCATAAGATATAAACTTAAACCCACGGGTTTCGTCGAATTTTTCTGCAGCTTTGATCAAACCGAGGTTCCCCTCGTTTATCAAGTCCGGCAAGCTCAAGCCTTGATTCTGATACTGCTTGGCCACAGACACTACAAACCGCAGATTCGCCCTCGTCAATTTCTCCAGTGCTTTCTGGTCTCCCTTCCGGATCCGCTGAGCCAGCTCAACTTCTTCTTCAACGGTTATCAGATCCTCTTTACCAATTTCCTGCAAATACTTATCCAGAGATGCACTTTCCCTGTTGGTTATTGATTTTGTGATTTTTAGTTGTCTCATACTATCTTTTATATACCACTGCAAACGTCCTGCAAAGGTATGGTTTTTTATTCATTAAGCAATTTGTAAAATTGTCCAATCTTAGTAGATTAACATTTTTTAATCCAGCAGCGAAAAAGCGAAATATTCAACTCTTCCCCTCGGACTCACTGCAGTAACGAAAACTCCCTCATCTCCGGCTGCTTTCAGAGCCCTCTCCAAATCCTCGCTATCGTAGATGACCATGTCGTTAATTTTAACAATAATATAACCTTCGGTCAACCCAGCTGATTTTAATTTACCATTTTTCAAATCGGTAATCTTAACCCCTTTATTCAGCCGATAGCGATAACGTTCTGCCTGCGTCAAGGGTTGCACCTCAGCTCCCAAAATTCCGGAACCGGTCTTCAGGCTGACATCTCCATAACTATTTTGCAAAACAACATCTGCAACCTTCTCTTTTCCATCCCGGCTCAAAGTCATCTGAACCGTATTCCCGGGGGTATATTGGGCCAACTGTTCCTGCAACTGTGCAAAAGTCTTCGCTTCATAGCCATTCAACTGCAAAATAACATCCCCGACTTTCACTCCGGCCTTTTCAGCAGCTCCACCCGGAATCACTTCCGCCACATAAATACCCGATTGCTCTTTCAACTTGTATTCTTTCGCTAAGGCCGGAGTCAATTCCTGCATCTTGATACCGATCATTGCCCGCTGTACCTTACCGTATTCTTTCAGGTCACTGACCACTTTACGTGCTACATTCACCGGCACTGCAAACGAATATCCCGAATAGCTCCCGGTAGGTGACTGAATAGCCGTATTGATACCGATCAACTCTCCTTTCGCATTCACCAAGGCACCACCGCTATTTCCGGGATTCACCGCAGCATCCGTTTGTAAGAAAGATTCCAGGTTCATTTTTCCCCCCAGCTGACGAGCCTTGGCACTGATGATTCCTGCCGTAACCGTAGAAGTCAGATTGTAAGGATTACCGACAGCCAGTACCCATTCTCCTAAAACCACATCATCCGAATTACCGTATTCGATAGGCTGTAAACCGTTCGCATCGATTTTCAACAGGGCTATATCCGTATCGGGATCGGTTCCGATTACCTTTGCTTCGAATTCACGCTTATCGTTCAAAGTAACCATCACCTTATCACTCCGGTCGATCACGTGATTATTGGTAATGATATAACCATCTTCCGTAATGATCACTCCCGATCCGATTCCCATATTCCGGGGCACTTCACGCATCTGGGGTTGTACTCCTCCAAACCAAAATTCCAAAGGATTTCCATAATACTCCTTTCTCATCTGTACGGTCATCACATTGACCACAGCAGGTACTGTCTTTTTGGCAGCCATTCGCAGGTCTACCGGCCCAGCACTGTCATTAAGTACGTCATTTTCAGATTTATGAACGACAGGACGCACAGCGCCCGGACCTACAATTTGGTGTTGCAGGGTAGGTTGTATGGTTTTCGAACCGAAATTATCAGCTATAAAATAAGCAATCAGGCCGCCTGCAAGCCCTAACACCAACGGAATAATAAACTTTGTTATTTTCATATTCTCTTCCTGATTAAATTGTTACAATTTCCAATTATCTTTGTCGTTTACAATAGTAACAATATCTTTGCCAAGTGTTTATTAATAATTTCTTAATTAGCAAAGCTTAACATCACACTATGATTATTAAGTTTCAAAAATTTCAAGGTGCTGGCAATGACTTCATTATCATTGATAATCGCAATCAGGTATACGAATTTACAAGAGAAATTGTTGAGTATTTCTGTGATCGCAAATTCGGTATCGGAGCCGATGGCCTGATGTTATTAGAAACTTGTCCGGGTTACGATTTCAAGATGCGGTATTTCAACTCCGATGGCAGGGAAGCCAGTCTGTGCGGTAACGGCAGCAGATGCATCGTTGCCTATGCCCATCGCTTGGGCCTGTTTCTGCAAACCACCCGTTTCCTGGCAGCAGACGGTGAACATCAGGGCGAAATTACCCTCCAGGGCGTACGGGTTAAAATGAACGATGTATCCCGAATTACGGTGACCCCCGATTATTTCTTCCTGGATACCGGCTCTCCCCATTATGTAAAAGTAGTAGCCGATGCATTTCAGACGGACGTCGTCACAGCAGGCCGTATGATCCGTTATGCCCCTTCTTTCCAACCCGGAGGCACCAACGTAAACTTCATTACCCCCACTCCGGCATGTATCCGAATCGCTACCTATGAGCGAGGAGTCGAAGACGAAACCCTTGCCTGCGGGACCGGTTGTGTAGCCGCTGCCCTTTCCGCAGCCCTGTTAAATCACGACCACTCCGGGACCTATACGTTACAAACCAAAGGAGGTATATTGAAAGTAAGTTTCAAACAACTGGCAGACAACCATTTCACAGACATTTGGCTGGAAGGTCCTGCCGAATTCGTTTTTGCCGGCGAAATCGAAACACCCCAAAACCGAGACAAGAAAGCAATGTAAGCGGAGTGCCGGTCAGCCTCCCACCTTTAGGCCTTCCTGATTGGCGCAATCTTCGATTCCGGGAAAAATTTCATCAGGAAGGCTATTTCGCTTATCAGCCACAGAAATGTCAAGCCACGAAACATCAATCAGAGACAGGAGTTCGCCGATCGTTTTTCCGGCCAGCCGGAAAACCTTTACTTAGCTTCTTCGGCCTTTTTAAATACAGCGACTACCTTATTTTTAGACAGGAAAGAAAGTTTGTTGTCTTTGATCGAATAACCGTCTACACCATCCAGCATTTGGAAAAATTCCGTTTCGGTCTGTAGGTCGGGACAAGCCATCCGCGTCGCTCCCATCGGAGAAAATTTCAAACGGCTCGACTCCATTTCATAATTACCGAAAAAACGGTTACAGCCCCCCCTTCCGTTCACCCGGTGTTCGGCTTCATTAAACTGAATAAAAATCTCGCTATTGGGATCGGTCAAGCTCAATTCTTTATCGTTAAGCGTTTGCAATACCCATTTCACTCCACTCAACTTCGCCATATTTTTCGAAGAGTTACATCCGACAACAGATAACGCAACACATAACACGAGTAAAAAACTTTTCATGACTTTTTCCTTTTCAATTTAAACTATTAAACTTAAAATACCATAGCAAACGATACAATGGTATCCCTTAATATATCATTTCTTTTTCAGCAAATATCATGCCAACATAATCCGTTATGTTCTTCTCCCTCTTTAGCTTCCCATTGGTTTTGCGCCTACGGTCTGATACCCTAACAATCTAAAACACATAACATTATAATCATACATATAGAAGCGGATATTATATTCGTCCGGCGTCTGATAAAAATTATTTTGCATAGTCACCAAATCAGGTTTTTTCTCCTTCGAAGGGACTACAGCGAACATATAATCATAATATCCCTGTTTCAGCTCGGCCTGCCCGACATACGCTTTATTCTTCGCATCATAGTCCATTTTTAATTCAGGCAGCAACTGCCAGTCTGCAAATTTCCCATAGATATAAACTTCCGCTCCGGGAATAGGTTCCGGATAAAGAATAGCAAAATGGGCGACGATATAATCGGCTTCCAGATCAGAATTTTGTACATTCTCTGCCTCGATGTAAAAATTCCCCCCCCCCGATCAGGGGTCGGAATATAACGCTGAGGAACGGTACCAGGTACCAGGATGAAATTATATCTCCCTTCCGGTCCCTTCAATACATCTTTCACATAACGGGTATAATAAACCAAACTGGAACATTGGAAATTACGAAAAGGAGACAAACCGTTGAAAATATTATCGACCCCGTTGCCGTATACCAATTGGTTTTGCCGGACAAAAGTGGGAGTAAAATTTCTGCGGGAATTCGGATCCTGGTTTTGAGTCACATACACCCGGGTATCCCGCACCGGATTATAGATCTGCAAACCGGTATAGTTCACTGTAAAATTCAGTTGCCGGGAAGTGTACAAAAAAGTAGGATTCGTGCTATTCACCACAGATGCAGCGATACCGACCTTATTTTCCACGACAGCAAAACGTTGTGAAACAACCGCACTATCCGGATTCTGATCGTTGTATACCTGTAATAAATAGTTCCCGGACAATTTGATACCCACTTCTTCATTCGGCAAATTCAAGGTAAACCGGGTGTAAGGCACAACCGTATTGAAAGAGTATTCGTAATTATCCAGCGGATTACTGAAAAATCCGGTCAAATAAGTAAAACTGCTCAAATTGGAATTATTCCAATCAGGATCGCAATGAACAATTTTATAGGTATATGAGTTCGTCTCGCTACTCAGATCGTCGAAACTAAAAAAAAGCTGCTGTCCACTCCCCAACTCGATAACCGGTTCGGCAAAAGGACTGCCGACAGGGTAACACTGAACGGTTCTGATCTGGCTTTGCGCCGGTATCATATTCCCTATCCCCAGGATAAAAACCGATAGATTCAAAAAAAACTTCATCCCCAATAAATTAAAATCTAATTAACGACAAAATTACGTAATTGGTTTGTATATTTGTGTCTTAATTTTAGGAAAACTATAACACTTCATATTTTTGCAAGCCCCTTATCGGGGCGAGGTAAAAAGTTATGTGGTCAGTAATTGTAAATACTTAATTATTAATAATTAAAACACATGTCCAAGGTAATCAAATTAAAAAAAGGCCTTGATATCAAGTTAAACGGAGAAGCGGAAAAAGTGGTGCAACCTGCTGGTAAAATAACCAGTTGTGCGTTAAAACCGACGGATTTCCGGGCTATGACTCCGAAACTAGCAGTCAAGGTCGGCGATGAAGTGAAAGCGGGAGATGTCTTATTTATCGACAAAACACATCCCGAAATTAAATTCACAACACCGGTAAGTGGTACCATTGAAGCCATCAACCGAGGCGAAAGACGTAAATTACTGGAAGTCGTAGTCAAGGCAGATGCCGAGACCCGGTACCGGGATTTCGGAAAAACAGAAGTCAGCAAACTGAATCGGGATGAAATCATCGACAGGCTGTTGGAAAGCGGCGTTTGGCCTCTGATCAAACAACGTCCTTACGACATCATTGCAGACCCGATGAGTACACCGAAAGCCGTTTTCGTGTCGGCCTTCGATTCTGCTCCTCTGGCTCCGGATTACGACCTGATCCTGAACAATCAGAGCAAAGATCTTCAAACCGGTATCGATTGCCTTTGCAAACTCTGCAATAAAAATGTAAATCTGGGCTTGCAGGAAAATACTCCCTCCGCTTCTGTATTTACCAAACTACAGCATGTAGATATCAATTATTTTGCCGGTCCGCATCCGGCTGGCAACGTAGGTGTTCAGATTCATCACCTGAATCCGATCAACAAAGGAGAACAAGTATGGGTGGTCAACATTCAGGATGTCGCTATCATCGGCCGCCTGTTCAATGAAGGCCGGTTCGATGCACGTAAAATTATCGCCCTGGCCGGTTCTGAAGTGACAAAACCCCAGTATTATCACAGTATTTTGGGTGCTTCTATTCAGGATCTCACCGCAGGAAAATTAAAAAATGCAGTAGAACAACGGATCATTTCCGGCAACGTACTCACCGGAACCCGAGTCGTTCCGGAAGGTCATCTGGGCTATTACGACAATCAAATCACCGTCATCCCGGAAGGCAATAACTACGAATTTTTAGGCTGGGCGGCCCCGGGTTTCAATAAATTCTCGGCTTCCAGATTATTCCCGTCCTTTTTATGTCCGAAGAAACATTACACCCTGGACACCAATTACCACGGTGAACGCCGGGCCTTCGTCGTTACCGGACAATATGAAAAAGTATTTCCGATGGACATCTATCCGGTATATTTGCTGAAAGCTGTCCTCGCCCAGGATATCGACCGCATGGAACAACTCGGTATCTACGAAGTTGTGCCCGAAGACATGGCTTTATGTGAATTTGTCTGTACCTCGAAGACGCCTGTTCAGAAAATCCTGAGCGACGGAATCGAACTGATGATGAAAGAAACGAATTAATTTACGATGGAAGATTTCCGATCATCACCCAATAGGGAGGTATCGGAGCTAACATCTAAAATTTAAAATCTAAAATTAATAAAATGAACTTTTTACGAAATTATTTGGATAAGCAGAAACCCAAATTTGAAAAAGGAGGTAAGCTGGAAAAATTCCACTCCGTTTTCACCGGTTTCGAGTCTTTTCTTTTCGTGCCGAATACGACCACTTCCAGCGGAGCTCATATCCGGGATGCCGTCGATCTGAAGAGAACCATGATCATCGTGGTACTTGCTTTGATTCCGGCACTTCTTTTCGGGATATACAACGTAGGTTATCAGCATTTCAATGCTGTCGGCGGCCTGGCAGACACCACTTTCTTCCAACTGTTCTTCTACGGTTTGTGGAAAGTGCTCCCCATGATCATCGTATCTTATGTCGTTGGATTGGGCATCGAATTTGCAGTCGCCCAAATGAAGGGACATGAAATCAATGAAGGTTTTCTGGTTTCCGGTTTACTGATCCCCATGATTATGCCTGTCGAAGCTCCGTTATGGATGGTGGCTTTATCGACAGCCTTCGCAGTAATCATCGGTAAAGAAATTTTCGGAGGTACAGGTATGAACATCTGGAATCCAGCCCTGTTGGCCCGTGCTTTCTTTTTCTTCTCCTATCCTTCTATGATTTCAGGAGATAAAGTATGGATTGCCGGAGACACAGCCGATGCCATCTCACAAGCCACTCCACTGGCACAAATGGCTCTGGGCCAACCCCTGACTTACAGTACGGCAGACATGTTCTGGGGATTTATTCCCGGTTCGGTCGGTGAAACCTCGGCCTTCTGTATTCTGATCGGAGCTGTGATTCTGTTATTGACCAACGTCGCCAGTTGGCGCACCATGATTTCGGTTTTTGTCGGAGGTTATCTCATGGCGCTCATATTCCAGCCGATTTCCGGTGTCGAAGCCTATCAGCAACTGTTAATGGGCGGTTTTGCTTTCGGAGCGGTATTTATGGCTACCGACCCGGTAACTTCCGCTCAAACCAATACAGGTAAATATGTTTACGGTCTGTTGATCGGAGCGATGGCTGTGATCATCCGTTGCATCAACCCGGGTTATCCCGAAGGCATGATGCTGGCCATCCTGCTGATGAACACGTTCGCTCCCCTGATCGACTGGTTCGTTGTACAGGCTAACATCAAACGCAGACTGAAAAGAGCGAAAGCCGTTGCTAATTGACGATTTAAGATTTAAGCAATCATAGATTTAAAAGATATGAATAAACAAGGAAATACCTATACATTCCTCTATTCAGTTGTTCTGGTAGTCGTTGTTGCAGCGCTACTATCCATCGTATCTCTTTCCCTGCAACCCCGGCAGAATGAAAACCGCCAAAACGAAAAGAGACAGAACATACTGAGTGCGATACACATTTCCTCCACTGCTGCCAATTCTGCAGAACTCTTCGACAAATATATCAAGGAGCAGTTTATTATAAACAGCAAAGGAGATAGAATCGAAGGCAAGGCCTTTGACGTAAACATCGAAAAACAATACAACCTACCGGTTGAAAAACGGGAACTTCCCGTATTTGTCGCCAATGTCGACGGAGCCACCAAATACATCCTACCGATTTACGGAGCCGGTTTATGGGGCCCTATCTGGGGATATATCTCCCTGGACGACAACAAAGATACCGTTTACGGTACTTTCTTCGACCACCAGGGAGAAACTCCGGGGTTGGGAGCTGAAATTACCACGCCTGAATTCAATAAAGAATTCCGGAACAAACAGATTTTCTCCGGGAATCAGTTGGTTGGAATTCTGGTCGTAAAAGGCGGGAATGCTTCCGGGGCGAATGAAGTCGATGCCATATCCGGAGGTACGATCACTTCCAAAGGAGTAGAGACCATGATCAAGAATTACTTAACCTATTACGAACCGTTTTTAAAACAAAAATAAAATGAGCGCATTATTTTCAGCTAAGAACCGGGAATTCCTGCTCGGTCCTCTGAGTAAGAACAACCCGGTTATCGTACAGGTCCTGGGTATTTGTTCTGCCCTTGCTGTTACTGCCAAGCTGGAGCCTGCCATCGTAATGGGGCTTTCGGTAACGGCCGTAACCGCTTTCTCGAATGTGATCCTTTCGCTGATGCGAAATACCATTCCGACCCGTATCCGTATCATCGTACAATTGGTCGTTGTGGCCGCTCTTGTAATCATCGTCGATCAGCTGTTGAAAGCTTTCGCTTACGATGTCAGCAAACAGCTGTCCGTATATGTCGGATTGATCATCACCAACTGTATCATCATGGGGCGTATCGAAGCTTTCGCCCTCGCCAATAAACCCTGGCCTTCTTTGCTGGACGGTATCGGTAACGGTTTGGGGTACGGCCTGATCCTGGTGATCGTAGCTTTCTTCCGTGAACTGCTCGGTTCGGGTACACTTTACGGTTTCCGTATTATTCCGGAATCGTGGTATGTACAGAACGGCGGTTGTTATCTCAATAACGGTTTGATGATTATGCCGGCCATGGCTTTGATTCTTGTCGGACTGATTATCTGGGTACACCGTTCCAGAAATAAAGATTTAATAGAAAAATAATTAAAGTAAAAATAAGATATGGAAAATCTATTAAATATATTCGTCCGTTCCATCTTCATCGACAATATGATCTTTGCCTATTTCTTAGGCATGTGTTCCTATCTGGCCGTATCGAAGACTGTGAAGACCTCTTTCGGTCTGGGAATCGCTGTTATTTTCGTATTGTTCATCACCGTTCCGGTCAATTATCTGTTAGACAACTATGTGTTGAAACCCGGTGCTTTACAATGGTTGCTCGGGGATGAAGCTGCCGGAATCGATCTGAGCTTCCTGAGTTTTATCATGTTCATCGCCATCATCGCTGCTATGGTACAATTGGTGGAAATGATCGTCGAGAAATTTGCTCCCGCTTTGTACAACCAATTGGGTATCTTCCTGCCTCTGATCGCTGTAAACTGTGCTATCATGGGAGCTTCCCTGTTTATGCAACAGCGGAACTACGGCAGTGTACTCGAAGCGACGACATTCGGTTTGGGCTCAGGTATCGGCTGGATGCTGGCTATCGTATGTATTGCCGCTATCCGGGAGAAACTGAAATATTCCGACATTCCGGCTCCATTACGGGGAATCGGTATCACGTTTATCGTGACCGGACTGATGGCTATCTCTTTCATGAGTTTCCTGGGTATCGACCTGAATAAACTGAAAGCTCAGCCGGCACAAACCGAAACGACGGCACAGGTATCCTCCTATGGTGAAAAAGAGACCGTCACCGGTTACCTGACTGAAAAAGATCAGATGGCTTCAGCACAAAATGAAGGCAATGCCGATGCAGAATAATTTAAAATTTAAAATCTAAAATTTAAAATTAAATGGTACTATTAGCAATAAATACAACAATCGTCACTACCGGCATTGTGGTATTCCTGATTGTCATCCTGATTCTGGTGGGTATCCTTTTGTTTGCCAAAGCCAAACTGACCGCCAAAGGGGATGTGAAAATCAGCATTAACAATGGCGACCGGATCATTACAACCGAACCGGGCAGCTCACTGTTGTCCACCCTGGCAGGCCAGAAAATATTCCTGCCTTCGGCCTGTGGTGGTAAAGGTTCCTGTGGTATGTGTAAATGCCAGGTAGATTCGGGTGCAGGTTCTATCCTCCCGACCGAAACAGGTTTCTTCTCCTACAAACAGCAGCACGAAAACTGGCGTCTGGCTTGTCAGGTGAAAGTGAAAGAAAATATCGAAATGCGTATTCCGGAATCCGTGATGGGAATCAAAAAATGGGAATGTACCGTAGTTTCCAACCGGAATATTTCTACTTTCCTGAAAGAATTCGTTGTAAAATTGCCGGAAGGTGAAAATCTGAAATTCAAATCCGGAGGTTATATTCAAATCGATGTACCTGCCTTGGATGTCGACTTCAAGGACATGATCATCGATGAAAAATACAAAGGCGATTGGGAAAAGATGAAAATGTTCGATCTGAAGATGCATAATCCCGAACCGACCTACCGGGCCTACTCTATGGCCAATTCCCCGGCAGAAGGCAATATCATCATGTTGAACATCCGTATCGCCACTCCGCCGTTCGACCGTGCGGCAGGCGCTTTTGCTCCGGTAAATCCGGGTATCTGTTCTTCTTTCATCTTCTCGCGTAAACCGGGAGATAAAGTAACGATTTCCGGTCCTTACGGAGAATTCTTCCTGCGCGAAACCAACAACGAGATGATGTTCATCGGTGGTGGTGCCGGTATGGCTCCGATGCGTTCACACATCTTCAACCTGTTCCATACGATACATACAGACCGTAAAGTGACCTTCTGGTACGGAGCACGTGCTCTGCAGGAAGCTCCCTACGTGGATGAATTCAATAAGATCCAGGAAGAAAATCCGAATTTCCATTGGACACTAGCCCTCGACCGTCCCGACCCTGTAGCAGATGCTGCCGGCGTGGCCTACAAACCGGGCTTCGTACACCAGGTGATCTTCGAGAACTATCTGAAGAACCACGAGAACCCCGAAGATATCGAATACTACTTGTGCGGACCTCCAATGATGATCCAGGCAGTAACCAAAATGCTGTACGATCTGGGAGTTCCCGACGAAAATGTTATGTACGACAACTTCGGTGGATAACCCCAATAAAAAGGGACTGTCTAACAATGAAATGCCCCCAAAAAGTTTTATGTCCAACTTTTTGGGGGCACTTCACTTCAAGAGTCCGGCAGCCTGCTAATAGAGGATAGCTCTACTTTCCGAAAATTGCTTTCAGTTTTATATCCAATTGCTTTCCGCGAATACCGTTGGCGACAATGACATTGTTTTCGTCAAGTACAATCACATGGGGAATACCGCAAAGCAGTTTATACATGCCTCGAGAGACATCTTGAGTATCCATCACATGGTTCCAAGAAAGGTGGTCATCCGCAATGGCTTTCACCCAAGGAGCCTGCTGGTGGTCCAATGAAACACTCAAGATTTCCAATCCATGCCGGTGGTATTTTTTATAAAGTTCCACCATGTAGGGATTTTCCGCCCGACAAGGAGCACACCACGACGCCCAAAAATCGAGGATTTTCACTTTCCCTTGGATGGAATACATGGACAAAGAATCCCCTTCGGGTGTTGGAAGCGTAAAATCCGGAGCCTTTTTGCCGGGGGCAAATGCAGCCATTTCGTCCAAACGCTCTACCACTTGCCGCGTCAGTTTCATCGCTTTGGCAGAAGCACCCAATTGATCGTATTCCCGCTGTAAATCTTCTATGTTCTGATATTGGTACATCCGTTTGTTCAACAGATAGGCAGCTAAAAAACCATCCTTATGCGCCTCCCGGAATTGTTCCTGTTCACGACCGGTCTGCTCCCCCAATTTCCCCATGGTTCTCATAACCTCATTCATGGTAGCCGTATCGTTTTTCTGACGGGCAGAGTAGTAACGGTTGCGCAATTCATTCGTTTGTCCGGCCGTCTTGTTACCGATGGCCTGATAGGTAGCAAATAGCAATTGCAGCTCCGGACCTTCCACTCGGTTGGCCTCAGGATTTTTCAAGTGAAGATGCGCCCGGTAATCGGCATTTTCAAGCAAAAGTATCGCATAGGTTTTCTCTCCGGTGATATAAAGTCCCGCTTCCATGGTATCGGGTAGTGAACCGGTCAACGTAAATTTCCCGTCCCGGATTTCAGCCCGCGCCAAGGTATCCGGTTTTTTATTCCAGCCAGGATAGCCGACGATGTAAGCTTCACCGTCCACTTTCTCGTCCAACGAGCCTTCTATGGTAAAATGCGGTTTCGATGTGCAAGCGGACAATCCACCGAAAAACCAAATGCCTAAAATTGTTTTTCTTATGATTCCTTTCATTAGTTATGACACTTTATTTCAACATTACTTTCAATTCCTTTTCAATCGGTGGAAAACAGATGTGTGCGTCACAGCATTGATAGCTGACGGTACACTTTGCTTCCCCTTGTCCACTACCGGAGATTTCGTACCGGAAAATGGCTTCATCTTCATAAACGGTGGTACCTTGTTTATTATACGACTTGGCGGAAGGGAGTTTCGGTTTACCGACAATCGTCCACCCCTCCGGCAATTGGAGCTCTACCTGCGTGGTAACAAAGGGATCGCTCTCAGCAACATAAGCATAAATGTGATAGCCCGGATGGATTTTCAGGCGGACCACAATCTCCCGGTTGCCGTTCGCTGCCTTTTCAAGCCCTGCAACCATCTGCACAGGATTCCGGTCATCCGTGGCGGCCGGTCGGGACGATGTTTCCTGTACCGGTTGTGCATAACGTGCGCTGTAATCGTTGGCAGGATCAGGTTCGCGAGTATTCACCATAAAAAGCCAGCCCCCGGATTCCGTAAAAAAAAGACGCTCTTTGTTCTTCTCATACCAAGTCCGCCACTCCTGCGGAGCTTCAAAGCGGCAAAGGGTATAGCGATGCAGGATGCGGTTGGCCTTTTCGGTCTCTTTCCCTTTTTCCAGCAACCGGATGGCAGTATCAAGCAAGCGTTTGTCGTTATAGGGAATGCCAAGGCTCTTCACATCTTCGTCAATACTCAGCACATACATGCCTTCACCTCCATAAAAATAATCTATGTTCTCACGGTAATAACGGGCATAGGCCGCTTCGTCCTCGCCAAACAAATCGAACAGCTCTCCCTGGTAACGTTTCAACATATCGGCATAACTCATCGGCGGTTGCGGTTCATAGTTTAGGAACATCTCTTCCCTGCGGTTCAATTTCTCACCACGCCTCTGTTTTTCCTGAACCACTTTTTTCAGTTTTAAACCCTCTGCAGCAAACTCTTCATCGCTTTTCACCCTCTCTTGCCAAGCTTCCCGGGTTGACAAGTAAAGCTGCTCTTTCACATATTCGCGGGTAGCAATGCGATCGTTGTATTTCCGGACGAAGGGTTTCTGTCCGGCAAAACGGGAAATGTAGACAATCGCGTTGGCAAATACCGTCTTTGCCTCTTCCGTCATATCTGCCGGCGAAGCGGCAAATCCCCAATGCAGGAAGTTCCCGTGACGGCCAATAGCCACTGCATCCAATGTTTTGGCGCAAACGCCACTGGAAATATATTCCGCGTCCGGAGAATCTTCAAAGCCCCAAGGACGAGCCACCATCCCTACCCGAAAACCTTCGTGCGTCTGATAACCTTTGTTCTGCACTTTCCACATCAGAACCGAATCCGGTACAGGCTCATCCATAAAATAGGCATAATGAAAAGCATCCGAAGGTGTCGGACACATGCGTACCGTCATCTTTACCGGAAAAGGTCCCTTGAAAATCGGGTGTTCTGCCCGCCAATGGTGGGCATCGGCATCCAAGCACAAACAATACCAATCGCTTTTCAAGCCGATGCCGCGCCCGACGGTATTCCCCACCTCGGCAATCGTGACCATCGGACGGTCAAAACTTTCCGGCAAATAGACCGCACTGTGGTAAGCGATTACTTTACCGGAAGCGTCCTTTTCCTGCCAAGCGGGTTTGATGGCTTTTGGCCGGCCATCCATCACGGTCACATCGTATGCCCGGGACATTTCCGGCGTCCAATCCTCCGCCGCAACGACTTTCACAGTCTGGAAATACTGTCGGAGCATCTCCCCGAATGCCGCTGTCCGATCGGCAATGCTTTTGCGCAAAGCCGTACTGTCGCTAATTGTTTCGTTCAAAACCTGTATATCCGCCGAACCGCCGACATACAGGACTTTCAACGGTTGTTTTTCTATTTTATCCGATGCACGACTCATCTGCATACTGCCTATCAACAGCAATATGCACAAACAAAATAGGTTTTTCATAATTTCAAAGTTAAAAGCCATGCCGGCATAGGAAACTCCTGCCGACATAGCATCTGTTGTTAAAATGGATTCTGCACAATGGCACCTTGCGAATTTTGGATATCCTGCTGCGGAATAGGAATGGCCAAACGACGGTCGTCTCCTTTCACGTTAATCTGTACCTTTTGGGAGGGGTCTACCCCACTCTGGGTAACCTTGTAAAATTCCCGTCGGATGGTTACGTCATCATCGGGTGTCACACTGGCAGCAAAACGCTTGATATCCATCAAACGAAGTGTAAAAGGCATTTCACGGCGACGTTCAAGCAACACCTGTTTTAAAGCTTCGCTCTGCGAAGCGGCGGTCAATACCGTAGCCGTTCCGGGAAGAAAGCGGGCTTCACGCAACGGTGCCAGTGTAACCAAGGCGTCCTGCCAATTGGCACTACGTGCCTGCAATTCTGCCTTCATCAGTACCAACTCAGCGGCAGTCAAACCGGAAATGGCATAGCGGTCATCATAAAGTTGGTTGTAGCGATACCAGTCATAAGCTACTGAAAAACGGCGATTACCATGTTCCACATAGAAAAGGTCGAAACGGCGGTCGTTCTTCCCGTCAACATAGCAATCCAACAATTCCTGTGACGGGGAATGCCATTGCGTCGCCAGATATTGCAGACGGATATAAATCCATTCTGACCATTTATAGATTTTTTGCAGATTCCAGTTGTGGGTTTCACAATAGTGCAGTGTATCCTCCGCCATCGTGCCAGTGGCAGGATAAGGCACCGGTGTTGCCCAATCCAGATTGTTATAGTCATACAGTCCCGGAGCTAATGCCAACGCCTTGTCCACGTAGGTAGTCGCATTGTCATAGTCGTTCATGTAAAGATACACGCGGGCAAAAGCTCCGTAAATGGCACATTTGGACGCCCTCCAGGCAAAGCCTTCCTGTACCCGGTCCACCACACAGTATTTTTCCGCCTCGCGGAAGTCATCAAGAATCCGGTCAAAGGTCTTCCCCAGCGTAGCACGCGAGATATCCTCTGTGAAAAGCGTACCCAAACGCAACGGCAGCCCCATCTCGCTGCGGTTGGCCTCACTGTATGGCAGACAGTGGACGGTAGCCAAGCGGAAAAACGACCAGCCTCGCATCAAATAGGCATTGCACAACGCCTCGTCTTTTTCTTCCTGCGAACCGTTTACAGAACCAACAGAGGCAATGATCGTATTGGCATTGAATATCTTGGCGTATTCGTATTCCCAAACGTTATTGCCTGTCGTTGTTTCCATAACTTCGCTGCTCAAGGCATACAAACTCATCTGATCAGCCCCAAAAGTAATGGGACTAGCATCGTACAGTGCCAAGGGCACACCGTAATCATCGGTGGCATACACTCCGGGATAATCGTATTCATACGTGTTTGTCACATAATCATAAAGGGAAAGCAATTGCGATACCTCGGTAATAGGGGCGTCGCTCGTTGCCGACGGCTGCTTGTCCAAAAACGAATCGCACGCACAGAACATACTCGCCGTGACTATCAGGAACGATAATTTCAATAAATGCTTTTTCATATCTTTTTCCTCCTAATTATTAAAAGTTAAAGCTGGCTCCAAAAGTAAAGCTGGTGCTGGGTTTGTTGGTGCCAGGCAACCATTCGGGGTCGTAGTTGTTTTTGTTGGCCGTCCATACCATTCCCAAGTCACGGGCCTGTACGAATACTTTGGCCTTCTGCAAACGGATAGAGCGCAACCACTGCTCCGGGAGGTAGTAGCTCAACGTGACTTCTTTTAAACGGATGAACGAAGCATCCTCCACATTGCCGCGCAAGTAAGGCAAATAGCGGCCCCAACGATAACACATGTAATCGCCCGGTGCCGGTAAAGTAGGGAAAGTGGTCCCATCGCTTTCCATCAACCGGGTAATAAACTTGGAGATCGTGTTTTTCGAATTGGCCAATGGAACCGATTCGGCTGTCGGCGCCCGGAACTTACCGCCGAAATTACCGGTCATATAAACGTAAAGGTTCAACCCTTTCCAACTGAACGAGTTCGCCCATCCGAATGAAGCGGGAGCAATGGTAGTCCCCCCGTAATACATCTTATCCAATCCCAAGGTTCGGTTATGCAGCGTCAAATCGTTGAACGTCCATTCATTCCCGTCCATAGTTTTCACGTGCGGCACTCCATCGCGCACTCCGGCATAATCATAGCTGTAAACAGCACCCACCGGTTTGCCCTCGATGAAATAACCGTTTGAAGGATCAGAAGCATAAGCCAATTGATGGCAATAAAGCGACGGGTAGAACAGTTTCTGTACTTTATTTTTGTTATAGGCAAACGTCACAGTCGACGAAATATTCAAACCAATCGAACGAACCTGTCCCTGACCGGTCAGTTCCAGTTCTACACCCCGGTTCAGAATTTCGGCATTGTTGAACCTTTGTTCTTTGCTTCCATATACGGAAGGAACAGTCACCGTTCCGATGATGTATTTCCCCAGTCGGTTGTAATATTCCACCTTACCGGAAAGTGCATTTTTAAAGAAAGAGAAATCCACCCCGACATTAGTCGTATAGGTCTCTTCCCAACGCAATAAGGGATTACCGTAACTGGTCACACGAGATACGTTAGTTCCCGTCGTCACGTTGGCACTGGTAGAAATCAACGTCTGGGGGGAGGTGCTCTTTTCTGCATTACCGTTGATACCGTAAGTCAAGCGCAGGGTCAGGCGATCCACCCAGGAAGAAGCGGCCTCCAGAAACGATTCATTGGACATGTTCCATTTGAGCCCGGCCGACCACATGGGCGACCACCGGAGGGACTTGTCATCGGTTACATAATTGGAACCGTCCGCCCGGATACTAAACGATGCCCCGTATCTGCCGTCGAACATATAAGCCGCATTGGCAAAATAAGAGAAATAGCGGTCCACCCGGTCGGAGTAAGTCGTCTGCACTATCGTAGCCAATGTATTGTAGTAATCAGGATAACCGACAATAGTCTTTGCCGATTCCTTGCTACCGTAGTAAGCCGGCAGGGAGGTGTTGGTCTTTTCATTGTAACCCACTACATAAGGATAAGTAGTGCCTGATGTTTTATATTCGCTGATTTCCATACCAGCCAAAGCCGTTACGTCATGCTTTCCGAACGTTTCGTTGTAACTCAACTGGTTTCGCCAAACGTAGTTTTCGTTGGAATTTTTGCTGCTGCGGATAATGCCTCCCGAAGGGATGTACTGATTTTTCAACACATCACCGCTCAAATCGTAGTCGGTATAGTAATTCACCATTTGGCGCACATAGTCCGTCTCCTCATTGTCGTACTGCCGGGTATCGGCGACATTCTTTTCATACTGGAACTTGGTATCAAAAACAAGTTCGCGCCAGATTTTGGCATTCAGCCCGACGTTAAAACGGTATCGGGTGGTTTCCGTCGTATATTTCCGGTTGCACACCTCGCGCAACATATTGTAGGAAAGATCCTTGTAAGGCAGGTTTTGCAGGTTCAGATCTTCTGCAATCAACCGGTTCCAAGACCCCACGTTGTAGGCATAGCTCCCGTCCTCTTCCAACAGCAGTTCATAAGGAGCCAAATTACGAAGTTCAGCGACCGTAACACCACTGGTTTCCGCTTTTTTCCGTTGAAACGTACCAGCTACACTCGCCGCCAGCCAAGGTGTGAATTTATAGGTATTATTAAAGTTTACCATAAAACGTTCATAGCCGCGTTTGATGGTAGCTTCATCGTTCTTTTCATACATCAGCGAAGCATAGGTTGTATTTTTTTCCGTACCGCTCGAAAGGTTGACATTGTACTGCTGCAATGCCTGTGTCTGCATCAAATGCTTCTTCAATTGGCTCCGATTGTCCGTCCGCCGCAAACGGTCAAGATTTGTGTTCATCTCCGCCTCGGACATTCCGTAATACTTGTTGGCATAATAATATTCCTGCGAAATGGGCAAACTGCCTGCAATGCTGGTAGGAGAAGGTGTGAATTCCGAAAGGAACCATCCGTTTTTTACAGCCATGAGTTCATAATCCACCGTCGTTTTGCTATCAGCTTGCGCTAAAATGTAATCCAGGTCGGGGCGTATATTGAAACGGTAAAAGCCCTGTACCTCTACATTCAGTTTGCCCTGCTTCCCTTTTTTTGTGGTTACAACGATTACACCATTGGCCGAACGGGCACCCCAAATGCTGGCTGCAGCAGCATCTTTCAATACAGTGACACTCTCTACGTCATTGGGATTGATGCTGCTGAAGGTACCCTCAATAGGAAAACCATCAACTACCACCAATGGTTCTGTATTGGCATAGAGCGAACTGGTACCTCGAATCAGGAAATTGACCGAGCCGTCTTCATTTTCAGTGGATTGCATCCCGGCAACTACACCTTGTAGCATATTGGAAAGGTCGGAAGAAGGCCGTGAATTGAGTACCTCCACGGATACTTTATCGAACGAACCGGTGGCCCGCTCTTTGGAGATGGTTTGGTAACCGGTGACTACCACTTCTTCCAAAGCTTTGTTTTCCGGTTCAAGGACGACATTCAACGTAGTTGCTTGACCAATTTTCATTTCCTGACTTTTCATTCCGATAAACGAAAAAACCAGCATTACATTCGGATCGTCGTTTACCTTAATTTCGAAACGACCGTCAACGTTGGTCGCCATCCCGGAGGAAGTGCCTTTGACAAGGACCGAAACGCCCGGTAACGGCATACCATCCCTATCTTTCACCACGCCGCGCACCGTCCGCTTCTCTGCTTGCGGTAAATCGACATTATTCACCGTCACAGCCCGCTTGATGGCAACGACGCCGTTCACGATTTCATACGTGTAGCCGGGACCTTCGAGCAAACGACTCAAAATCGTGTTGATTTCTACGTTCTGCAAATCAAGCGTGATGCCTTTGATTTGCTCCAGTTCCCTGCCGTTATACAGGAAACCGATGCCGGTAAGCCGTTCAATCTGCTGGATGCAGCTTTTCAAATCGGCATTTTCCATCCGGAAACGGGCAACGCGCTGGGCACTGATTTCCGAGAACACATTAAAATGACAGACCAATAGCAGAAAAAACAAACATTTCATCACCATGATGAGTTTTTTTCTCCATTGAAGGGAAATCGGCGCTCGTCCGACTTCCAAATTCGGATGTTTTTCCATAATTTTGTAAAACTTTAAAGTTAATAATCAGAGAGGGGATGACAGCTAATGTGGTAGTTACTATCGCTCCTCTTTTATTGTATAAAAATTGTATTTCCTTTCCGTTCAAAGTGCAGGGGACTGACATTCTCCATCAAGTCGAGAATGACCTGCAGGTTTTCAAACCGCGGTAACTTACCGGTGAAGACTTCTCTGCGCACGGCATCATTGGTATAAAACACATCGATGTGGTACCAGCGTTGCAGAATTGTGAAAATTTCTTCCACGGAGGTATTATCGAAGCGAAACTCTCCACGGATCCAGGCTGTAAACAGTTCTGTATCCACTTCTTTCACTTCCACGTTACCGGTCTGACGGTCGCACACCGCCTGCCGTCCCGGAAGAAGCTCTATGCTTTCGCGGGTGTGGACATCCGTCATCTCCACTTTACCGATGCAAAGGGTCGTTGCCCAACTGTCATCGTCGTCATATGCTTTCACATTGAAAGAGGTGCCCAACACTTTCACCTCATAGTTGTCGATTTTAACGTAAAAAGGACGCTGTGCATCGGGCTTTACCTCGAAAAAGGCTTCGCCTTTCAACTCCACGCAACGGGTATTGCCATTGAAACGGGTCGGGTATTTCAATTCCGACATAGCATTCAGCCACACTTTTGTGCCGTCTGCCAAAGTCAGGGAATATTCACCACCGCAGGGTGTACGGATCAAATGTTGCGAAACAGGCATCGAATTCTCGTCGGAGCCGGTATAATCTACCGTATTGCCGGCAATGACGACCTTTTCCTGTTCGCTTTCCAGTGTTTTCTGCATATCCGGCAAGAGTTCCACAGCCGAACCGTCTGCCAGCACCAACTCGGCACGTCGGATTCCCGGTTCGATTTTTTCAATGGTTTCTGTTACACGAGGCTGAGATTCCGTCCGGGGAAAGAGTAGCCACACGCCCGCCACAATCGCCACGACAGCCGCATAAGGCAGACTCCACCGCACAACACGCCGGAGGGCGTAACGCTGTAATAATTTCCGGTTGTACGCCAACGCCCGCTCCGTATCAACGGCCGCCAATTCATCGAAATGCCGCCGGAGAGCCCCCGGTTCCGCCAAACGACGATAGAGTTGTTCGTGGCTTTCCTCTTCCTGTCGCCACTCCTCCAGCATCTGCCGCTCATCGGCCGTCAATTCGTCCCACTTTTCACGCACTAATAAATCCCGTATCTTTTCAAACTTCTGTTGCATAACTTAACGCTATATATTATTTCGTCCCACTTTTCACGCACTAATAAATCCCGTATCTTTTCAAACTTCTGTTGCATAACTTAACGCTATATATTATATAGACACAAAAGTTTAAAAAACGTGCAAAAGGAAACGAAAAAATATAAATTTATTTGAGTAATATTTCTATTCGCTGTCTATCCATTTCCCGAAACGCCCCTGACATATCAGAATAAACAAACTCAACCCCAATGCCGCTGTCAACTTCCGCCGGAGGATTTCCTTTCCCCGGCGCAATTGGCTGCGCACGGTTTCTTCTGTGATATCCAACTGACGGGCAATGTCGCGGTTGTCCGCTCCATCCAATTTCAAGATAAAGATGTCACGACAACGGGCGGGCAAACGGCGGACGGCGTCATAAAGTTCGCGATATACTTCCTCCTCCATCATCCGACCGACAAAATCATCTTCTTTCAGCATATCCTGATCCTCTATCGGAATCCCGCGCCGGTCGCGCAAGTAATTCAACAGACGATTGTGTATTGAACGGTATAAATAAGTTGTAAACGAATGCATTTCTGCCAATTGCCGGCGTTGTTTCCACAGATAACAGAAGAACTCCTGAACAATATCTTCCGCGATCTCCCGTTCCTTGACAATACGACTGCTATAGACCACCAACGGAGCATAGTATTCCCGAAAAACAGCCGTATAGGCCTCCCTATCTCCTTGCGATAATCTTTGTATGACAGACGCGTCTATTTTCATACTTCCCAGTTCAACGCATATATTTTAAATTCAAGGCATACATCACGATAAAGATAACAGCAAAAATAGCAGAAAACAACATACCGGCAAGTACCATAAAATTAAAACCGGCAAAATAAGGCAGCACAAACAACATCAGGATTTGAGCCGCCGTATAGAAATAAAAACCGATACGGCGCAATTGAAACATCAGAATAGCTCCCAGCAAACTAATCACACTCAACACCAGGTTTATGACAGCAATCTCTTTAGCATGTACAAAAGTGGCCTGTAAACTCGCCATGGTCGAACTCAGGATATCGGAAAGCACGGCAGAATCGCCCCCCTGGTCCATACCGTTCAGCATGGAAGAATAATGTTCCATCTGCATCGATGAATCGGTCAATCCGGCTGTAAATACGGAAAATAAATTGGATAAAGTTCCCCAACCACTACCGATAAAGGTAAGAATACACAATACCAATAAAAAAGTCGGGCGCTGAAACTGGTTCTGCTGTTCTTCAAAAGGATTTTCCATGTTTTTCAATTCTGTTTGTTCACATTCTATTGGGTACAAAGATACAAAATTCAAAAAATATCTAACCGATTACATCACTTTCAATTCAAAACTTTTCAGCAAATAAAAGTTTGAAATGCTTTGCTTTGGAAAAGGATTTAATTTAATTTTGACAAAAATATTTTTAACTACTTAACTATGGAAAGAGATACCGTTATATTTGACCTGATTAAAAAGGAGTGCCAGCGTCAAAAAGAAGGAATCGAACTGATTGCTTCTGAAAATTTTGTGAGTGATGAAGTCATGGAAGCCATGGGTTCGTGCCTGACTAATAAATATGCAGAAGGTTATCCCGGAGCCCGTTATTACGGTGGTTGCCAGATCGTCGACCAGACCGAACAATTGGCGATCGACCGGGCATGTAAATTATTCGGTGCCGAATATGCGAACGTGCAGCCTCATTCCGGAGCACAAGCCAATGCTGCCGTATTTTTTGCTTGTATGAAACCGGGCGATACTTACCTGGGACTGGATTTGGCTCACGGAGGTCACCTGTCTCACGGATCACCTGTCAACCTTTCAGGAATCAACTATAAACCGATCGCTTATCATGTAAAAGAAGATACCGGTCTGGTAGACTATGATGAAATGGAACGCCTGGCACTCGAACATAAACCGAAAATGATCGTTTCGGGAGCTTCTGCTTATTCCCGTGACTGGGATTATAAACGGATGCGTGAAATCGCCGATAAAGTAGGTGCTATATTGATGTATGATATGGCTCATCCGGCCGGTTTAATCGCCAAAGGCTTGCTGAACAATCCGTTCGAATATTGCCACATTGTAACGACCACCACGCACAAGACCTTACGCGGACCGCGTGGAGGTATGATTTTACTTCCCAAAGATTTCCCGAATCCCTGGGGATTGAAAACGCCGAAAGGAGAAATCAAGATGATGTCACAAGTCATCAATTTTTCAGTATTCCCGGGACAGCAAGGCGGACCGCTCGAACATGTCATCGCAGCTAAAGCTGTTGCTTTCGAAGAAGCGTTGTCTGATTCTTACACCGAATATGCAAAACAAGTGCAGAGGAACGCAAAAGTTTTGGCACAAGCTTTCATGGATAAAGGATATAAAGTGGTTTCAGGCGGTACAGACAACCATTGCATGCTGATCGACCTGCGGACTAAATTCCCGGAACTGACCGGTAAAAAAGCTGAAAATACCCTGGTAAAAGCCGACATTACGATCAACAAAAACATGGTGCCTTTCGACAGCCGTTCTCCGTTCCAGACTTCCGGTATCCGTGTCGGAACTCCGGCTATTACAACCCGTGGTCTGAAAGAAGAGGATATGAAAGTGATCGTCGACATGATCGACCGGATCCTGTCGAATATCGACGATGAAAACGTCATTGCAGAAGTGAAGAAAGAAGTCAATACGATGATGAATCCCCGTCCGATGTTCGCCTGGTAATAGGAAAATATAACCCATTAAAAGCTGCCTTAAGGGCAGCTTTTTTGTTTTCCTCTCACTCCAGGATCTTAAAAGCAATATCGAGATAAGCATCCATATCGATCGTTTTCTCCCGGATATATTCGTCACTGCGTTTATGCCCCAAACGAATCACGATAGCATTTTTCTGAGGAATGACGAACATATACTGTCCTCCTAGCCCCCGAAACGCAGGAAACCGCATCTCTTTGTAATGCATAATCCAGATTTGAAAACCATAATAATCCAATGATCCGTCTCCGAACTCATTTTCCAGATATCCGGCTGGAGTTATCGCTTCATTCAGATAAGTTTCGGAGATCAGCTGCCGGCCGTTCCAATTTCCTTTATTCAGAATCAAACGTCCGAGCCGCGCCAAATCCCGGGCCGTCGTATTGAAACAACAATATGTTTTCTCATCCCCGTCTTCCCGGTCCAGGTTCCACAAAGCGTCGTTGCAGGCTCCCAGGGGTTTCCATAATTTTCTTTCAGCATATTCACTGATACTCACCGGGCTATGGACTTTCACTTCTGTCTTAAAGATCCCCCACTCATATTCCTTCTCTTTATGCACCTTATCTAAAGCTGCTTCGAGCACAAATGAAAGTAATTGAGTATCACCGCTTTTATAGGAATACTTTTTTCCAGGTTCTTCGACTACTTTCAAATCCATAATCAAATCCCGGATCCGATCACCATAGTAAGCCTGAGTGGTTTTCGAAATCAGGGCGGTATAGGCTTCATCCCAGTCCAATCCCGAACTCATCGTCAAAAGATTGCGGATCGTAATTTTATCCCCCTCCCCGAATTCAGGCAAATATTTGCTGACTTTATCATCCAGACTTTCGATAAATCCTTCGTCATAAGCTATGCCGACCAGCAGGCCGACAATACTTTTGGTAGCGGAAAATATATTGGAAAGCTTTTGCGGTGTCCAATCTTCCCGGTATTCCTCATACCGGATACTATCGTCCTGAATGACGAGATAAGCCACCGTTCCGTATTTTTCGAGATACGCCTCTTCGTCGTCGGTCATCCGGTATCGATTGGCGTCCCTGGCCACCGGCCATTCCCAGCAGGAATCAGCTTTTCCCACCGTATCCGACGGAAAAATATAGGTATCCGAAATATCCGGGAACCAGTGAATCAAAGCCTCCTGCATATAAGTCGGCATCAGCAGAAACAGCAGGGCAATCCCCAGAAACAGCAGGGCACTGATTTTTTTCCATTTTCTGCTCTTCATATTCCGCCGAACTTTTCTTTAACCTCCCTTTTCACATTCCCTCAAATCCTCGGTTGTCAAACGTTCCGGTAAGAAACGGGTGACATCCCCGCCGTTCAAATAAATATTACGGACAATCGTCGAACTTACAAATGTATGCTCGGTCGAGGTCAGCACAAAGACCGTCTCGATACGTCCATCCATGGCCCGGTTAGCTTGTCCGACAGCACGTTCGTATTCAAAATCGGCCGCCGTCCTCAGGCCCCGGATAATGATGTGGGCATTCACCTGCCTGCAAAAATCTACGGTCAAACCGAAATAAGGTTCTACCGTCACCCGATCGGTATCTTCAAAAGCCTTTCTAATCAAACGAATACGACAATCCGTATCGAGAAATTCCTTCTTAACGGGATTGACACCGACAGCAATAATAATCTTATCGAACAATTTCAAGCCCCTTCTTACGATCTCTTCATGCCCGACCGTAAAAGGATCAAAGGATCCGGGAAATACAGCAATTTTTTCCATAGTCGAATAAATCAATTCGGCAAACATAGCGAAACAAACGTTATAAATAAAAGAAAAAGTCAAAAATATTGCCATTCACTTACAATTTAGAAGCAGAAACAAATTCTCACAAACAATTAATGAATTTTTTCTATATTTTCTTGCCACTTTATTAGAAGTTGTCGTTTAAATTTAATATGTTTGTACAAATCAAAATAACAAAATACAAACACTCAAGTTATGGCACAAAAATTATTAATCAGAGATCTTACTTTGAGAGACGGCCAGCAATCTTCTTTTGCAACCCGTATGACTCAGCAGCAGATCGACAGGGTATTACCGTTTTATAAAGATGCAAACTTCTATGCAATGGAAGTTTGGGGAGGAGCTGTTCCTGATTCAGTAATGCGTTACCTGAATGAAAATCCATGGGATAGATTGGAAAAAATCAAAGCCGTAGTGGGTAATGTATCCAAATTAACAGCATTATCCAGAGGTCGTAACCTATTCGGATATGCTCCTTACACAGACGAAATTATCGAAGGTTTCTGCCGCAATTCGATCGAATCGGGCTTAGGAATCATGCGTATTTTCGATGCATTGAACGATGTGAACAACGTCAAATCGACCATTAAATATGTGAAGAAATACGGTGGAATTGCCGACTGTGCAGTATGTTACACCATCGACCCGAAATATCCGAAACTGGGCTTACTCGACAAATTGAAAGGTAAAAAGAATCCGGAACCTGTATTTACCAACGCCTATTTCCTGGACAAAGCAAAACAAATGGCTGCCCTGGGAGCCGACATGGTGACCATCAAAGATATGAGTGGTTTGATCCAACCTTCACGGATTGCAGAATTAATTCCGTTATTCAAACAGAATCTGTCTATTCCGGTAGATTTCCATACTCACTGTACCCCGGGTTATGGATTGGGTGCCGTCCTGATGGCTATCATCAAAGGCGTAGATATCGTCGATACCAATATCTGGAACTTTGCCGGCGGAACCGGAGCCCCTGCTATCGAACTGGTTTATATATTCTGTAAGAAATTAGGTGTCGAACTGGACGTCAACATGGAAGCCGTTGCTAAAATCAACAAAGAGCTTTACGGCATCCGTAAAGAACTGGAAGCGGTAGATGCCAGCAAGCAATTCCCGAATCCGTTCAACCCGTTGACAGACCAGTTACCAGCTGAAATCGACAAAGAATTCGATAAAGCGATCGAAGCTGCCAAAGCAAACAACGAAGAAGCTTTATTGAATGCTTGTCATGCTATCGAGGCTTATTTCAATTTCCCGAAACCCAATGAATTGGTAAAGAAAGCCGAAGTTCCCGGTGGTATGTACAGTAATATGGTCGCTCAGCTGAAACAATTGAATTCTATGGATATTCTGGAAAAAGCTATGGAATTGATTCCGACCGTACGTTTAGCAGCCGGATTGCCTCCTTTGGTAACTCCTACCAGCCAGATCGTCGGTGCACAAGCGGTTAACTGTGCTCTGGATATTAAAGCCGGGAAACCGATGTACAGCAATGTTTCCAATCAATTTGTGAACCTGGTGAAAGGGGAATATGGAAAAACTCCGGTCCCTGTAGATCCCGAATTCCGTCTGAAAATAGCAGGTACCCGCGAGGAAATCCCTTACGATACCAGCAAATACCAAATGCAGCCAAACCCCGAATTACCGGAAGCAGGCGGAGTGAAACTGGCTGCCAATGAGAAAGAAGTATTGTTGCTCGAACTCTTCCCGCAGGTAGCTAAAAACTTCCTGACTAAACAGAAAGTAGCTGCTTATGAAGCACAGCATAAAGCTGACGCACCCCAGGCAGAAAAAGTGGTTGCTGAAGAGAAGAAAAACGAACCGATCACCGGTAAGACAGTAAAAGCACCGATGCCGGGTAGTATTTTACGCTTCACCGTAAAACCAGGCGATACGGTAACCAAAGGTCAGACTGTAGTCATACTCGAAGCCATGAAAATGGAAAACAGTATCGCAACCGACTATGCAGGTACTGTAAAACGTTTGTTGGTAAAAGAAGGTACTACTGTAGCTGCCGATGCTCCGATGATCGAAATCGAAGCTTAATCATTATAAAGTCCATGAAAAATTCTTTCATGGACTTTTTTTATATCCATTCGTCCCAAGCTTTACAAGCCCAATTTGGGAAACATAACCTTTTCGTCCCCCTCGGCCAAAACAGCATCCAGGTCTTCCCCTTCCTGAAGGTAGAGGTTAATATTATTGATCCGGGCAAACTGATGACTACTACGAAAATCCTCATATCTTTCGTCCAATAATTCATTAAAACGGTCTGTCCTTTCTTCCGGAGTCATCTCCTCCCACTCTTCTTCTTCCAGGATATCCAGCAAAAACTCTGCCGCCCAACTTCCCAATTCCTTTTCTTTATTCCAATCCGGCTCGTAACTGTCTAAAACTTTAAAAAGTTCCTGCAAATACGCAGAATCCCCCCACTCTTTATAAACCTGGACCAGATCTTCCTGATCCGGATAAGCTACGGCCAATTCTTCTAATTTTATTTGATCCATACTTTTAGAATATTAATTACTGATTCAAAACTCCGGAAACCTAAAATCCCCCTTCCTATCCTACAGGTAATGCTTCGAATCTTCAAATTCACAATCATTTTGATTTATCAAAAATAATTAAAAATACAGAAATACCAAGACAAAAGATCGGAATTTAAAAAAAATCATACCCCCGGAACAATTAGTATTCAATTCAAAACTTTAACAACTTTTTCGGTATATGAATTTAAAATAGAAACACATACATTGGCATATTATTTGTATTTTTGTATGAGTTATTAAATTTTTCATTTCTACTATCCTATGATCATCGACACAGGCAATATCCTATTGATAGGAGCTGTTCTCCTTTTTTTCAGTATTATCGCCGGTAAGGCCGGTTTTCGTTTCGGAGTTCCCGTTCTGTTATTATTCCTCGGTGTAGGTATGTTATTCGGTAGCGACGGCTTGGGAATACAATTCAATAATCCTCATGGAGCGCAGTTCATCGGTATGATTGCTCTGAGTATCATCTTGTTTTCGGGTGGTATGGATACCAAATACACAGAAATCAAACCTGTACTGGGCCAAGGAGTCATACTCGCCACCCTCGGGGTGGCACTGACAACAGCCATTACCGGTTTCTTTATTTATTGGATTACCGGTCTCGTATCCGATTTTTCTGCTCTCACGCTGACTGAATCTTTGCTAATGGCAGCAGTGATGTCATCTACCGACTCGGCGTCGGTATTTTCCATCCTGCGAAGTAAAAAACAAGGATTGAAAGAACAACTCCGTCCTATGCTCGAACTCGAAAGCGGAAGTAACGATCCCATGGCTTATATGCTGACGTTATTGCTCATCCAAATTATACAAACTCCTGCAGGTGAAACAAACCTATGGTATTCCTTCCTGATGTTTATCGTTCAGATGAGTGTCGGAGCCGTAGCCGGTTTCTTACTGGGAAAAATGGCCGTATGGCTGATGAACCGGTTGAATATCGGCAACCAATCTCTCTATCCCATTCTACTGTTAGCCTGTGTATTCTTTATCTTCTCTATCACCGAGCTGGTGAAGGGAAATGGCTACCTGGCCGTATACATCGCGGGGTTGGTCGTAGGCAATCACAAGATTCAGCACAAGAAAAGCGTCACCACCTTCTTCGATGGATTCACCTGGCTTTTCCAGATCGTCATGTTCCTTACCTTAGGCTTACTGGTCAATCCACGTGACTTGCTGCCCATTGCAGGACTGGGTTTATTGGTGGGTTTTTTCATGATCATTCTGGCACGTCCCATCAGTGTCTTTTTATGCCTGGCTCCTTTCAGGCAAATGAGTACCAAAGCCAAAGTATATGTTTCCTGGGTCGGTCTCCGGGGCGCCGTTCCGATCATTTTCGCCACCTATCCGCTGATCGCCCAGATTCCCTATGCTTCCCTGATTTTCAATGTCGTATTTTTCATTACGATCGTATCTCTGTTGATCCAGGGAACCACAGTCAGCTATATGGCTAACTTGTTGAACTTATCGGAAAAAGAACCCAAACAAGGTAATGATTTCGGCATGGAACTACCGGAAGAAATCAAATCGGCCATGTCAGAAATCGAAGTTGCGGACAACCTGCTGGCCAACGGAAACCGTCTGATGGACCTGAGTCTACCGGACAATACACTGGTAGTTATGGTTAAACGGGGAAATAACTTTTTTATCCCAAGAGGAGGTACCGGTTTAGATATCGGTGATAAACTTCTTGTTATCACAGACAATGACGAAGAATTAATGAAAACCTATAAAAATTTAGGTATCAACGAATATATGATTCAAAAAAATTCATAAGATAGTCCGGGCATGATGAGATATATTCTGATCGGATGTTGTTTCTTTTGCAGCCTGTTCCTGTCTTCCTGTAACAGCACGAAACGACTCGGCCAAACGGCGACTCAGACGAGCCAACTATCCCACCAACTGGGTTTTAAAGTCAATCGTAAAGACGATCTGCGTCTTTTTTCGGAAGCGGCCCGATGGCTGGGAACCCCTTACCGCTATGGAGGTAGCACCCGGAAAGGAGTCGACTGCTCCGGGTTGGTGAATCAGATTTACAAACAAGTCTATCATCGATCCCTCGAACGTTCCAGTAGTGGTATAGCCACCCGCAACTGCCGTAAAATCATGAAAAGCGATTTAAGTAGTGGTGATCTCGTATTTTTCAATACTTCCCGGAAAAAAAGAAAAGGAATAAACCATGTCGGCCTATTCCTTAAAAACGGCTATTTTATCCATGCTTCTACTTCCAGGGGAGTCATCATCAGTAACCTGAAAGAAGATTATTACCGAAAAACATGGAAACAGGGAGGAAGAGTAAAATAAGCCTATTTCAATAATCTCTTCAGAGTCTGCATCAGCTCTTCCTCTTCGATCTCGCCATTCCATCTCCAAAGTTGTTCTCCGGCTTTGTATATCATCATCAAGGGGACAGCCTGCACCTGATAATAATCTACCAACCGCCGGTTAGCCGGATCATCGATATCGAAGCATTGCAAATTCAAATGCTTGTTATTCTCCAGCTTCCGGACGATAGGTAACATTTTACGGCAATGCGGACACCAACTCGCATAAAACATCACAAAAACCGGCAAATTTCCTTTGATCAAAGCCCATAAATTCTCCATAAATACTCTTTTTTAATAAATAACCATTCATTCAAATAATAATATTTCCTCCGTCTATGATTTCCCACTTCCCATCGATTTCGATCGAAATAATCATTTTTTCATCTGTCTCAAATTCTATACTCAACCGGGTAATCACTCCGGGAATCAAATGCAGACGCTGATCTTCGATCTCTATAGGGGTGACCTCGTTTCCTCCCTGCATGCCGATGCTCAGATAAGCCGTTTTATCCCGGTAAGTCGGGAAAGTATTCACTCCGAACCAATAATCACCGATTCCCTGATTGTCAAATCCGATTTGCTTGGTAATATGTGTAGTACCGCCCAAAATAAAATCGGTAGATACCGTAGCTGCAATATCTCTCACCGTCACCTCTATCCCCGTAACCCAGGCCGGTGGGTTCGTCAATTGAATTTCCAAACGCGACACCATCATCTGTAGCCCCACCGACACCGAGTCCTTCGAAGCTTCTACCCTTGAAGTAGCAGCCAGCAATACCGGAGGTTCTTCATGATCCACAATCGAAAACCAGGCTTGCAATTCCCCTTCCCGAAAAGTCCAGTTAAGTTCTTTCGGATCGTACAAATTGGCAACGAACAGATACCAACGGGGTGGTGTTTCTGAAGCTACCGGAATAACCGGATGCTGGCGACAATAAGCATAATCATACCGATAAGAAGAAGTAATCGCTGTTTCGTCGAAAAGAAACAAATCCAATTGCTCGACAAAGAAATAATAAGACCGGTATCCGGCAAACTCTCTCCCTTCGAAAACATAAGGAACTGCCTGCATTTTAAAAAACAAATCTGCACGGCAATCTTCCATGTTGTCATGTTCCCGCAGACAAGCTGTCAATAAAAACATACATAAACCGATCGACCAAACAGCTTTCATTTGTTATCAGGAATTAGCGGTATATCGGGTAAATATTTATTTTCCCAATAATCAAAAATAAAATAAGTCACCGCCAGATTAAAGCTGAGCCAAGCCCCGGGATCGTCATTAATCGTAGCAGTTAGCCGGATATATTTATCGGGTCGAAAAATCAACGGAGGCATATCTTTGGTTTTCTCCTGTCCGGCCTGTGTGATAAACGTTAACTGAAACGGAGAAGAAGTCGTCATCGTCGGCATTGTCACGGCTTGCAATACAACTGTATCTTTGAGTTCAGCATTTATACTATCCAGTTTCCAAGCCTTTCGGATTGTCGTCGAAGTTTCCGACACCGTTCCGTCTATACCGATTTCAGAAGCGATATGCCCGATTTGCATCCGGATAGAATCCAATTGAGCCGGAACTTGTCTCAATACAAGAATCAGTTTCCCGACAGCCCGAGACAAGGTAATAGAAACCGGCTCCATGAACTCGGTTACAATGCGTACATACACATTTCCCAAAAAATAAATATCCTCATTCCCGTCGTCCCTGCCGGGGATAACGATTTCCTGAGGTAAAGTCACTCCCGGAATCAGTTTTCCTTCGATCCGGCCATTCGCATTTCCGACGAAAAATAAGCGATAATCCCCAACAGCCACATTCATTTTAAAGACCTTATCATACCCCGTTCCCCCGCCTCCTTCCAATACTGCAATTCCGGCAGAATCCAAAACCGCCAAAGTCGAATCATACACATAGGTCTGATCGGCTGTCCGACGAAAAGCATAAATAGTCAGGGACTGTATATAATGTTCGAATTTATCCGCACCTTCTACAGCCATCCGAACATTCAGATTCGTTTGTTCGGGTGGTTCTATTTTGGGGGTCGTACATGCGGCCAGCAAAAACAATAAACAGACGATACTTTTATTTCTCATATTGCCAAATCAAATCCCGATTATTCCACCCGGAGTTCGTCACCCCCCTGGTTATATGTTGTAAAGCCGACTGGAAAGTACATTTGACCACTCTCTTTCTCCCTTGTTGGGACGGAAACGAAACCGATTCGCCGGAAAAGACCAATTTTCCCACAGTATCGTAACAACGAACCACCACCTGACTTTGTCCATATTTTTGTACAGACGGCAAGCCAGACATTTCTACGGTATATGAACTATCCACCTGCACGTCGGTCAACGATACCGACAATTCCGGTTCGATCGGTCGTTCTATTAGATTCTGGCGCATAGTGAATCCACAAGCCGTATTGGTCAGCACGACATCGATCCGATCTACACCGGCCGGTACTTGTTGTACCGTCACCTCTACCGCTGCTGTCATCAGCAACATTGCGGAAGACACCAACGTATCGGCCCCGACAATCACACGCCTGGCTCCCCAATAGATGGCAGGTATGGCCTGTTCGCCGGTATAAAAAAAACATATACTGTCCCGTGAAAAAGGAGGCCGCTCAAAAATCCGGTCCGTCGCGACATTCCCTAAAATAAGAACATCATAAACCCCCAAAGGCAAAGTAAAATCAATTTGTCGGGGTTGCATACCCAAATCGTAAACCATCTGACGAAACACCAAACTATCCCGATCCGGAAATTTTCGGAAAAAGAAAACCTGTGCACTATCCATGTGGGCATACCCATCTACTTCCAGTGTCACAGGCAGGGAAAATTCCTCCGATTTTACTTCGACAACCTGCTCCTCCTGACAACTGCCCAAACTGAATACAATTATCATCCAGACCCCAACCGTATAATACCACCCGATCTTCATTTACCAATTAACGATGTTTCATCTTAGCATTTAATTTCGTCCCCCTCTTCCTCTGACACTCCCTCCACCATTTATCATCTGGCATTTAAATCGTAATCGGTGGTTCCTGATCCACATTCCATTCGACATCGACATCGATCAGGGAATTCACATTCACTTTCCAGATATTTCCCGGCTGATCCGGGTCGATAGTAGCCGTCACCTTGGTAATGGTATTTGGTTTCAGCACATATTTAGGTAAAGTTATAGGTTGTTTAGGACCGTTTACCAGATAAAAAGTAGTCAGAAAAGTCGAGCTGTCTCCCGCAACGGTCGGCAGCGTCACATACGTCAAAGTAATGCTGTCTTTTACTTGTTGCCGATACTGATTAGAGACAAAAACATAACTCCCTGTCCTCCCCGGAAAGGTCCCGTTCATATTAAAAGAACTATTTACCATTTCAATATCCATATCGATCCGGTCGACAACACTGGGTATTTTCTCTAAAGTAAGAGCAAACATAGCGACCTTACGGTAAAGAGACAATACCGGCAGATTCGTTTCGGAAGTAGCTCCCACCTGAACCACATCGGAACTTCCCCAAAACAACCGGGAAGCTTCTTCTCCTGACCTTACCACTACCAGTACCTGATTTAAAGTACTTCCTGCGGTCACTCCCTGTAAAGAAACATTCGGCAAGGCATTGCCTAAGGAATCCTGTACATTCCCTACTCCCACGATTTTATAGTTTGCCAGCGGTACAGAATCAAAAACAAACTCCCGGGGTACAGTAAAACCAGGTTGAGTACTCATAGTATTTTCTGTCAATGCTTCCAGTTGGGATTTATCCAACAACATATTCCGGTACAGTACATAATCACCGGTTGTATTTTCCCGAAAAAGAAAAAGATTCAACGATTTTACGTAAGTAGTCAAGTTTTCTCCGACCACCGTTCCGACACGTCCCGCCAAAGCCACTGCGATATTTCCGGTCGAATCCTTCGCAGGAGGGTAGGGTTTGTAACTGTCATCTTCGCGACAGGCCTGCAAAATTATTAAAAGTAGTAATCCCCCGAATAAATATACTCCTCTCATTCTATTCATTTTTAATTTTAAGAGTATACTTCCCTGCTTCCTGAAAAGTTTCGATTTTCCTGTATTTTGTTTTCACAATTTTTATCAGATCGGTAACCGCCGGGAGTTACCTTATCGGCTTTTCATTACAGAACAGGGTATACCTTACACCGGTCTTACCGGAGAAACTTTTACTTCGTTTGTTCCTGCTGTTTATATCGGAGAATATGTTGCCTGTCAGCTGGCTTCTAATCAAGTCAGGGATAAAAAAGGGATATAAAACTTACCCGTGCTCACGCATCTTACAGAAATAATAAAAATCGACCAAATGACCATTCTTGACTGCAGCATGATGCAAAACAGCTTCCTGTCGATACCCCGCTTTTTGCGATACATGCATAGAAGCGGGATTCGTACTGAATACAATCGTGTACAATTTTTCGTAATGAAAATTTTGAAAAGCATATTCGGTGATATCCTCCAACACTTTACTCATAATGCCATGCCCCCAATATTTTTCCCCGATCCAATATCCCACCTCGGCAGTCACTCTTTCTACATCTCCTTCGGATCCGAATCCGATACTTCCCACCGCTTTTCCTTCAACCTCGATAGCAAAACGCATCGGTTTGCCCGGCATGGCTTTTACCATACTGATGTAATCGAATGCATCCTGTTTGGTATAGGGATGCGGAAAATTATCCATTAAGTTATTCCAGATTTTGTTGTTATCGGCATTTTCTGCCAAGGATTCACAATCGGAGTAACTGAATTCCCGGATGACATACCCCTCTCCCTCGATCCGCACTCCCTGTTTTTTTCCCTGTAAAATAAAGAACTCATCTGCCCCACTCGTCGATCGGGGCAACTCGGTTTTACCTGTTTTCATAATTGTCAGATTCTTTCGAATCTCTCCTTTTTCAGATTTGTTTGTTTTAATTTTAAACGCCACAAACATACAGAGATATTTCATCGGGTGTAACTATTTTTCCTCAAAAAATATTCATCCGACGAAAGATATTTCTGACATTCCGAAAACCGGATATTCAAATAATTTTATACATTCGCGGTTTGGATGATCACGAACAGATGAAACATAAAACACTGATAATCAAAGGTGTTTTTCAATCACTTGACGAATTTGTGTTGCTTGCATCGCCCCACTCTGCCGCCAAACCATTTTACCTGCTTTGAATAACATCAATGTCGGTACCGCCTGTACCTGATAGGAATTTACCAACTGCTTTTTCAGGTCTTCCAATACGGGATGCATCATTTTACAAGGTCCGCACCAGGTAGCGAAAAAATCTACGAACACAAGAGTATTTCCCTGAATGATGTCTTCGAATTTTGCCATAACTTTATGCTTTAGGTCTGCTTATTTATATCGCAGATCATGCTGACAAGTTACGCTTATAGGGACTCTATTTTCAATCGGTAGTCGGATCCAAAATTGACGATATAAAAACCCTGATTTTCTTTACCGGCTTGACCTTCCATCTTTTGAAAATAAAAACGCGAAAAATCACCGTTACGCGGATAAAATTCAAGTGCATCCAGTGTCCGGTCCCGGTATTTTGCCGCCAATTCAATAAAATAAAGACTCATATCGAAAGCCTTATAGGCCAGATTATTCGGTTCGGTATAAAAATATTTCCGGTATTTTAAGGCAAACCGTTTGGCAGGCTCCGTGGTATTGTCCACATAACTATAGGTAAAGATCTTCGTATTCAGTTTGAAATAAGTCTCATGATCTACCGAAGTAAAGGCCTGCCATTCCGGGAAGCCGACGACGGTAATCCGATAACCATCCGTTAAAGCCGATAATACCGGTAATATCTTACTGACTTCAGCTTCTTTCGTAGTAGGCAGAATGATTATATTTTCCCGGTCGGGCAACAATTGCAAACGCAATCCATCCAACGGAACTGCCGAAGTATTCCAATCATAAAAATTCATACTGCCGATCCGATGCATATACTCCTTAAACAAGCGAATATCTTCCAGGTCCGAATGACTGACCTCGTTCCCTGTCAGATTCAGACAAACCAGATTCGCTTCTTCCGCTTCTTCGCGCAACCAATCACTCATCGCAACAGTCAGTGCTTTCATAGAAGGGTTGACCTGGATAAAATCAGGATACACGCCAAATTCTTCACTTCGGGAAGATAAGGGATAAATGACCGGGATATTTTTATTCGTTAAATCATCCATTAAGGCCTTATACACCGAGCCATATACCGGACCGATGATCAGGTCGGGATGAAACCGGTCGATTTCATCGACCATAGTATACATTTTCTCTGCACTCCGTTCGGTATCGAAAACCTTCAGGTTAACTTTGTATCCTTGATTTTTCAAGCTGTCCACCGCCAGCAATACCCCTTCATAAAAAGAAATAAATTGCTCGGAGCGGGCAGAAATCTGTACCGGCATTTTTTCCACCAGCGTATCGACAAATACAGGATAATCTTTTGCAGAAAAAGGGAGCAGTAAAGCCACCTTCACAAAAGGATCGACAGGCATCACTACTTCGGAGATATAATCCGGAATCTCCATTTTATCGGTAGCCCCGATAACAGTCGTAGTCTCTTTTTCCGGTTCTTGTTCCGTTTTTTCGTTTTTTTGCATCAGGGCATTTTGCAGGATATCGGTCACGGACGCTTCTTCCACTTTTTTCACGCTCTCGTTTCGAACCGGACGCTCAGGGCGAATCTCCTGCTTTTTTCCCACCGAAGCTTCGATTTCTTCTTCACCCAATACAGAAAGATCGATTTCAGCCAAAGGCAACTTCACCACAGCTCCTACCGCCAGGGGTTGATTCTGGGCATATCCTTCATTGAATTTCAATAAACGTTTCGGTTTTATCTTATAAAGCCGGGCGATGGAATAGAAAGTCTCTCCTTTAACCACTTTGTGATAATAAAATTTGTCGTCCTGTTGCACAAAAGGATCGGTATAAGGCACTTTCAATACCTCGTATAAACTCAACGCATTATCTTTCTTATCATTTAAACTCTTTACCTCGTCGATGTTCGCTCCGTATGCCTTACATATCGAATACAAAGTCTGACCGGGTTGCACGGTATGCAAATAATAACTCTTTCCCCGAATCACAACGATATCGTTGGACTTTGTTACCGCAGTCCCTTGCCCGATTACCTGACCGCAAGACCATAAAAGCAAAAACAGAAATAATAATTTTAGCATAGCTATTCCTATTAATAAGCAGCAAATTTAGAAAAAATAGTAGATAATTTAAAAATCTGCGCTATTTTTGCAAGTTGATGAACCCAGGCTTTCACAACAAAGGCCATAAACCAAATTGTAACCGATGAAAAAATTTCCGGCAAGACTCACCTTTTACCTGCTGAATCTGTTAGCAGCCATTCTTCTCGTTTGTGTGATAGGTTATTTTGTTCTATCCCATCTGGAGAGTTATACCCAACACGGACAATTTATTCCGGTTCCTGCCTTTAACGATTTGACAGTGGAGGAAGCACACGCGGTAGCCCGGCATGCTCATTTAACTGTTGTGGTGACCGACTCCCTGTATGACGATGCGGCCAAACCGGGAGTCGTGCTCGAACAATCACCGGTAGCCGGAGCACACGTTAAAGAAAACCGTCTGATCCATCTGATCATCAATGCCCATAACCCTGAAAAAGTGGTTTTCCCGAACCTGCAGAATGCTGCTTACCGGCAGACACTGCAAACCCTGACCAGCCGGGGATTCAAAATCGGTCATATCGAATATGCCCCGTCTGAATTTCATAATCTGGTATTGGATCTTAAACATGACGGAGAAAATATCGTTCCAGGGAGCTTATTGACCAAAGGAGCCGTTATCGATATCGTGTTAGGAAGTGGAAATGGAAGGAATACAGTCGTTCTCCCGCAACTGACCGGGAAAAATCTGCAGGAAGCCCTGGATATCCTTCGTAAATCTTACCTGAATCTCGGCGAAGTACTCCCGGATGCCAGTATAAAGAGTAAAAACGATGCCTACTCGGCTGTCATCTACGAACAGGATCCTTTGGGCGAGACGACAGTCGAAGGAGGTACTTATGTCAACCTGCATATCACCCTGGAAAAAGATAAAATTGCAGCACTCGACTCCTTGATGGTTACCGAATAAAAACGTGAACTAAAACAGCATCCTATGCCCGAATTTGAAGAAGAGGAAGAATTATTGGAAGAAGAAGAGGAAGGACAAGCATCCGAAATGTACGAACACCACCGGATCGAAGCGGATAATGGCCAGAATCTGCTCCGGGTGGATAAATTTCTGATGTCACGTCTGCCGAATGCTTCCCGCACAAAAATTCAGGAAGCTGCCGATGCCGGAAATATTCTGGTAAACGGGAAGGCTGTCAAATCGAGTTATAAGGTAAAACCCAAAGATATCGTATCGGTCGTCATGGCCTATCCCCGTCGGGAAATCGAGATCATACCGGAAAATATCCCCCTGAACATCGTTTACGAAGACGACGACCTGATGGTAGTCAATAAACCCGCCGGGATGGTAGTACATCCCTCCTACGGGCATTATACGGGCACTTTGGTGAACGCTCTGGCCTGGCACCTGAAAGGTAATCCGCTTTTTAAAGACAATAACGATCCGCGTCCCGGATTAGTCCACCGGATCGATAAGGACACGTCGGGATTATTGGTCATCGCCAAAACCGAAAAGGCCAAAACCCATCTGGGATTACAATTTTTCAACAAGACTTCCGACCGGAAGTATGTAGCCGTTTGTTGGGGTAACCTGGAAGACGAAACCGGAACGATCACCGGACATATCGGGCGCAACCTGACCAACCGCAAAGTCATGGCCTGTTTTCCGGACGGCAGTCATGGCAAACACGCCGTAACGCATTACCGGGTATTGGAACGCCTGGGCTATGTGAACGTAGTTGAATGTATTTTGGAAACCGGCCGAACCCATCAGATCCGTGCTCATTTCAAATATATCAAACACCCGCTTTTCAACGATAAAGAATACGGGGGAAATGAAATTCTGAAAGGTACCACCTTTGCCAGGTACAAACAGTTTGTCAACAACTGCTTCGAAATTTGTCCCCGACAGGCACTGCATGCGAAAACCCTGGGATTCGAACATCCCACCACAGGTGAACGCCTGTCGTTCGACTCGGAAATCCCGGACGATATGCAGCAACTGATACAAAAATGGCGGGCTTATATCCTATCCCGGGAAGAATAACAGGGATTCCGGGACGGTTCTTCCATCCCACTTTTTCTCAAACAAATCGTTCGGGCAACCAATCACCAGGCATTTCCCGTCAGGCCATACTCCCGCCCTCTTTCTCTACATAATGTAACAATATGACAACCATTTCACCGCATCAGCCGACACTAGCAAAAATAAACCCTACCTCACAATAAGTCTTTCCGGAATTTAAGTTCCACAAAAGTGAGATTTAAACGTTCAGGCAACCTCTTCGGCAAAAATTTTTCTGTCAAGACATCCGGTTTTTATAATCTTCGTAACCGAATTTACGGACCAGACGAAAACCGGTCTCAGGATTCCAAATTCCGATGGAAGGATGGGTGACCCCGTTGAACATGGTCGTTTTGACCATCGTATAATGGATCATATCGCGAAAAACGATACGATCTCCGACCCGGGGCTCACGTCCCCCGTCAAAAGCCCAATCTCCGTAATAATCACCGGCCAGACAACTGTTTCCTCCCATCCGCCAACGCTTTTCCCCTTCGGCAGGTTCGTGAGTACCTAAAATAGCCGGCTTATAGGGCATTTCGAGACAATCGGGCATGTGACAGGCAAAAGAAACATTCAACATCAAAGTGTCGACACCTCCGTTACTGACTTTATCTTCGACAGTGGCCACCAGACAACCGGTATCCCAGGTAAATGCACTACCCGGCTCGAGAATGATCCGTAAATGCGGATAACGCGAACGAAAATCACACAAGATATGAATCAGTTCCTCCTCATCGTAATCTTTATGAGTCATCAAATGTCCTCCCCCCATATTCAACCATTTGATTTGCGGGAAAAACCGGCCGAATCGTTCTTCGACAGCAGCCAGCGTACCTCTCAAATCATCCGGACGGGATTCACACAACGAATGAAAATGTAAACCATCGATTCCTTCCGGTAAATGAGTCAGGTCGGCAGCCAATATGCCCAGACGGGAAGTGGGACTGGCCGGATTGTATAAATCGGTTTCAACAGTAGAAAATTCCGGGTTTACCCGCAGCCCACAAGAGACACCTGCCCGATGGGCCCGCCGTCCGAAACGCTCGTATTGTCCCAACGAATTAAAAGTGATGTGGTTGCTGCAATTCAATATCTCGCCGATCTCTCCTTCGGTATACACCGGAGCATAAGTATGAGCCGGAGCGCCATATTCTTCAAAAACAAGACGAGCCTCCGCCAGCGAACTGGCAGTGGCTCCATCCGAATGTCTGCTGAGTTCCGGAAAAATACTCCACATAGCGTTGGCCTTCAAAGCTACGATAATCTCTGCTCCGGTAGCCTTCCTCACCTTGTCGATCACCCTCAGGTTGTCTGCCAGCAAGGTTTCATGCAATACATAGCAAGGAGAGGGGACAGTGGATAAATCCCAGTTGCTCAGAATCGTATCCTTATCGATCATACTTCCAGGTCGATATCGAATTTTTCAACCCAAGGCAATCCTTGTTCTCCTAATTCTGCCAGGAATGGATCCGGATCGAATTGTTCCACATTATACACTCCTGCGCCTTTCCAAAGTCCTTTTGCAAACATCGCGGCTCCCAGGGCAGCCGGAACACCGGTGGTGTAGCTGACAGCCTGTGTACCGGTTTCTTTGAAAGCAGCTTCGTGGTCACAATTGTTATAAATATAATAAGTATGTTCTTTGCCGTCTTTGAGCCCTTTAATGCGGCAACCGATCGAAGTCTCGCCATGATAGTTGTGGCCTAAGGATTTCGGATCGGGCAATACGGCTTTCAGGAATTGCAAAGGTACGATCTTCACTCCGTTAAATTCCACCTCGTCGATACGAGCCATACCGATATTCTGAATCACCCGCAAATGGGTCAGGTATTCCTGTCCGAAGGTCATCCAGAAACGAGCCCGTTTGATGGTCGGAAAATTCTTGACCAGAGATTCCAGTTCCTCATGGTACAACAGATAAGACTCTCTTTCCCCGATATTCGGATAAGTCAAGGTCTTATGAATTTCGAGCGGTCCTGTCTTGACCCATTGTCCGTTTTCATAAAAACGTCCGTTTTGGGTGATCTCCCGAATATTGATTTCCGGATTGAAGTTGGTAGCAAAAGCCATTCCGTGATTTCCGGCATTACAATCTACGATATCCAGATATTGAATTTCATCGAAGTGATGTTTGGCAGCATAAGCGGTAAAGATCGCCGATACGCCCGGATCGAATCCACATCCCAGAATAGCGGTCAATCCTTTTTCTTTAAAGCGTTCATGGTATGCCCATTGCCAGCTATATTCGAAATGTGCTTCATCTTTAGGCTCGTAATTAGCCGTATCCAAATAGTTCACTCCGGCTTCCAGACAAGCTTCCATAATCGTCAGGTCCTGATAAGGAAGAGCAACATTAATCACAATATCCGGCTTGAATGAACGCATAAGTCCGGTCAATTCCTCAACATGATCTGCATCCACCTGAGCGGTCTGAATACGATTACCCCCTACGGCTGCAGCAATCTCGTCGCATTTCGATTTGGTGCGGCTGGCCAGCATAATATCGGTAAAAACCTTATTCTTTGCAACTTTATGCGCAACAACGGTACCAACGCCTCCGGCACCGATAATTAAAACTCGACACATGGACAATTTTTTTTAAGTTATTACTAGTTGAGCAAAGATACAATATTTTTTGATCCGAAAAACATTTTTCATTTCAAGTCATTCAAATAAAACAGGCATTACTCCAATATTTTCCCGCTAATGAGCAACAACGACAGCTCGGAGATTTTTGCCTGGTAGAGGGCAGAAACTTTACGGTCGACGGCATCGATATAACTGCGCTGAAATTCCCTGAATTCGATTCCCGGCAAGGTTCCCAATTTATACTTTTCGAGTGCCGCATCGAGGTTATCGAAAGCAACCCGTTCGCTTTCTTCCTCAAAGCTTACGATCTGCAGGTTATTCTCGTAGGTATTGTAGAGCTGTGCCAAATCGGCTTTTACCTGCTGTTCCGCTTCCTGATAAGAAAGGGCGGCATTTTCCATATCCAATTTCGCATTTCTGATCTTCCTCCGGTTTTCCAATCGGTTAAAAATATCCACACTCAGGGAAAAACCCCAATACGGACCGTTCGAACGGTTGAGGGAAGTGACCGAGGCCGGAGATTTGGTGCGGTTGTAGTTATATCCGGCATCGAAATCCAATTTAGGGAACAAAGCGGCCCGGGCGATCTTCATGTCCAATTCAGAGACTTTCCGGTCCCGGCGTCCGATTTGCAGGGTCGTATTGTATTGCAACAGATCGGTCAACAAATCCTGATATTGCAAAGGCATATGCAGCCGGATAGAATCATCTACGTACATATGTTTTTGCAGATCGGTATTCATGATAGTATTCAGTGAAATATAAGCACTTTTCAACAATTCTTTTTCTTTCATATAATTCGAACTGTCGGCATTTAAATCGAGCTTTGCCTGTTGGGCCTCCAAACCCGACAATACTCCGATCACATATTTATCACGGGCCTCGGCATAACGGGCACTCGACAACTCCAAAGAATGCCGTGCAGCTTCGAGCTTACTGTGCTGACGTACAACATCGTAATAATAAGAACTTACTTCGACGATCAGGTTCTCGACAGCTGCCTTGGTGTTCAGTTCGCCGATCGCCAGCATTTCGGCATAACGATTGTGAGTCATAAACATTTCCATACCGTCGAACAAACGCCAGTTGAGAGAAACTCCGGCACTCAAAGCATCCGAACGGGAATTATCGGCCCTTCTGTCTTCTCCGTCGGAGACCACTTTACTATCGGTAATCGATTGTTTCTGGGCAGCATCGATACCGATAGTCGGAAGAAAAGGCCCGTAATTCAGGTTATTTTCAGCCTGCCGTTGTTGATTGCGGATAATTTTGATCGAATAATTCGATTCCAACGCCCGGGCGATACAACTATCCAATGTAATTTTAACCTGGGCAGAAGAAAACCCTGGAATAAAAAATAAAAAACAAACGATGAAGAATAGTAAACTATATTTTCCCATAATCATAATCAAAAAATTCTTTACTCTTTATGCTCTTCCCCGATCACGTTCACCTTTTCTGTCGACAGATAAGAATAAATCGCCGGAATCACGAACAAGGACAAGAAAGTAGCACATACCATCCCACCGACAACGGCGATCCCCATAGCCACCCGGCTTTCAGCACCGGCACCGGTAGCGATAGCCATCGGAAGAATACCCAAAACCGTCGACAAACTCGTCATCAGAATCGGCCGGAAACGAGCGACAGCAGCATTTTTCACAGCTATCAGCATCGGTTCACCCATCGCTTTCCGCTGGTTGGCAAACTCTACAATCAGAATACCGTTCTTCGACACCAGCCCGATCAACATGATTACACCGATCTGGCTGAAAATATTCATAGTCTGATCGAAATACCACAAGGACACCATCGCCCCGATCAACGCCAAAGGCACAGTAAACATGATGATCAGGGGATCCCGGAAACTCTCGAACTGAGCCGATAAAACCAGGTAAATGAATATCAATGCCAATACAAAAGCAAACATCAGACTGGACGAACTTTCCACAAAATCCTTCGAACTACCGGAAAGTGTCGTCTTAAAATTATCGTCTAACACATCGGCAGCAATCCGGTCCATTTCAGCCAATCCCTCTGATATCGTTTTTCGTTTAGCCAATCCAGCCGAAACCGTAGCGGCCACAAAACGGTCGTAGCGATACAATTGCGGAGGCATAGAACTCTCGGAAGTCGTCACCAGATTGTCCAACGCAATCAATTCACCATTATTATTCCGCACATAGATATTCTGTAAATCAGAGGGTTTATTCCGGTTTTCGCGGTCGATCTGACTCAATATCTGATATTGCTTCCCGTTCAGGATGAAATAACCGACCCGCTGTTCACTCATGGTCAGCTGTAAGGTCTCTGCAATATTCTGCATAGAAACGCCCAATACGGCAGCTTTATCCCGGTCGATATTGATGGTCAATTCGGGTTTGGTAAATTTAAGGTTCAAATCGGCCACCGAGAATACCGGACTTTTATTCACTTCATCCATAAAGCGGGGCAATACCCGTTTCAGGTCGTCGAGGTTCTTGGCCTGAATAACGTATTCTACCGGCAAGCCTCCGCGACGTCCGCCAAAAGTCTGCTGTTGTGAAACCATCGTCCGGGCTCCGGTAAAATTACGTACCTGTACTCCCAATTCATCGGCAATCTCCTGTTGGGTACGTCCCCGTTCTTCGGGATCTACCAACCAAAGGTTCAAGTTGGAACGATTGGTATTTCCCCCACCGATCATTTCGATTATCTTTTCCTGTTCAGGGACCTCTTGTTCGATATAACTACTCAACTCATCGGCATATCGGCTCATATACTCGAACGTAGCGCCTTCCGGAGCCGTAGAGGTGATCCGGATATTCGAACGGTCTTCGAGGGGAGCCATTTCCGAAGGAATAGCCTGCCACAATAACCAGATCACCACGCCCGAACCGATCAGTATCAAAGGAGCGATCCACCGGTATTTCATAAAACCTTCCAATGCCCGGCGGTAGTAATCGACCATACCGTCGAAGAAAGGTTCTGTCGTACGGTAAAACCAGTTATCGGTGACATTGCGGATAAGCAACTTGGTGGAAATCATCGGGGTAAAAGTCAGTGCGACAAATGAAGAAATAATGACCGCCCCGGTAATCACGATACTGAATTCCCGGAACAACCGCCCGGTCGTCCCCTGCAAAAAGACAATCGGGAAAAACACAGCCACCAAGGCTATAGTGGTAGCGATAACTGCAAAGAAGATCTCATTCGACCCCTTGAAACCGGCTTCGAGCGGAGACATTCCCTGTTCGATCTTCGTATAGATATTCTCCATCACCACAATCGCATCGTCGACTACCAGACCGATCGCCAGCACAATCGCCAGCAAGGTCAGAATATTTATGGTAAATCCGGCCAGATACATCACAAAAAAAGCACCGACCAAAGAGATGGGGATAGCCAATACGGGAATCAATGTCGTCCGCCAATTCCGTAAAAACAGGAAGATAATCAACACTACCAGAATAAAAGCCTCCACGATCGTGTCTTTCACTTCATTGATCGAATTGCGGATAAAGACCGTATTATCGAAAGCAATTCCGGCTTCGACGTCATCAGGCAAGTCTTTTTGCAAATCGGCCATCACTTCATACGCCCGGTCGACAATATCGATATAATTGGCTCCCGGCTGAGGAATGATGGCACAAGCCACCATCGGCACCCCATTCCGCTTCATAATCGAACGGGTATCTTCGGCGTCTACTTCTGCAATACCGATATCCCGGAAACGAATGACTTTATCGCCCTCCTCTTTGATGACCAGATTATTAAAATCCTCGATCGTCATCAGTCGTCCCAAGGTACGGATAGTCAGTTCGGTATTTTCTCCCTCGATCCGTCCGGAAGGCAATTCCACATTTTCCTGAGTCACAGCATTCCTCACGTCCATAGGAGTGATTCCATAAGCAGCCAGCAAAGACGGATCCATCCGCATCCGTACGGAATATCTTTTTTCTCCCCAGATGGAGACACTACTCACTCCTGAGATCGTCTGCAAGCGTTCCTTATAGTACTGATCGGCATACATACTCAGGTCGATCAATGACCGCTGGTCACTCCGCAACGAAACCGCAAAGATCGGCTGAGCATCGGCATCCGCCTTACTTACGGTCGGAGGATCCACGTCTTTCGGCAAACGGCGCATCGCTCCGGAAACTTTATCCCGGACATCGTTAGCAGCCGTCTCCAGGTCGACCTCCAACTCGAACTCTACCGTTATATTACTCCGTCCGTCCCTACTCTGGCTGGTCAACGAACGAATCCCCGGGATTCCGTTGATAGCCGACTCCAAAGGCTCGGTAATCTGCGTCTCGATTACATCGGCATTAGCACCTGGAAAACTGGTCGATACCGAAATAATAGGCGGATCGACACTGGGATAGTCACGTACCCCCAAAAATACCAGACCGATACAACCGACCAACATCATAATGATGTTCATCACCGTTGCAAATACCGGTCGCTTTATACATGTTGACGATAAGCTCATTTGTTATAGAGTTGCTGAGTTATTGAGTTTATAGAGTTACTGAGTTTATAGAGTTACTGAGTTTATAGAGTTACTGAGTTTATAGAGTTACTGAGTTTATAGAGTTACTGAGTTTATAGAGTTACTGAGTTGCTGAGTTAATAGAGTTACTAAGTTGCAGAGTTTGTGAGTTTATTAAGTTATTCATTATTACATCATCGAATCACTAAATTGTCAAATCTCAGAATCCCTTCTCCTTTTTACCTTCTCCCCTGCCTCTAGCCTTTAGCTTTTACCTTTTCATCTTCACCTCCACTGCCATCCCATCTCTGAGTTGCATCAACCCACCGGTGAGTATGGTATCTCCGACACTGATACCGGAAGTCACCTCTACATTTTTCTCATCGCGGCTTTCTGTTTCGACAGGTACACTTAAGGCTTTTCCATTTTTCACGATCCACATTCTTTTTCCGTCCATTTCGGGCACGACGGCTTCTGTCGGTACGGCAATGAATTCAGTTTTTCCACCCACCACCAGATTTCCTTTAGCAAACATACCGGGCATCAACTCCCCGTTTGTATTCCGGAAACGAGCCCGTAGAAGAATCATACGGGTTTTCACGTCGATAAAAGGATCTACAGCATAAACCTTGGCCGAATAGAGTTTATCATTTCCGGTCACTTTAAAAAATACTTCCTGCCCTTTCAAATTATTATCGGCATATTTCTCCGGAATATTGAACTCATATTTCAGGGTAGAGTTGTCTACGATCCGGGCAATTTGTGAGCTGGGCTGCACATAACTACCTTCACTGACATACCGGAACCCCATTACCCCGTCGAACGGAGCCCGGATTTCGGTACGGCTGATTTTCACTTTCAGCAGTTCGATATCCGCTTCGAGCATATTATAATCGGTTTGTAACTGATCGAAGGCTTCACGGCTGATCGATTCGCGCTTCAAAAGAATCCGTTGCCGTTCGAGCTTCTCGGCCAGTAATTTTTTCTGAAACTCCGCCCGGGTCAACTGAGCCTGCAAATCGGCATCGTCTACTTTTAATAGCAGCTGTCCCTTTTTAACGGCCACCCCTTCCTGAAAGTAAATCTTTCTGACTTTTCCCACGATCTCTGCTACCAAATCGACCTCTTCGTTTGCCAACAAAGAACCATTCACCGGAAATCCGGCAGCCACAACGGAATTCTTAGCAATAATCCCCGTTACCGGAAGTCTACCTTTCCCCATGTTACCTGGTGTATTTTGTTTTGATTGCACCCCATCTCCACCTATCCGGGGGATTATAATCCAAGCCGCCAAAGCCAGCGGAATCCCGATCTGTAATGATCTCTTTACGTATTTATTCATATTTCATCCAATAAATCAACCCTTTTTAGTTTATAAAGTTCATAAAGTTGCCCTTTCATCGCTAAAAGTCCATAAAGTCTATGTGCACCTTTTTAACGGAACCGGAGATTCCGGTCGGTCCCACCGACAACCGTAAAAAATGCCCGCAGGATTCAGAACTTTTACAAACCTGACAGACTTTACGAACTTGCTAAACGATCTAAAAATTGTAAGCCACCTTTTTCAGTTCTTTTTTCAATAAAAATAACTGTTTTGAGGTTTAGACAAACAAAACTTCCGGGAGTTTATCCCTCAAAATGTTAACACTTTGTTAAAGCCAGTTTTTTCTCCTGAACATCCAATAACTCAATATAGAAAAAGCAACCGATATAATAGCGATGACAAACAGTCCATAATGGCTGTCTTCCAATCCATTGTGAACATTCATACCATATAAACTGGCAATCAATGTCGGAATCATCAAAAGCAGGGAAATAGCGGTCATACGCTTCATGATTACGTTCAGATTGTTGGAAATAACCGAAGCAAAGGCATCCATCGTACCGCTCAGGATATCACTATAGATTCGGGCGGTGTCCTGAGCCTGCCGCAGTTCGATCTCCACATCTTCTACCAGATCGGGATCGAAAAATTCCCGTTGGCTTTTTAAATTCTTCAATTTCACCAGCAGGTTGTCATTTCCTCTCAAAGAGGTAATAAAAAACACCAATGATTTTTCGATTTTCAGCAACCGTTGCAATTCGGCATTCTGAATCGATCTTTCCAATTCTTTTTCAACGGCCCGGCTTTGGTTATTGATCTGTTTCAAATATTTGAGATACCACACGGAGGAAGACAAAAACAATCTGAACAACAGATCCCAACTCCCATCGATCGGCAATTTCTTACGCTGCATATACCGGATAAAATCGGGCAGCATATCCGTTGCATGGTGACAGATCGTCACGAAATAATCGGCTTTCATGATAATTCCCAAAGGAACGGTGATATAGGGTATATCGTTTCCCTCATCCCGGTAGGGAATGCGCAGAATCATCAAGGTCCAGCCATCTTCCGTTTCGATACGGGGACGTTCGTCGACATCCCGGATATCGGATAAAAATGCAGAAGGAATCTTCAAATCACGAGTAAGGTAGAGCGTATCTTCCTCGGTCGGCATTTCGATATTCACCCAACAGTATTTTTGCCAGGCCTGCTTTTCAGCAAAATTATCCCTGCAACATAAAAATTTTCTCATATAAAACCCTCCATTCGTTACGAACAAAGGCCTGAGAAAACCTTTGTTCAGATTAATACTTTTGATGATAATCGTCCATATCTATTGTTATGAATTTTGCGCGGCAAAAATAGAAAAAGAAATCATTTTTTCAAATCGATATATATCGGTAAATGGTCGCTATATCCACCGACATAACGCGGTCCCCGGTAAGTAGGACAAGGTTTGTATCCGAAATAAGTTTTATCTTCTTCCAGTAGAAAAGAAGCTGAAAAAACAGTAAGCCGCCGATCGGCTTTCCAGACAGAGTGCCCATCCAGTAAAGCTCCCGAAAGAATCAGGTGGTCGATGGTCTGCCAGTTGCCTTTGTAACGGTAACTGCCGTAATTCTTTTTCAATAAATAATAGCCTGTATTATATAAATCTTTACACCTCGGTTTTTTATCGGAACTTTTGGTACCCAACACCTTTTGTGCCGGGGTATTTGCTTTCCCGTTCAGATCGCCCATGATTACAATACCGGCGCGGGACTGAACAGCCAATAATGAATCGACTTTATGCCGTACCGTCGAAGCTGCCCGTTCTCTGCGCCACTCGCTTTGCTTCTCTCCACCGATCATCGAAGGGAAATGACAGACAAAAAAATGAAGGGTATCCGAATCCAACACCCCGGAAGCATACAAAATATCCCGGGTACGGATGGTGGTATCTTCGGGAAATGACAAGCGCAAGAAATCGGTTTCTAAAAGTTCGAAACAATCTTTCCGGTAAAGCAAAGCAACATCGATACCCCGGCGGTCGGGAGAATCCTGATGAACAATTCCGTAATTCCCGTCGGCCAAAGCCGTTTTCTGCGTTAAATCTTCCAATACCCAGCGATTTTCCACTTCCGCCAAACCGACGATACAAGGCAGTTCTTTATCTCCCACGCTATCGATCACTTCTGCGATTTTCAATAATTTATCCGTGTATTTAGCCTTCGTCCAATGTTTCTTTCCCCGGGGAGTGAACTCATCGTCGGCAGTCGAGGGATCATCGGCGGTATCGAATAAATTCTCTACATTATAAAACATAATCCGGCAATGATCCTGTGCCACAACAGGCATCGTCAGCACACAAAGCAAAAATAATATACCCAATAATTTCATTTTTGTCTGAATTTTGAAATGAGCTTTATCAACCAACCCGATCACAGGCATTCTTTCGACCTCATCCTGACATAATCACTCCACACCATATCTTTATACAAATCCGAACCGATATAATCCAGAATCATACTTCCCCGCCGGCAGTCCAGATAATAATACAGACGTTCTATCAGCTTTCCGTTCTCATCGAAAAGGAAGAACCGTTATACCTCATGCTTTATTTTTCGTTTTCGACCTCCGGGCCGGTTTGAGCCTGCAACAGCTCCCAATATTCGACAGCTCTTCTCAAATGAGGGATAACGATAGTCCCCCCCACCACGTCGGCCACAGCAAAAACTTCGAACAATTCGGGAGTAGTCACCCCTTGTTCATAACATTTTTCCAAATGATACTTGATGCAATCGTCACATCTCAAAACCATGGAAGTGGCCAGTCCCAACATCTCCTTTACCTTGGAGGAGAGTGCCCCTTCCATATAAGTATTGGTATCGATATTGTAGATTCTTTTGATCACTTTATTATCGGCTGCCAGAATCCTCTCGTTCATTTTGGCCCGGTAAGCTCTGAATTCTTCAATCTGATCTTTCATTACCCGAAAAATTTAATTATATCATTTACATTAGCCAGAATAAATAAGCCGAAGATAAAAATCATGCCTGTAATCTGAGCATACTCCATAAATTTCTCTCCCGGTTTACGACGGGTAACCACTTCATACAACAGGAACAAGACATGTCCTCCGTCCAAAGCCGGAATAGGCAGAATATTCACGACGGCCAGCATGATCGAGATCAAAGCGGTCAGTTCCCAGAAAGAATGCCAATTCCAATACCCCGGGAAAATGTTGGCGATCGAAGCCATCCCACCGACCGACTTATAAGCGGTATCTCCCTGAGAAAAGAGTAATTTCAGCTGTTTCACGTAAGAACCGAGTTGTCCGATCCCCATCTCGATTCCGGCAGGAATTGCTTCTGCCAGTGTATATTTCTGAGTCGCCAATTCATAGGCATTGGCAGTCAGCAAAGGATAAAAACCGAATTTTCCGTCTTCCCCCAAAGCAAAAGCATAAGACAATGTATCCGTTCCCCGCAATACGGTCGTTTCCACCCGCTTTCCTTTATTGGCGGCGAGCAAATCCGAAAATTCATCGTAGAAACGAAAAGTGTGTCCGTTGACAGACAGAATCTTATCCCCTTTTCGCATACCTGCATCATAAGCCACAGAATAATCCCCGAAGTCCTGTATCTCGATTCCATCGACCGGGATACGGGGAGTGAGCAGCGGATTCAGCTTGAAACTCTTGGACGATAATTCCAGCAGCGTAGCAATAAAGTCATCCGGAATATCCAGAGAAACTTGCTCTCCATTGCGCAATACCTGAATAGTCTTGGAACGATTGAACAATATTTCGGGAAGCACATCGTCAAAACGGACCACTTCTTTATTGTCGAGAGCAACGATAATATCACCGTTTCGCATTCCGATATTTTTGAAGACGCTGTCGCATACCACTCCGTAAGTGACGTTTTTTGCAGGAAGATAGGTCTCCCCCCAGGTGAATAGGATGCCGATATAAATGACAAAAGCCAGTAAGACGTTCACCAATACCCCGCCCAACATAATCAGCAAGCGTTGCCAGGCCGGTTTAGCCCGGAATTCCCAAGGCTGAGCCGGTTGTTTCATCTGCTCGGTATCCATCGATTCATCGATCATTCCGGCGATCTTCACATATCCACCCAACGGCAACCAACCGACTCCATACTCGGTCTCTCCCTTTTTAAATTTAAATAAAGAGAACCAGGGATTAAAAAACATATAAAACTTTTCTACCCGGGTCTTAAACAACTTCGCAAACAAAAAGTGTCCGAATTCGTGGAACAAAACCAGGATAGAAAGACTCAAGACAAATTGTACTATTTTTATAAAAATATCCATGATATGAGGTAAAAAGTAAAAGGTTAAAGTTAAAAGACTATAAGCTAGAAAGCTATAGAGGAGGTATTTTGGGGGATACATTTTTCCTGGCGATTTCACGGGTCAGGCGATCGGTTTCCATATAATCCTCCAAAGTCGGTTTCTTCAGGAAATCTACTTGTTGCATTGTTTTTTCGATCAGATCGGACATACCGGTGAAAGACAGGCGCCCTTGCAGGAAGGCAGCCACAGCGACTTCATTGGCCGCATTCAGGATACAGGGCATGTTTCCGCCTTGCCGCATAGCCTCGTAAGCCAATCCAAGGTTACGAAAGGTTTTCTCGTCAGGCTGTTCGAAAGTCAGGGAATGACATACCTTGAAATCCAAACGTCCGAAATCAGCTGTAGTCCGTTCGGGGAAAGTCAGGGCATACTGAATCGGCAGCCGCATATCCGGCACTCCGAGCTGGGCTTTCACGCAGCCATCCGTAAACTGCACCATCGAATGAACGATAGATTGGGGATGCACCACCACTTCGATTTGTTCGGGTTTCATGCCGAACAACCATTTGGCTTCGATCACTTCAAACCCTTTGTTCATCATAGAAGCCGAATCGATCGTCACCTTAGCACCCATATGCCAGTTAGGGTGTTTCAAAGCATCGGCAGGAGTCACCTTTTCCAAAAAAGCCCGGTCTTTTCCCCGGAAAGGACCTCCGGAAGCGGTCAAAATCAGTTTTTCGGCTTTACTCCGGCTCTCTCCGGCCAAACACTGGAAGATGGCAGAATGTTCCGAATCGACAGGCAGAATAGCTACCCGATGTTCTGCGACCGATTCGTTGACCAATTCTCCGGCTACGACCAGAGTCTCTTTGTTAGCCAAAGCAATATTTTTTCCGGCTTTAATGGCATTTACCGTCGGGATTAAACCGCTGTATCCGACTAAAGCTGTCACCACCAGATCGACGTCTGCAAAAGTCACGATCTGGGCAAGCGCATCGGCTCCGGCAAATACTTTTATATCTTCATGTTGTAAGGCATCGCGCAGAAGCGGATATTTCTCCTCATTGGCAATCACCACACTATCCGGGTGGAATTTCAATGCCTGTTCGATCAATAAATCGACATGATTATTGGCTGTCAGCACTTCGACACTGAACCGTTCGGGATTGGCTTCCACCACTTCCAGCGTCTGTGTTCCGATCGATCCTGTCGAACCTAATATCGCAATCTTTCTCATATATTCATTCTTCCAAACCGAAATTGCCGAAACAACTTCCGGTTACCGATTCTTTATTTAAACTTAATAAAATTCTCCGGGTTGAGCGGATTACCTGCCCGCCACAATTCAAAATGCAAATGGGGGCCGCTGGACTCCTCTCCGGTATTTCCCACTACCCCCAGGACCTCTCCGGCCCTGACATAATCTCCCTGTTTTTTCAATAGGATAGAATTGTGTTTGTATACAGAAATCAGGTCGTTGGTATGTTGCACCTGGATCACATATCCGGTCTTCACCGTCCAATCGGTAAAAATCACGACCCCATCCAATACCGCAGCCACCTTAGCATTGGCTTTCGCCACAATATCAGTGCCGTAATGCCGTTTCTTCTCATCGAAGCTTTGGGTTACAATTCCTTCCACAGGCGGGAAAAAATGATAATAATCGTGGTTTTGTTCTTTCATTCCCAGCGATAGATTAAAGCGTTCACGCTCTTCGATAGCAGCCCGGAATTCATTTTCCTGTTCGCTGATCTGAAATCGGATGGTATCGTTCCGGTAGCGCGCCGTATCCTCCCGCGAACGTTCGAGGGAAGTGGTATCTCCCCCATTCAAAACCAACCGGATGGATTTGAAAAAGCGGTCTCTCTTCAGCAATTCATTCTCCAGCGAATCTACCCGGAGCGCATTTTGGGCGATCATCTGCCGCATATTTCCATCCGGATAGCCAGGAATAAATTCCCGCAAGTCGGTGAAAGCTATCAATAAAATGGTCAGAACGACCAAAATTACCGCCAGCACACTCAATGCAGTCAATACATGCAACTGGGACAATCTGAAATTGAACACCTCCTCATAAGAAGTCTCGTTAATGACAGAAAGTTTATATTTATATTTCAGACGATCCCAAAGTCTTACTTTTTCTTTAGCCATGCCCCGATTTTTTAGCTTCCAAAATTACAACAAAAAAATCAATGTCGCAATGACCGATCGTTTATAACTCATCAAAAGCAATGTATCGTTAAGCCACACTTCAGGATAACCTTCTACTCTGACAGGGAGAGGTTGTTCTATATTCACTCCGTTATCGGGAGAGTAATTTAAATATTTGGCTCCATTGAGATCGATAATATCAAAAGAAGAATTTTTTTTATTTGAACAGAAGATTGCAAGTTGACATATTCCCCCGGCCCTTTTCCATTCTTTCCAATTTGATAAAGAAAATTACCCGAAGAATGGTATTATTATATTAAAGAAAGAAAAAAGTACCAATTAATACTGATGATTTTGGCTTCTTTCTTTTTTCTTTTATATTTTTACATTAATAATTGATTATAGTATCGAAGAATATGGCTATGCAACTATTCTTCGATACACTATTTCTAATTAGGTATATTGAATAAAACGGTGTATTTTATAATTATTCTCTTTATCGGACATGTTTTTTTCAGTTAAAAGAGCCGTGACCGAAACCGCCTTTTTAGTCGTCACAACAGATAACCCGAACTGCCGTATACGCAGTTAATCACGATTGGTTTTCCCCACCCACATACATGGATTTATATTCGAACACTTTCAGTCCGAATTCGGGTAATACCGCCATGATATGGTCGAAAATATCGGCCTGGACTTTTTCATAGGTCACCCACTCCTGAATAGCCGAGAAGCAATAAATCTGGATGGGCATACCGGTCGGGCCGGGTTGTAATTGGCGGACCATATGTGTCATATTCGTATTGATATCGGGATTAGCTTCGATCCATGCATCCATATAATAACGGAATATACCGATATTGGTCAGCTTACGCTCATCCAGAATCGTAATTTTATCTTTATTGATATCTCCCAGTTTAGCGACCATCTGATCGATATAATCTTTCAGGAAGGCCGAAGAAGCAAATTTTACGACTTCGTCATGACTCAAAAAATGAACCGAATCGATATCGATATTGATACTCCGCATAATTCTCCGTCCCGGCGATTCCTGCATTCCCCGCCAGTTGGTGAAAGATTCCGACACCAACTGATAAGTGGGTACCATCGAAATAGTCATATCCCAATTCTGCACTTTGACGGTGTACAGATTCACTTCCAACACAACTCCATTGGCATTATTCTTATCCATCTGAATCCAGTCGCCGATGCGGATCATATTATTGGAAGTCAGCTGGATTCCGGCAACGAATCCCAGGATCGAATCCTTGAAGATCAAAAGCAGCACCGCGGCAAAAGCACTCAAACCGACAATCAGGTGTTCCGGCGATTTATTCACCAGCACACTGACGACGGTAATCACCACAACCGTATACAAAAACACCTTGATCAACTGGATAAAAAAAGTAATCGGACGATTTTTCGAAACCGGATAGCTCTCATAAATTTTGTTGATCGCATTCAATAAAGAAGTAATGATAAACAGGGTAACGATAATCAACCAGATATCTACCAGGCGCCGAAGGACATATTTATATTCCCAGGTAATAAAAGTGAGAACGATATAAGCTGTAAAAGGAGGGATCAGGGAAGCCAATTTTCGGAAAAAACCCTGATCGTAGAGGATATCGTCCCAAGTACTTTTGGTCTTTCCTACAACTTTTTTCAAGAGTTTGGAGAGCCATTTCCTGGAAATAATATAAATCAGAATGGCAACGGTAATCGTTATCGCCATTTTTATTAGAGTGCTTTCGTCATCTGTCATTCCGACTTTTTCAGTCCAGGCGGATACCCGATGCAAAAAAGAAACAGAGTCTCTCATAAGTATGATATGTTAAAATATTGTTTATGCTCAATCTGAGCTTTTTACAGGAATAGCGGTCCCTTATTAAATTTAAGTTAAATCCCTTATTGTATTTATATTTGATCGTAAATAAAGCTACTTTTGTTTCGAATCATAAAAATTTAACTATGAAAAGACTATTTATTTTAATTACATTTTCCTGTTTATTATTCCTGCAAGGAAGTTTTGCACAGGTCGATCTTCAGGCCCCGCTTCCTCAAGATCCGAATATTGTAACGGGAAAGCTCCCCAACGGTATAGTGTATTACCTGCGTCACAATGAAGAACCCAAAGGCAGAGCGAGTTTCTACATCATACGTAATGCCGGAGCCCTGCTCGAAAACGATGAACAAGACGGTCTGGCCCACTTCCTGGAACACATGGCCTTTCAGGGAACCAAGAATTTCCCTGGGAAAGGTATCATCACCTCTCTGGAAAAGCACGGAGTTTCTTTCGGCCGTAACATCAATGCTTACACTGCACAAAATGAAACGGTCTACAATCTGAGCGATGTACCGACAAACAGCGAATCTCTGTTAGACACCTGCCTGTTGATTCTGCACGACTGGTCTTACTATCTTACCCTGGAAGACGACGAAATCGATGCTGAGCGCGGAGTGATCACCGAAGAATGGAGAACCCGCCGGACACCGCAATTCCGGATTCAAAAACAGATGTTCCCGGTACTTTTCAAAGATTCAAAATACGCCATTCGGGACGTTATCGGTAATTTAGATGTAATCAAAAATTTCAAATACCAGACTATCCGTGATTTTTATCATGAATGGTACCGGACAGACCTGGAAGCCATAGCAATCGTCGGCGATTTCGATGTAGCTAAAATGGAACAAAAAGTAAAAGAATTGTTCAGTAAAATCCCTGCTGTAGAAAATCCGACTCCCCGTCCTTTCTACGAAATTCCCGAACACGACGAGATGTATTATTGCCTGGCAACCGACAAAGAAGTACAGCAATCTTCTATTCAGATCGTGACCCTGTTACCCGGTACTCCGGCAACAGAAAAGAATAAATTGGCTTATTTTAAAGATAACATAATCAACTCTTTCTACAATCAGATGGCCGGAGCACGGATCAGCGAAATGATGCAGAAAGGTAATCCTCCCTTTATCAACGGAGGTTTCGGATTCGATGGTTTTGTGAGAGGTTATAATGCTTATAACATCAACACAACGGCCAAACCCAACGAAGAAGACGTTGCCCTGGAAGCCATCTTAACCGAAAATGAAAGAATCCGGCGGTTCGGTTTCACCCCGAGTGAACTGGAACGGGTAAAAACCAATATGCTGGTCGGCCTGGAATCGGCTTATAAAGAAAAAGACAAAACCGGTAACGAAAGTTATATCGGGGAAATGCAAGCGAATTTCCTGGAACAGGAACCGATCGTAGATTTCGATTTCTATTACAATGCTGTCAAACAAATTATTCCGACCATTACCGTAGAAGAGGTATCTGCACGGGCTAAAGAGTGGAATACCGATAAAAACCGTACAGTAGTCGTTTCCGGTCCGTCAGAGAATGCCAAGCACCTGACCCGGGAAGAAGTAACCGCTATTATGGATAAGGTTGCTAAAAAAGAGATAGAACCCTATCGCGACGAAGTAACCGATGCAACATTGATCAGCGAAGAATTACCGGGTTCAAAAATCGTTTCTACCAAGAAACTTCCCTTATTCGATGCAGAAGAATGGACACTGGCCAATGGAGCGAAAGTAGTCTTCCGTAAAGCAGATTACGAAAAAGATGCCGTATCACTGACTTCTTACAGCAAAGGAGGAACTTCACTTTACGATATAGACATGCTTCCTTCCGCCAATAACGCTGCTGCATTTGTAGGAGCTTACGGTTTAGGAGATTTCGATGCAACCACTTTAAGAAAAATCCTGACCGGGAAGATGGCTTTCTGCGGAGTTTCTATCAACGGTTTGTCGGAATCTGTCAGCGGTAGCTCTACACCTCAGGATTTCGAAACCATGCTTCAATTGTTGTATCTGCGTTTCGAAAAACCCCGTTTCGACAAGGAAGCCCATGAAGCTATGATGAGCCGCAACAGGGCCTCTATCGCCAATATGGAGAAGAATCCGCAGAAAATCATGAAAGATTCGATTAGTCTGATCATGAGTAACTACAATCCGCGTACTCTGCTCTTCAACGAAAAATACCTGGATCAGATCAGTATCGAAAAGATCGAACAGGTTTATCGCGACCGGATTAAAGATGCCAGCGATTTCACCTTCTTCATCGTAGGTAATATCGATACAGAAACGGTAAAACCATTGGTAGAAAAATACATCGGTTCATTAAAATCTGAAAACCGGAAAGAAACCTGGCGCGACAACCATGTAAGAGGTCCGAAAGGCAAAACGGTAAAAGAAATCGAATTGGAACTGACTACCCCGAAATCGAGCGTGATCACAAATTTCTCTAAAGATATGAAATACAGTGTTTACAACAATATCTGTAATAATATTCTGGAAGGAATCCTGGATTTAAGATATACCGAAAATATCCGGGAAAAAGAAGGAGGAACTTACGGTGTAGGTGTTCAGGCCGGTTCTGTACGCGAGCCTTACTCCAACTATAGCATGACGATGAGCTTCGATTGTGATCCGGACAAGGCACAACATCTGAAATCGTTGATTTATGCCGAATTGGATAAAATCATGAAAGAAGCTCCGACTCCGGAAGAAATGAATAAAGTGATCGCCAATATGAAGAAAAACCACGAACAATCCAAAAACCACAACAGCTATTGGATGAATTGTATTACTTCTTATTATATCAGTGGTGTGAATCCGAACGATCCGAAAAACTTCGATCACATTGTCGATAAACTGCAACCCAAAGACATTCAGAAATTTGCTCAGTCTCTTTTCAAGGGTGCCGATGTTGTCGATCTGATTTTCAAACCGAAACAATAATCTTCGGGCGAAGCATTTTAAATAGGGTGTCAAAAGTGGCACCCTATTTCATTTTTTTATTACATTTACCTTTTGAAACAGCGTGCTGAATTATTATCTACAAACCCAAATATTATGTCACAAAACAAAACAAATTTTGCTGTGCCTTTGGCATTCGTCGGTATGATGTTTTTTGCGATCGGATTCGCATTGGGCATCAACTCATTTTTGATTCCGGTATTAAAAGGTGCTTTGTCTCTGCCTTCAGGGGTAGCCTACCTGCTGCTAGCAGCTACTTTCGTTCCTTTCCTGATTTTCGGCTACCCGGCTTCTGCCACGATTGCCAAAATCGGTTACAAAAGAACAATGGCACTCTCGTTTTTGATTTTTGCCGTTGCTTTTATTTTATTTGTATTATCAGCTAAATTGGAAAATTTCATTCTTTTCCTCATCGCTTCTTTCGTCAGCGGTGCCGCCAACGCTTATTTACAAGCATCGGTAAACCCGTACATTACCATTCTGGGACCGATTGAAAGCGCGGCCAAACGAATGAGTATCATGGGTATCTGCAACAAACTGGCATGGCCGGTAGCTCCTTTGTTTTTCGCACTCGTGGTAGCCGACCAAACCAATGTGCAGACTTCCGATCTGTATCTGCCTTTCTACATCATCATCGGCGTATTTCTATTGTTAGGTATCATCTCTTTAATGGCTCCGCTTCCCGAAGTAAAAGCTGCCGGAGAAGACGAATCGGATACCGCCAATTGCCCGTATGCAGCAAATAAAACTTCTATTTGGCAATTTCCCCACTTGGTTCTGGGTGCACTGACCTTGTTCATTTATGTCGGTGTCGAAACTTTGTCTCTAAGTACAGCCGTCGACTACGCCAAAGCGTTGAATTTGGAAAATCCCGATTTATATGCCTGGATTCCGAGTATCGGTATGGTCATCGGTTATATTTGCGGTATCATTCTGATTCCGCAATACCTAACTCAAGACATGGCAATGAGAATCTGTGCCTGCATCGGTGTAGCCGGTTCTCTGGCCATTGTATTGCTGCCTGCCGAAATATCTATCTGGGCAATCTTCCTGATGGCTCTAGGGTGCTCGCTAATGTGGCCGGCATTATGGCCGCTTGCTATGGCAGACCTCGGCAAATTCACCAAATCAGGCAGTGCTCTTCTGACAATGGCTATCGCCGGAGGAGCCGTTATCCCGACTGTTTTCGGATTTTTGCAAGAAGGTTTGGGGGCACAAGGGGCTTATTGGTTAGCCTTGCCTTGTTTTCTGTTTATCCTGTATTATGGTGTAGCCGGTTATAAAATCAGAACGAAATAAAGGTGACACCGAACATTGATCGGTTTGTAAAGTTCCAGACCCCTGCGGGATATTTTCTTAAAGTGACCTCCGGTTCCATGAAGAAAACCCCGCAGGGATCCATAAACTTTAAGAACTTTTACTGACGAATGATTTTCTTTGACAATACCAACATGCAAATTCCCTATCTTCCCTTTTTAGACAGCAACGACCTCCGACAGGCAGGTGAGCAACTGAATAAAATCGATTTTCACCGAATCGGGCAGAATAACTGGCCGGAACAATTCCCTTACACGCCTTATGCAGCTTTTACCATGGCACACAACGGAGAAATGCTCTTTATCCGGTTTAAGGTCGACGAGACCAGTACCATGGCCCTCACCCGGGAAGACAACGAGCAAGTGTGTAACGATTCCTGTGTCGAATTTTTCCTGGCAGTCGACGATAGTGGGTATTACAATTTCGAATTTACCTGTATCGGTAAAACTTTGTTAGGTTTCCGGAAAGAACGCCCAGCGGCGGTTCATGCCCCGGAAGATATCATGGCCTCGATTCTCCGTTATTCTTCATTGGGCGGGGCAAATTTCGAAGAAACCCGGCTAGGCCATCCCTGGGAACTGACTGTGGGAATTCCGGCTTCAGCTCTTTTCCGTCACAACATCGATACCTGGCAGGGTTTGAAAGCCCGCATCAACCTTTATAAATGCGGAGATCGGCTATCCTGCCGGCATTATTTATCCTGGCGTCCGATCGATTCTCCCAAACCGGATTTTCATACGCCCCGTTGTTTTGTTGCGGTACAATTTTAAAACTCTCCGATGAAAGATCGTCTTCTATACGGATTATTCCCGGGCCTGTCAGCTCCTTTCATCATCATCCTGTTGTTCTGGCTTTTCCGCTTTCACGACCTCCCGCTTTCCCAATTTATCCACCAGGCGATCGCATTGAAAGTACAATTCAAACTCATTTCCGTCGGTGTATTCTTTGCCGACTTAGGCTTATTTTATTTATTTCTGCACTTAAACAAGAATAACGCCTCGAAAGGCGTTATCCTGGCAGTTTTAATCTATTTCTTTCTTTTTCTATTTTCCAGTCTTTAGATCGGAGAAGGCGATTTCCTTCTTATTTGCCTTCTTCCACTTCCTCGAATTCGGCATCCTCGATATCCGAATCTCCTCCCATTTTCACGATTTTTTCTTTTTCTTCACTGGCTTTGCGCATTTTACGGATGGAATATTGGTTGAGCAGATCGGTTACGCCATAAAAAACGGCGGTAATCCCGAACAGGATGAACACGCTTTCGGCCGAACTGAAAGGATCGAATAAAATCACGATACCGACAATCAGGATCAGTACCGGGAATAAAAAACTAACCGGCGCAATACGCCCGAACTGACGGGCTGCGGCAAGGGTCACAAATTGTCCGACAGCAGCGACCACTAAAATAAATCCCAGGAGAAACATAAAAACGGTCGCAAAAGTAGACGGCAGACATACCAGCAGTAATCCCAAAATAACACTTCCGATTCCGCTCAAGGGAGCAAAACTCCGCTGATGTTCCTCGCGGTTTCTGGAAGAGATAATAAACGCAATAATACCGATGGCCAGGAAAACGATACCTATCAGCATAACTACATACTTCAATGCATCGGCCGGCCAGATCAAAAGAGCCAAACCGAGCAAAATCGCTAAAACCGCCCTGTATATGCCTCCTTTAAAATTCGAAGTCGTGTAAACAATTTGCATATAAATTACAATTAAAGATCTTTCTTTTTTTATTTAACGAAGGTAAGCATTTTTTTGTTAGGTTAAAAAGGAAAGCAAAAAATACTAACTATCTTTGCACACTCAAAAAAATAATTATGGGATTTAAAGAAGAAATTGAAAGACGCCGTACTTTCGGAATCATCAGTCACCCTGATGCCGGAAAAACCACATTAACGGAAAAGTTATTGCTTTTCGGAGGAGCCATTCACGTTGCCGGAGCTGTTAAATCGAATAAGATCAAGAAGACAGCCACGTCCGACTTTATGGAGATCGAACGTCAGCGTGGTATTTCTGTGGCGACTTCTGTCATGGGTTTTGAGTACAACGGAATCAAGATCAATATTCTGGATACCCCGGGTCACCAGGACTTTGCCGAAGACACTTTCCGAACCTTAACGGCTTGCGACAGTGTAATCATCGTGATCGATGCAGCCAAAGGAGTAGAAACGCAAACCCGTAAGCTGATGCAAGTCTGCCGGATGCGCAAAACCCCGGTGATCGTGTTTATCAATAAACTGGACCGTCCGGCCAACGATCCTTTCGATATTCTCGACGATGTAGAGAAAGAACTACAGATCAGGGTAAACCCACTCAGCTGGCCGATCGGAAGCGGAGATACCTTCAAAGGTATCTATAACCTCCACCGGCAAAACCTTTGCCTGTATAGTCCTAGCATTCAGAACATCCCCGAAGGCATTGAGATCACCGATACCCGATCGGACGAACTCGACCATCATATCGGCGAAAGGGCTGCCGGTAAACTACGGGAAGACCTGGAGCTGATTCAGGGGGTTTATCCCAGTCTCGACCGGCAGGAATACCTGGACGCACATGTGGCTCCCGTATTTTTCGGTTCGGCGTTGAATAATTTCGGTATCCGGGAACTTCTGGATTGCTTCATCGAAATAGCTCCGGCACCTCTTGCCCGGGAAACCGAAGAACGCCCGGTCCGGCCGGAAGAAGAGAAATTCACCGGTTTTGTATTTAAGATTCATGCCAACATGGACCCTAACCACCGGGACAGAATTGCTTTTGTGAAAATTTGTTCGGGAATTTTCAAACGGAATACCAATTATTTACATGTCAGAAACGGTAAAATGTTGAAATTTTCCACTCCCACCGCTTTTATGGCCTCCAAGAAATCGGTGATCGATGAGGCTTACCCTGGTGATATCATCGGTTTGCACGATACCGGTACCTTTAAAATCGGAGATACCCTGACAGAAGGAGAAAAACTGCATTTCAAAGGTATCCCCAGTTTCTCTCCGGAATTATTCAAGTATATTGAAAATGCCGATCCGATGAAATCCAAACAGTTGGCCAAAGGGATCGATCAATTGATGGACGAAGGGGTAGCCCAATTATTCGTCAGCCAATTCAATAACCGGAAAATCATCGGCACGGTAGGAGCACTGCAGTTCGAGGTGATCGAATACCGGCTTTTACACGAATATGCCGCCGCCTGCCGCTGGGAACCGATCAATCTTTACAAAGCTTGTTGGATCGAAGCCCAGGATCAGGCAGAATTGGAAGATTTCAAAAAACATAAAGCTCAATATATGGCGAAAGACAAAGAAGGCAGAGATGTATTTCTGGCCGACTCACAATATATGTTGCATATGGCTCAGGAAAATTACAAAAAACTGATTTTTCACTTTACCTCAGAATTTTAACCATAAACTTTAAATCGAATCCTATGTTGGAAACCGGAAAATCATATACACAAGAAATCATCGTCGGTCCTAAAGACACCGCCTTAGCTCACGGCTCGGGCCATTTGGAAGTCTTTGCGACACCAGCAATGGTGGGACTGATGGAAAATACGGCGATACACTGCCTGGAAGGCATGTTGGAACCGGATACAGATACCGTAGGTATTGAAATTCATGTACAGCATACCAAGGCAACAGCCGTCGGTAAAAAGGTGATGTGCAAAGCGACGATCGTCGAAATCGATGGCCGCCGGATACGTATTGAGATCGAAGCCACGGATGAAAAAGGAACAATAGGACATGCTATTCACGACCGCTTTATCATCTACCCGGAGAAATTCATGAGTAAATTATAAATCGTTTGTAGTGGAAACTTACCCAGAGTATCCGGATTGGTCGGACAAAACGTTTCTGATAGCAGAAGATATCGACAGTAATTATACGATCCTTGCGGCTCTGTTAAAAAAAACACATGTCCGTATCTTACGGGCACGTAACGGAAAAGAAGCGATACAAATCGCTTCAGGAACGGCCTCCATCGATCTGATTCTAATGGATATCAGCATGCCGGATTCTGACGGAATAGAGGCTTTACGGTTTATCCGGCAACAATTGCCCGGAAAAATCGTAATAGCACAAACAGCACATGATCTCTCTTCTTTGGAGATTATAAATGAGAAGTTCGATGGTTTTTTATTAAAACCGATCCGTCGGAAAGAATTACTTGAAACATTAAGTAAATATTTATCCTGATATGCAATTTAAACTAACCTCTGAATTCCAACCTACCGGCGATCAACCGGAAGCCATCCGCCAATTGATCCAGGGACTTCAAAGCGGACGGTCATCACAGGTCTTACTGGGAGTCACCGGTTCAGGAAAAACTTTTACTGTAGCTAATGTCATCAACGAAATCCATCGTCCGACTCTGATTTTAAGTCACAATAAAACATTAGCAGCTCAATTATACGGGGAATTCAAATCTTTTTTCCCCGAAAATGCAGTCGAATATTTTGTATCTTATTACGATTATTACCAACCGGAAGCTTATCTGCCGACAACAGATACCTATATCGAAAAAGACCTCGCCATCAATGACGAGATAGACAAACTTCGTTTACGGACCACCGCTTCCCTGCTTTCGGGACGTCGGGATGTCATCGTTGTCTCTTCGGTGTCTTGTCTGTACGGTATGGCCGATCCCCGGGCTTTCGGCTCGAACGTCACCCATTTGAAAAGAGGCATGACTATCAGCCGGAATGTCTTATTACGCCGGCTGGTAGACGCTTTATATGCAAACAACGAAATCGAATTCAAACGGGGTTGTTTCCGGGCCAAAGGGGAAACCGTGGATATTTTTCCTGCCATAGAAACTTACGACGGCGTAGCTTACCGGATCGAATTCTGGGACGACGTAATCGACCGGATCTCTTCTTTTAACCCGGTTACCGGACAGAGCATCGGTAGTCAGGATGAACTCGATATTTATCCGGCCAATCTTTTTGTCACCGACAAAGCCACGATAGCCCACGCCCTGGTTGAAATCGGCCAGGATTTGCAAGATCAACTGGCTTATCTGAAAGAGATCGGGAAATTTATGGAAGCCAAACGCCTGGAAGAACGGGTGAAATACGATATGGAAATGATCCGGGAATTAGGTTATTGCCCGGGCATTGAAAACTATTCGCGCTATTTCGACGGCCGGAAAGCAGGAGTTCGTCCTTTCTGCTTATTGGATTATTTCCCGGAAGATTTTCTGATGGTCATCGACGAATCGCATGTTACCCTGCCCCAGATACGGGCGATGTACGGAGGCGATCACGCACGGAAACTGACGCTGGTGGATTATGGTTTCCGTTTACCGGCAGCTTTCGACAACCGTCCCCTCACATTCGATGAATTTGAAAGTAAAACCGGCCAGACGATTTACATCAGTGCCACACCTGCCGACTATGAACTGGAAAAAAGTGAAGGCATCATCGTGGAACAAATTATCCGTCCGACAGGTATTCCGGATCCGGTAATCGAAATCGTCCCCAGCAAAAATCAGATCGATCATCTGGTGAACGAGATTCAGCAGCGCATAGACCTTCGGGAACGTACATTAGTGACAACCCTGACGAAGAGAATGGCGGAAGAGCTCAGTAAATACCTGGACCGGATCGGTATTAAATGCCAATATATTCACTCGGATGTCGATACTATCGAACGGGTAAAAATCCTGGAGAATCTTCGTAAAGGAATCATCGACGTATTGATCGGTGTCAATCTATTGAGGGAAGGGCTGGACTTGCCGGAAGTATCTCTGGTAGCAATTCTGGATGCAGACAAAGAAGGCTTTCTGCGTTCTACACGTTCACTGACTCAAACTGCCGGACGAGCTGCCCGTAATGTAGACGGGAAAGTCATTATGTATGCCGACCAAGTAACCCGTTCTATGCAGGAAACGATAGACGAGACGAATTACCGCCGTGAAAAGCAGCTGAGATACAACGAAGAACATCACATCGTTCCCCGGCAGATCTACAAATCGACAGATGCAGCGCTGACTCAGGATACCTCCAAAGCGTATGTGGAGGAAGAACACCTCCATCTGGTTGCCGACCCCGTCGTAGCTTACATGAGTAAACCCGAGATTGAAAAAATGATCCAAAAAACCAAGGCTGCCATGCAAAAAGCAGCCAAAGAACTCGACTTCATCGAAGCAGCCCGCCTGCGGGATGAAATGTTTCAACTGGAAAAGAAACGGGACGAGATGAAATAAAATCTTTCGGGGTTACGACAGCCAAACAAAATACCTGCCGATTCTACCGGTCACCGTTTCATCAATGCCTCGATCTGCCTCGGAATATCCGTATTATCCAACTTACCGTTAAAGTTTTCTGCTCCGACACCCAGGACAAACAAGGGCACATACCCGGCAGAATGTCCGCCACTTCCCCAGCTGATGCGGGCTATCCGGTTCAGTATCTGAACCGCCGTATTGGCCAAGGGTTCATCTTCGGCATAAAGACTTTTCACCATCTCCTGTTCCCCATTCGAAAAGGCTTTATCATAACGGTGTCTCAAATCTTTCTCATACGACTCCTTGAGTTCTTCCTTCGTCCACAGCCCCAGATTATCACTCAACAATTTCTTTACATCTTCCCAGGTCACTGCATAATGGTGGGTTGTCCGCAAAGCAGAAATCTTTTTCGAAAGCTGCCCCTTGGAGACCATTTGATGTTGCAACGCTTTCAGATTCAGTTCATATTTACCTGTTCCCAAAGCAAAGTTCCCTGTCTCATGATCTGCCGTAACGACAATCAGGGTTTCATCCGGATGCTGCTTATAAAAATCGATCGCCTTCTGTATCGATTTCTGAAAATCGATTACCTCGTTAAACATAGCCGCCGCATCGTTACTATGACAGGCCCAATCGATCAATCCGCATTCGATCATCACGAAAAAACCGTTCTTTTTATCCTTACTCAAAAAATCGATCGCTCCCTGTGTAATCTCTTCAAGTGACAAATCCCCCGGTTTCCGGTCGATGGCATAAGGCAAACTCCCCATGTCACATCCTTGCTCCTGCATAAAAATAATTTTATCTGCTTTCGCTGCTTTTTTCCGGAAATCGTCATTTCCCCGGGCTATCGTATACCCCGCCCGATCGAAAAGAGTATAAATATTTACGGAATCTTTTTTCTCCGGCTTTACAAAACCGGCTCCGGCATAAAAATCGAAACCCGCTTTCGGCAAATCGGTTGCGATCTCATAGGTCATATTCCGGTCCGGCTGATGAGCATAGAAACAAGCGGGAGTAGCATGATCGATACTATTGTTGGTAGCGATCCCTACTTTCATTCCCAGTTCTTTGGCTTTGGTAGCGATACTGTATACCGGTACTTTATGTTCTTTATCCATCGCTATCGTCCCGTTCTTTGTCTTTTCGCCGGTAGCTAAAGCCGTACCGGCAGCAGCCGAACAAGTCACCGAATTATAGGCCGAATAAGTAGTCACAAAATTTCTGACCGGGAAGGTGGTGAAATTTAAAGGCTCGACACCGATTTTTCCTGCTCTCTCAGCCAGATACATCTCTGTGCCGTTCACCTGATTTATTCCCATTCCATCTCCGATGAAATAAAAAACATACTTCGCTCTTTTTTCTTTCTTTGCCGCATCAACAGGCTGTGTAAAACAGATAACGGCGAGCAATACCACTGATAATAAGCCAAATAACTTTTTCATCGTTCTTTTCATTATTATTCGTTTTGCTCCTATTGTATATTCTATCCCCTCCTAATTCAAGAACAAACTTATTCCTGAACTATTAACAGAATTATTAATAATTTCTTAACCAACACCAATTCCCACCAAAAATACAAAAAAAATTAGAGAAAGAAACCTATTTTCCCCCGAATCCAAATATAATTCCACACTAAAATTCAGGTCTCCATTTTATATTAGATAGTTATATACATGTTACACTTATAAACCTACAGCTAGGGTAAACATGTATATAAACACGTTGGATTACAATACATAATCAGTGAAAAAGCGGACAGCTAAAGGAAATAAATAGATTCAGTCAGTTTCGGTTTAACTCTCGGTTTAACTTTATACCTGTAAACGCCCCCATAAAACCACCCAAAACAAAAAATCAGCCACCTTTATAAGTGGCTGATTATGAAGAGCGATAAACGGGACTCGAACCCGCGACCTTCGGCTTGGGAAGCCAACGCTCTACCAACTGAGCTATTATCGCCTGTTTTGTGCTAAACAACGATGCAAATATAGCAAACAAATCTGAATGAAACAAGATTTAAAAATAAAAAAAGATTACTTTTAAAGGTTCAAACGATCAGCCTATGGACAGGAATAAATTTTACCGGATCAGGGAAGAACTTCACCGGCATCCCGAATTATCCGGACAGGAAAAACATACGATACAATATATCCGGCAAGTACTTCAGGAATTTCAGCCCTCCCGGATCCACCCCCTGGAAAAGGGCCATGGACTGGTGGCAGAATACAGTTTCCCGGGCGAAGGTCCGACCCTATTATTCAGAGCCGATATCGATGCTGTGGCCATTGCAGAAAAATCACCTCTTCCCTATTGTTCGGAAAATCCGGGAGTAGCCCATAAATGCGGACACGACGGACACACGACCATGTTACTCATGCTGGCCGGACTCCTACATGAACATCCACTGGAACGAGGACGCATTTTATTACTCTTTCAACCTGCCGAAGAAAATGGACAGGGCGCACAACTAGTACTTCAGGACCCCTGGTTCCGGCAACAGAAAATCGACCGGGCTTTCGCTCTGCATAATCTTCCCGGCTATCCGTTTTCTACGATTATCTGCCGGACAGGCAGTTTTACCTGCTCGGTCATCAGCTGTACCATCACCTTCACCGGAAAAACAGCACATGCCGCAGAACCTGAAAAAGCGGTTTCCCCGACCGCACCTTTACTGCATATCCTGCATCTAAGCGAAAGCTGGAATCGAGGGACCTTGAAAAATCCGGATTATTTCCGTACGACACTCATCGAACTTCATATCGGCGAAGAAGCTTATGGCGTTGCTGCCGGAAGCGGACTTATCCGGCTGACTCTTCGCGCTGCATCCGAAAAAATACTGCAAAAACACCGGCAACAGTTGGAACAATTCGTTCAGCAAACCATTGATTCCCATCCGCCCTTACGATGCTCCATCGAATGGACAGAACCTTTTGCGGCCAATGAAAATGATCCTGAATCCGTAACCTGGATTCAGGAAGCAGCCCAAAGCAACGGATTGGCTTACAAGGAAACCGATCATCCTTTTGCCTGGGGAGAAGATTTCGGATTATTCACTCAACATATTCCAGGTGCTATGTTCGGTCTGGGAGCAGGTATCTCTACTCCGGCCCTCCATACTCCGGATTATGATTTTCCTAACAACATTTTGCCAAATGGAGCCCGGATGTTTTACGAATTAGCCCTTATCACTCAACTGTCAGAATAATTAATACTTATTCTGACAGTCGATTCCCGATCATACAAATCCGTCTTGATCCAAACCAGATTAAATCCTGGCTAATCCTCCTGAGCGCATTTTCCAATAATCATACAAATCCTCCCAATAAGTCCATAATAAAAGTTTCGCCATCCCCTCTCCACAATCTACCGTATCCTTGTATTTTTTCAATTCTTTACTAAAAGCCATAACACAAGTTTGCCGTACCAACCTCTCTTGTACTGATAAACGGTCTACCCGTTTTCCCGTAATCAGCCTCTTCAATTCTTTTACCAACTGACCGACCTGCTGTTCTCCATTCTCCTTTTCTGCTAACTGCAGCCAACGCTCGGTCCGAAAAAATTCTCCCCATACTCTTTGTAATCGCCCAAGCATATCATCACGTTCCATTCCCATTCTATTTTTTTGTAAAAAGGAAGGAGCATAAAATCCCGTAATATCTTCTTTCAATAATTGCATCAACTGTTCCGCCATTCCCTCTTGAAAAAAAGTCTCATCTAACCAACGGATATAATCCTTTTCACTCAATTTCAATACTTCCCGGTAATAATGCTTTACCTGTTCATTTTCCACCTCCTTCAACACCTGTTGCCAAGCCACACGCCTTTCCTCATACCTCTTCCATCCCCACTGTCCGGCAACCTCTTTCTCTGTCTTTATATCTTCTCTTTCCGCATAACAATACCACAAAGCCTCCAATCGTTTTGCAGCTGTGATATTTCTATTCTCCAGTTGTTCCGGATCCAATCCCAACAATATTCCCAAAGCTCTATCGATTTCCTGTTCACGACATCCCTGTAAAGCCTCCGTTTCCGAACACATCTTCCATATTCCGTCCTCTTCCCGGACCGGATTTTCCAATCGGTAGCGGATCACCGATTCCATAGAAACATCACCACTAATACGTAAACGTGCAGCTAAAATCCTTCCATCTCCGGGATGTTCCTGGAAATCCACTTTTATCCCTCCACCTCCGACATCAAAAACAACTGCGCAGGGGACATCAGCTTTCACCCTTCCTTTTTTTTGTTCCAATTCAAGCAATACTCTTCCCGTCCGGGCAGTCCACACTGCATTCAGCTTTTCTACTGCTGTATACAATAGCTCCACATATTCTTCCGGAATATCCTCAGCAACACATATATTCAGAGGCATTCCCGCATATGTATCCCAGCACACACAACGGATACACTCTACACAACGGAAAGGATTCACTCCATAATCGACATAAACCTGCGTCCGGAATAACCCATCCGGGTCTTCCCCTCTGTTCCTCAAACCCCTATCCGGTAAGAGACACAAAGCCACAGATACTTCTACCGGTACCGAACCGCTTTCGGGCAACATTTCCACGACCTGCTGTTCAGGAGAACACTCCAAATAATGCCGGATAGTAAAACATGCTCCGTTCCTACAGGTATCGACAGTTATAATCTCCGAACGGCCATACTGTATCCGTCCCCATTTCCCGTCCCCCACATACCACTTTTCCTTTATACCATCGGTCACATCAATCAAATAACCTGTTTCTTTTTTCTCCGCTACCGGCCAGGTTTCCACCGGTGTCTGTAAACCGGACATCTTCAGCAATCCGTTACTCATCCATGTTGTATCTGAAACTCTCTCCGGACAGAAAACCGCAAAAACATCCAGGGTCATAGAATCCCTGCCTTGTTCCAATCTAAAAATTCCTTTACTCTCCAATAACTTCCCCCGAATTCCCAATCCTCTGTCTATCTGGGCCAATACCATCCATTCCCGCCCCAAATATGTCTGCTCAATTTCTACATACATTCTGCCATTCCGTTCATATACCGGTAACACCACAGCATTCTCATCCTTATCTTTACCACAGGCATTTCCACTTTTTATCCCAACCATCCCTACCCAACAAAACAACAATACCAATAACTTTGTCCTCATGTTATTTCCATATTGAATTCACATTTTTTCTCCACGCTTTCCAAAAAACATCCTTTTCCTTGTCTGTTTTCCGATACATCACTTTCAATTGTTCCTCCATCAAAGCCACCACTTCCGGATACCTATTCCTTTCTGTTTGTATATATTCCATCAAACAATCCGTATAACACCATATCAAGAATCTTCCCCAACACTCCTCACCAGATACATTCCGGAATATTTTTCCCAAATCTCTGATATATTCAGTGACCGAATATTCCCGATCGTAACCTACAAAACAATCCGCTTTTTCTACCAACCGTCTGACAGTCTCCCTTCCCCAGTCTTCCCACCACTCCCGAGGCAGGTCCTTTCCCGATTCCAACACATAGGTTTGTAAAAAACGCAGGGCATCCTGCTGTTCTTCCCTCCCCACAGCAACAACTATAACCGAATCATTCCCCCAACATTTCCTTATCCCTCCGAGATAGGTAAAAGCCTGATTTATGTACTCCGAATATTGTTTTCGGATAGCAAGATTCCAACTTTCAACACTCAGACGCCCGTTATTTCTCAGAGTATCTCGCAACAAACGCTTCAAGTGACACATGCCCAATTCTGCCGTTTCCAACGAATAACGCCCTAAATCTTCGGCTTGTGCTTCAGGTAAGTTTCCACCGCTATCCTGAAAACGATATTTACGCTCCAATTGTTTTTTTTCTATCCAAACAGACAATTTTTCCTGAATTTCTTCAGACGCCAATCCGGGAAAATAACGGTATCCCCACTCAATAGCCAATGAATCATAAGCGCCAATCCGGGGTATCCGGTCGGACATATCGACTCCATCTTCGGGTTGTACAGCATAGTTCATACGCATATAATCCATTATAGAACTACCATAACCATGACGGTGTAAAAAAACGGCATCTCTTAACTGCTCTGTTTCACACAAAGAACTCCCATAAAAATTATGGGTCAATCCCAGTACATGCCCGACTTCGTGTGACACCACCATCTCCAGCAATCTACCAGCCAGTTCGTCCGGGAACTCCTCCTCGCTTTCTCCTGTCTGTGCAATATACCACTGGCATAACATATCAAAAACCGAATGAAAAACCGCAATATGACAACTCAGGATCTCACCGGTACGGAAATCTACAAAAGGACGTCCATAAGCATTCTCCATCGGAGAAGCCTTATAGACGATCCATGACAAAGCAGAATTATCTAAAGTAAATCCGGCCGAATCCGGAGCCATAAGTCCTGCTATGGCATTTTTAAAACCGCTACGTTCAAAAAGAGCATTCCAATTGTTCACGGCACGTAAAACATAAGGACGCCACTTTTCAGGAAAACTACGGTCGATATATATCCTAATCTTTTGCCGGGGTTCAACCAGTTCTCCCCGCCTATACCGGGCCGTATCACGATCCGCCACTTCCAGCCGCCAACGTTTCACTACGCGATCCGAGATGACCTGACAACTTCCCGGTTCCATATGTGCATAAGGTACAGTAAAATATCCAACCCCTGAAGAGGCATAACGTACCTGCATCAGATGCCGGGGCAACAACCTTAAACAACAACCTAATTTCCATCGAGTCACTTCTCCATTTGCTGAAGTTGCAGGCGTCCTCTCTACAGCTTCATAAATCCGTTCAGACCTGACAATCACACTTTCCGGCGTTCCAAGAATTGCCGTTACCCTTCCTTCACGCTCACTCCCTATCCCGATCAAAAAAGAAAAGGGTTGTAATCCCCACAACTTTCCATCACGAAGCCATTCGGTCACATCAATGATCTTCCCGGTCTTTTCACACCCCAAGATTTCAAATTCCTGTAAGGTAAGGGGCATTTCCCGTTCAGACAATAAACTTCCGAGTGAATATGACCCGGAAGTATCCACATAACTTCTTATCTCCTTCAATATTATCTGTTCCTTCTCTTCCTCCCACCGTAAAATCCTCGGACCGAACCGATCGCCCTGATATCCGAATTTAGCATCAGCAGATTTTTTTTTTCGTCCGGCACCCTCCAATATTGTAGTCGTCAGGCTCATATCACGTCCTAGCAGACTATCCGGGATCACCCATAAAATACGTCCATTCTGTTGATAAGTTGTAAACAAACCAGGTATAACTTCCGACTGTGCATAAAGCTTTATCATACACAGCAAGAAAAAAAGAATCCAACAGATTTTTTTCAACCAGGATAACATTTTCCGGGACCTGAACAGGTCCCGGAAAAACAACTGCTTCTTATTTAAAAGCATAGACAAAATCCACTACATTTTTAAATCCTTTAAACTCATAAACCATCAAGTCTTTCGTTCCCTCTTCCTTATCTATCTCTCCGGCTGCAGTCAGCTTCATTTCAAGCATACTGCAATTTCCATCCGGATATTCGGCCACTCCCCCCAGGTAACTTACAAAATCATAAGGAATCGCTTCTACCTCATCTCCTCCCGAAATATCCCAACGGTCCTCCCGTTGGCTGCGGAATTTCAACCGGGTAATCCGTACAGAAGGATCCGGATGGGCATAAATTTCATATGAACGAGGAGTTGAACGAGTCAAGTCTGCCCGATAAATCTTATTACCGACAGCATAGTAAAACATACGGTCAAAATAAGCTGAAGTGGCCACCGGTAATTTTCCTTCGACAAGCCCTGTTTCCGGGGTCAATTCCCAATAACCGCTACAGATTGTCCCTTTCTTCCCTTGTATCATCTCCGGAGAAATTTCGTAAATATACAAGCTACTTCCCTGACTGGCTATCGCCATAATCTTCGGAACATCGCGGGAAGTCGTCGCTCCGATATAAATTACATCTTTATCTCCAATATTGTTCGGATCGAATTTATTCGGATAACCGGCCTGCTCGCCTATGGTCTCCAGTTTCTGTTCATTCAGACTTCCGTCAATATCGTAAAGATCTTCCATGCCGCTAGCGATGTAGCGGTTCGTATTATAATTATTACCGCCAATATCCGCATTATAGTAAGAAAGGAAGCGTTTGTTCTTGGAATCATAAATAATATTTATTCCTTCCGGTGACACATCATAAGCCAGGGAAGCCCTCTCTGCATAATAATCCCCATCTGCAGCTTTCACCGGATAATAAACAGAAAATCCATCCGGCTTGGCAAACCAGAATACCCCGTCGTCAATAATACATTCCCCCCGTTTATCTCCTTCCGCATACATCGGTGCATAATGGGTGTCATTATTCAGCTTTTTGTATAACAACATTCGGTTATATGCATAACGTTCTTCCAAAGTAGCACCATCCAGCATATAGTTTTTCCCTCCTTCAGTGAAAATACCCAACAATGTCTCCTCAGATCCTTGCTGCATGGCATTTTTCAGATGCAAATTATTAATCGACAAGAACAAAGGTTTACCCTGCAACCTGCCTCCCGTTTCCTGTGCATAGATATCTTGTACGGCAACCCGGCTGCTACCGTCCCCATCGATACATCCCAATACGGCATTCTCACCGATATTCTGCAGCACAAACCAACAACGGTTAAATGCAGCCACCAAATTAACCACCGTCTCACCGAAGGTCACGATATTCTGTACCGTATCCGTTACAGCCAGCCGTAATGTAATCTGTCCGCTATTTTTCGGGTAAACCCATATCCGGCATACCGAATCCGTACCACATTCCGTCCACGTCACCCCACTTAGATTCTTTTTCCACAAATAAGTCAAATTGGCATTATCTTTCCGGTCCAACTGGGTAACAGCCGCTTTCACTTCAACCAAAACCGAATCTTTCTTCGGTATCGTAACACTGACGCTCCGCGGCATTTCTAACACCATATCGTTGATGTCATTATAATCATAATTTCCCAAATCATCGTAACAGGCTATTCCCAATACAGCCAATAATCCCCATACCAATATCTTTTTCATACTATCATTTTTTCTGTTCACATTCATCATCAATCCTTAGGAAACACAATCTCATTCTGAGGATTTTCGTCATCCATCAAAGGCGGATTACCAGCCTTCTTATAAGCCTCATACTTAGCACTGACCTCATCCCTGACTTCTTTCGTCTGCTCTGTCTCAGCATAAATTTTCCCCAAGTTGTCCATCATAAACATATATTTATTATTACTGTATATCCCCCACAACCTCTCATCCCAATCTGAAGGACGTATCGTATAAGCGATAGTAACTTCACAATCCGAATTCTCCACACGTCCCTCCCCAAACTCATGCTCAGCATTCTCTATATCAAAAGTCAGTTTTGTATTCAACTGGGCACCGACCCTAGGGGGACGGGGTACAACCAACTGGGCCGTAAAAGTTTCAGCCCCAACAGGAAATTCATAAGAAGGTATAAACACAACCCCTTCCATCTGATCGACCGTTTTCAGGCAAAAATTCAAAGGCTTTTCCAAAGCATATCCCAAACAACGCACTTTTACCCCTAAAGCACGTTCTGTAACTTCATTTATATAATCCCGGTCATCGAAAACACACTCGGCTTTTGTATTGAAAAATTCCAGACGGGGGGCTTCGTTATATCCCTTTATATCATTTTTCTCACAAGAAATGGCGGTAATCAATACAACCATCATTCCATATATCAATCTTTTCATCACTTACTATTTTCCGGTTATACCAAACATATCTTCATTTTCAGGCAAAGGAAACTGATACTTTGTCCGTACATCGACCAAACTGCAATTTGCAAAAGTGACGTAGTTGTGCCGTTTATAAAAATAGAACAGCTGTCCCTCTCCGTAATACTCTTTCAGGTATTCACGCATCACTTCGTTGATCCGGCGCGTATGCCCACTGTCAAATCCTTCACGGGTATCCGGTTCGTCATATCCTTTTCCCCCATCTGTCGCATCACTGGAGGCGATTCCCCGTTTAAAACGAACCATATCCAAAATTTCAGCGCTGCTCTGCGGATCCGGATCACATTCAGCCATAATATAATACATTTCCGGAATCCTGATCAAGGGCATGACATCTGCACCGGAATAAGCTCCTGTATAATTCGGTAAATGATCTGAGGCATATCCGGTCTGATCGTATTTCGACAAGATTTTCTTTGTATCATCAGTAATCAACATCTCATGAAAAGCGGCATTTCCTGAACGGAAATCAGTAGAACCACCGGCAGATAAATCATAAAACTGCCCGAACAGTTCTTTGCCGACTCCCAAACCGGAAACATTCTGATTGATGAAATCAGGGTCCACCACTTTCTCCATCTCATAAATATGTAAACTAAAAATATGTTCATCGAATAAGATCCTGTTTTCTGTCGTCAAAGCTTCAGTCAACGGGAACAATTTACTTTCCACCACCTCACTGGCAACAGCATAAGCCTTAGCTTTACTTTCTTCATCCCCCTTGTAACAATATACCCTTGCCAACATAGCCTTTACAGCCCAACGATTCATACGAAACTGACGCAGCTCCAGAAACGGGTCTGCATTGACGTCATGAACAAAGATATCATGATCAGCCTCCCACAATAGAGAATCTGCCTGGTGTAAATCCGCCAGACAAGCGTCTACCACCTCCGTAGCAGGTAATACAGGAGTCGGTTCATTACTGAATACTGTCCGATAAGGAATAGCTTTCCCCTGAGGTTCCATAGCAAATACCGGCCCGAACATCCGTAACAGATCAAAATGCAGAAAGGCACGCAAACCCAAAGCTTCCCCTTTCATAATCTCATAATAACCCGGCGTTGTAATTACCTCACGGTTCACCTCCAGATAATGCAGGAAATTATTAATGTTCGCAATAATATTATAAGCACCTGAAAAAACATTATCTTTAATACTTTTATAAGTTCCGTCATAATTATAAATCGATGTCCAGTTCGTTATGTCAGGAGCGTACTCATACCGTCCGGCAAGCATCTCCATATAATTATAGGTTAGCTCACGTCCGTAAAGGGAAGACTCTCCCATTTTAAGATAAAAGCCCGTTAAAGCATCCTGGAAACCAAACTCATCTGCAAACAAATCCTCTTCCGGCACGGAAGTTTTAGGCTGTACATCCAGCCAGTCCGAACATCCGCTACTCCCCAATACGATCACCAACAGGAAACCATATACAAATTTATACATATTCATATTATTTAAATACTACATTTAACGAAATTGCAAACTGACGGGCAAAAGGATAATCCAATCCCCTCTCCTGTTTTACAGATGAGAGATAAAAAATATCCTCCATAGTAAATCCCCACTTCAACGAACTGATAAAACTCTTTTTCAGGAAACGTGTATTTTGCTGATCCATCCGGTAAGTCAGAGACAACGAACCGAAAGTCAATGTATTCTCATCCATCACAAAACGGGATGTCGGACGTGTTTCCGATCCGTTGACAGAGTTTGTCAGGCGTTTGTATTTAGCCACATCCCCCGGTTTCTGCCAGCGTTCCTGCAAGACACGTTTATCTACATTATACCGTAAATCGGCATTCTCGATTTTATCCACCAACGTCTGGTTATATACCTGTCCTCCGAATTTATAGTTAAAAGAAAGATTGGCTCCAAATCCTTTATAATTAAATGCAGTATTGATATTTCCCTGCCATTTCGGCTCTGTGTCCCCGTAAGGGATTTTATCAATAGCATTATACTCACTGGTCACTTTACCATTGCGGGTCAGTAATAACTCATCTCCTGTCATCGGATCGATTCCCAGCGAACGGACAACCCAAATACGCGTCTGTGACTCTCCTTCTTCATACATCGGCAGAGGTTTGTCTTTTTCATTGCTGGTATTAAGCTCATTCATATGGCGCAAAGCATCCGATATTTTTTTCAGTTTTTCTTCATTATGTGAACCATTTACCGTGATCATCCAATAAGCATCTTTATCCAGATTACGATAAGGAATAAATGAAAAATTCAGCTCCACCCCTTTCGTCTCCAGATTTCCCATATTTTCCGGATAAGAAGCAAAACCGACAGAAGGAGCCAGCGTAATCTGTGCCAAAGAATTTTTCGTATTCTTGATATAATATTCGGCCCGGGTAGTAAAACGCCCTTTGAGTAAGGAAAGTTCCAAGCCAACATTCCAGGTTCCGGTCTGTTGCCATTTCAGATTCGAATTACCCAAAGCGACCAGTTCCGTCCCCGTTGCATTAGAAGAAAAATAAGGTTTCATTAAATTGGTATAAGTATAAACTGAGCGGGACTGATAAGGAGAAAAACCTTGTGTACCTGTCACCCCATATGAAGCCCGCAATACCACATCATCCACCCATTTAACATTTCTCAGCCAACTTTCTTTCTTCATATTCCAGCGTAAACCTGCAGACCAGAAAGGAGCAAAACGATTGTCTTTACCAAACTGTGAAGAACCGTCGATACGGATATTAAAATCGGCAGAATAACGATAATCATAAGAATATCCCAAAGTAGCCACAGCTCCCAAAGCCCGGGTAGTTCCTTCACTTCCGGTCATGTTTTCATTGTATTTCTTACCAAACAAAATATGATCCATATTGCCGTTCGGAAAACCCGTCACCGTTGCTCCATAGACTTCGCTATGAGTTTGCTCTACCGAATAACGCAGATTTCCCGTCAGATAATGCACATCATTGACCACATTGTTATAACTGGCTGTAAAAGCAAACATATAATTGAAATCCTCCGACTGGTTACGTTTAAAATCACCCTTCAGGGTAGGATCCACCACTTCAGCAAAAGCGGTGTGCTGTGCAGGACGGAAAACCTCGTCCTTACCTGTCGATTTCTGTATAGAAATATCGGCCTGCAAACGCCAGGCATCCGTCGGAGTATACTCTAATTTAAAAAGGTTACGGATACTAAAAGAGGTGGTCCGGTCTTTACTATGAAAGGTCGTATTATACATCGGATTAGCTACCTGATAAGGTTGTGAATTACCCAGATAGATCATATCCCAGGTCTGCATAATTTTATTGATTTCTCCATTTTCTCCGTAAGGCCGTAAATAAGGATTCAAACGGGTATATTCACTGAAAGATCCGTAAGGACTGTCATCTCCTGTTGAATTATCCACGGTCAGGCTGTTCTTCATCAGTAATTTACGGTAACGGTAAGAAAGATCCAACGCTGCCGTCTGGGTACTACGCCGTGACTCTTTCATTACTCCCGGCGTTTGATTGAGTCCCAGATACAATTTATACCGCAGGGCCTCACTTCCTCCTTCCAGCGTCAGGGCATGCCGGTGTTGTACAGCTGTCCGCAAAGGTTGGGACAACCAATACGTATCGACTCCTCTTTTCACCTCACGCAAACGGTTCTGATAGTCCCGTTGGGAATCCAGGTCATTGGGAGAATATAAACCAGCCAAAGCTTCAACCTGGATTTTTTCCTCTGCATCCATCAAATTATAAGCCGAAAGGTCCGGCATTTGCAAACGCAGGTTACCGCCGTAACTCACATTGATTTCTCCTGGTTTCGGAGTGTAAGTTTCTATTACAATCACACCGTTAGATGCTTTCGAACCGTAAATCGCCGTTGCAGAAGCATCTTTCAGCATTGTGATCGACTGTACACGATCCGGGTCCAAATCGACCATCGTCTGCACGTCAATCTCAAAACCATCCAGTATCAATAAGGGCTGATTCGGATAAGTATCGTATTCTCCCTGCAAAGACACCAAGCTATTGTCTCCGGCCCCTCCGGCAGGCAGCGTGGAAGAACCACGCATACGCATGTCCGGTAAACGGTTCGGATCCGAACCCGCACTGATATTTTCCATGATCCGGAAACTGGGTTCAATGGTAGACAAAGCCTTAGCAATACTTGTAGTACTGATCTTTTTTAATTCATCCCCTTTTACCGTCACCGCAGAACCGGTAAATCCTTCCTTTTTACGGGAAAACATACCGGTAACCACAACTTCATCCAATTCAGTCTCTGCTTCTTCCAGAACAACCCGCAAAGGTTGTACTTTTCCATTCTCTATTTTAACAGGAATCTCTTTGGAATTCATTCCCACAAAAGAAAATTCCAGAGAGATACCCGGAGTTTCTGTTATTTCAAGACTGAATTTACCGTCAATATCCGTTGCCACCCCTATCGTGGTACCTTTCACCACAACCGTAACTCCTGGCAGCACACCTCCTTTAGAATCGACTACGACACCTTCCAGCTTAATTAATTTCTGGGGAGCAGCCATATCGGCCCCGGCTTGTTTCTTATAAATAACAATAATCTGATTTTCAATCTCATAACTAAAATCAGAACCACGCAGACATTGTTCCATCACTTCATTTATATTTCCCGATACAACGTCTACGGAAACGTTTCCAATAGTATTTATAACTTGCTCATTATAAGCCAATCGGTAACCCAACTGTCTCTTTATTTCTTTAAAAGCTTCTTTTAATGAAACATTTTCCAGACGTAATGTCACACTCTGTCCGGCAGCTTCAACCACTAAAGGTTCGGTTAATATAAACAAAGTAAATAAGGATAACCGGATCCATATTCCTGCCCAACGGCAGACCTTTCCCCACCCTATTCGATTCTCTCTATTATTTTTCATATTCTCATTAAATTACCTATTCCTCTCTTTCAACGGATAATGACCGTCCGGCCTTTCAATTCAACATCCAGTGTACGGGTCTTCTCCAGTATATTCATTACCTGTTTTAACGAACTACTCCGTTCAATTTCAAAAGAATAATATTCATTCTGTTTATCACTATCTACAAAAAATACTTCAATATCATACCAACGAGCCAATTCTCTCATGATATATTCCAGAGAACGGTTATCAAACAAAAAATACCCGTCGATCCAGCTTGTTGCCGAAGCTCCGGCTTTTCCAACCACCCAGCGTTCTTCCATCAACTGTGCTTGTTCTCCCGGTTTCAGTAAAACCTCATGCTTTCCCCGGCTTAACCGGATACTTCCTGACAACAACACAGCCGAATAAGGTTCATCTTCGTAATGACGGATATCGAAACGGGTTCCTAAAACCTTCACGACATTTCCTGCCGTTTCCACCCGGAAAGGCCTCAAGGAATCACGTGCCACGTCAAAAAATACCTCTCCGTCACAAGCTACCCGACGCTCTCCTGTCGGAAAAACTACAGGAAAACGTACTACAGATTCCGCATTCATCCATACTTTCGTCCCATCCGGTAAGATCATCTTATAATCCGTTCCTCTGGGTGTCCGGATCTCATTATATTGAGAAGAGTCTGCCCGCTTCACGTTTGCAGTCGGTTCATAACGGGCATACCCATCCTCAGCTAACAAGAAGCCTCCATCCAAATTGTAAGCAGAATCTCTGTTCAATGCAATCTCTTTACCGGAGGCCAGCCGAATGACCGGCAGAGAGGAGTCTGTTAGTCTCTCTGCCAGGTCCTGATCTGTTTGCTTCACTTCATTTCGCCAATAAAACCAAACGCCTTCCCCCATACACAACAGCAGAACAATCCCTGCTGCCCAACACCACCATCTCCGCCGTCTGTATCTCACAATCCGACGCCTAATATTCAATTTCAAACGTTCACGGGCCTTTTCCTTATCGGACAACTCCAATCCAGCCATCTTACACCTGACATACTCCCGTCTACTGATTTTTTTATAAAAATCTTGATGCTCCGGTGTTTTCAGCCAGTTTTCCAATGCCCGACTTTCCTGTTCGTTTAAATCTTCCAACAGAGAATGAATAATCAAACGCCTAATCACCTCTTCACTGTCCGTTCTCATAGCTAATCAAAAAGAGTTATTCAGCATCTTCTTTATCCCGGGAAAGGAAATCGTCCAGCGATGCACTCGGAAAATCCATACCTTCCCCCCGGAAATTTTTCATTCGTAAATAAATTAAATAACGGCTCAAAATATTGAATCCTTCATCCATCCCTTTCATCAGACTGTTTTCAGAAGAACGCCATACCCCACCACTACACGAGAAACCACCGACATAGACATCGGAAATTTTACCTCTGTCTTTCAATTCTTGCCAAGGTTTCGGAAATTCGGTGGACGACATCGATACGTTCAGATACATTCCCGCATCCTGCCATGACTTCAGGTAACTAGCCGTACTCGCATCAAGTGGACCACCGAAAGAGTACTCATCGGCTAGTTTTCCAAAAGCATGTCCTCCGGCTTCATGGCGCAGAATCTGGACAAAATTATTCGGGAAAGGCTCCTCAGATACCGGGCAAATAGCGACTCCTTCTCCAGATTTGGTCAGGTTGGCTACCCCTCCGTAACGTTTACCGTTAGCCATCACAATCACAACATCCTGAGTCGGAATATAGTCCAAACCTGCACCCTCAATACTAGTCTTGACAAACTCCTGAATAGCTGTATAATCACAGTTCATACCGGTTCCGAACTCATCATAAGAACATTTGAATCGGGTATTTACTTCCTTAGGTCCTCCATAAGTCGCATTATAGTCCGTACATCCAGATTCGGCAGACTCAGCATGCAGCAAGATAAATCCGAAGCGTTCCGAATAAGTTTTGAAAGGCTCCAGTGACTCCATACCCTCCATCGCTTCCTGGCAATATAAATCATAAACCCCCGATTCAATTTCTTCTTTCGTGAAACCATCTCCAATCAAAATAAAATTGAAAGTAATACGCGGGAAATCAGGTACTGATGCAAAAGGATCATCATAAGTCGGTTTCTTCCAGATCACAGTATGTCCGTCGTAAGTTTTGTACATCTGACTCAAAGATAACGGGAAGCTCAATCCCAGTACTTTATTTTTCAGATGCAATTTCGTGCGGTTGAAAAACTCACCTGTATTGGGCTCTAACTTGAAAACCATCTTGAATTGACCGTCTTCGTTTTTTGTTTCCTTAAGTGTTACCCAGCTCACCTCCTCTTCGTCAAACTCTACATCAAAAGGTATATTACATTCAAACGAATGTGTCAATTCTGTCATATCATATTTGGCAAACAGCTTATCGTTGTCCAATTTCCATTTGGGTTCCGGATATTGGGTCACTTTCAATGTATCGTTCAGATTACTCTGAGTGTCCTTCAGATAAACCATAGCCTCCCGGATAACATTGGAATTGTTCACAGTCAAAGTTAAAGCCAGATTCCGGTCAGTCACCGCCTTGGTGACAGGAGCTGTTATCCAATCCACGCCTTCGCTGAAAGTTACATTCAAGGTGCCGTTTGACCGGTAAGGAACTTTCAAGGAAGTATGGTTATACAAAGCGATGAACTCTTTTTCGTTGATTTCCAATACTCCTTTTTCCAGCTGATATACCGGCAAATTCCAGTTTTCTGTTCCTGCCTGAACCACCAGGCGTACTTTTCGTTCTACTTCAGTCGTATTTTCAATTACCGCAACCTTTACCTCATATTCTCCGGCTTGTCCACTTACCGGCTCCACCGATAACCATTCGGGAATATTTACAATTTTCCAAGCCTCACTAGAAGTTACCTGAATAACCTGCTCTGTTGCCAGAGAACCGAAACGCAGGGAACTCTCCGAGACTTCCAGCCGGGGCGTATCTACAGGATCGTCGTCGTCTGAGCAACCTCCTAAAAAGAAGGCTGCTCCCAAAAGAAACAATAAATTAATTAAATATTTCATATCACATATTTTTACTTGTTAAAATGCAAGGAACGGACGAACTTCTCCATAACTTCCGGCCAGATCTCCATAGACATGCATCGTTTCCCACCAACCATTTCGCAAATAAAATTTAAATACCATCGGATGTACCTGATAATCGGTTTCTGTCGAGGTATAAATCCGGTTGAAATAATCTGCCTCCCATGCATTGGTCTGATCAATGATAAAACTGACATCATATCCATAGAAATAGAACTCATTGCCTCCATTATCAACGATCAACTGGTTAATAGCTTTACGTTTTTCTTTCATGGCTTCAGAAGGCTCCTGCCCAGCTTCACCATCAGGAGATAAAACCTCCCCGTCAATCCAGCCTACCATTGCCTGTACTTCTTTAATAGCCGGCAGATACCATCCGGGATTTCCATTCTCGTCATTCAAATCACTGACATAAGCAGCTACAGGATAATGAGTTTTCCAATCGGGGATCTGTTTGTAAGCTTTCATATTCTCCTGTCCGTCTGTCTCACTACGGGCAATTACTCCCACATTATTAGGATCCTCCGGATGGATTTCATCATAAGGTAATCCTGTACGATACAACAGATTCAGATCCCTGTGAGCTTTCAAAGCTACCACTTTACCATGGGCACCTCCGTCGCTGATTTCATATACCAGACCTAAGGGTTCACCATTGACTACATACAAATCACCTACTTTATAATATTTACTTTGTATAATAGTCAATTTCACTTTCACATCCGTCTGAGGAATCTCAACGATTAATTCGACAGAACGGGAACCGGCTTCTGCAGGTGTAGCACTGATCTTTATCTGATTATTAATATCATCCTGTATCACAGTACACCATTTATCTTCGCTTTCAGGCAGGGTCATTCCCCATAGTTTTGCATTCGTAGAGACTTTTACAATCACTTCATCTCCAGCCTCATTCAAGGTAACCCGGTCTGTCGAAAGTACCAGTGACGGTTTGGTTCCGAGCTGAGTTACAACCACCTCACATGAAGCCGTATTAGAAGCCGCACCGGTACTCAGGGTGATGGTAGCCGTACGATCTGTTTCCAGCTCGGAAACAGTCGCATTCACCTTCAGCACATCTCCCTCTGTACTGATAGAACACCACTCCTGCGCCTCTTCATTAACTTCTGCTTTCCAGTTTTCCCAGGAAGAGTTTACCTTCACCGTTATCTCACCGCCTTCTGTTTTAAAATTAACTTTTTCCTGGTCGGTAGAAATTTTCGCCAAAACACTTCCTTCCTGGATAACTGTCAATCTTCCGTTCACAAAAGGAGTAGCACCATAAGGTGTGCTAAGTAAAATTCCAATAGAACGTTCATTCAAAGTCGGATTAGCCTCCACTGATAACAGGTATTTATCCGTTTCCCCTTCTTTCAGTTCCATTTTTACCCATCCCGAAGCCTCTACATTATATTTCTCGACTGTCGACAAAACTTCAATATCAACACTACCTCCGGCAGCATCTATACGGACAGTATCCGGATTCGCCACGATCATCGGCTCATTTCCCATTTGTTCGATAGCCAAAGTATCGGTGAAACGGTTACCTCCGACACCACCGGATACTTCCAACGTTGCACGACGGGCTGTCAACAATTCATTAAATTCGGAAGTCAGTAATAATTTTGAATTTTCTGCATCGAGTTGTACGGTAATCCAATCGACCAAGGTATCGCCACGCCACTTGTACTCGATTTCCGGACTGAAAGTCATATACATCACTTCCCTGGTTTCTTCTTTCGGAGAAAAAACGACTTTTTCCGGAGAAAACATAATAGACATTTTATCTCCGGCCTTTTGGACCACATCCAGGTACAAAGTTTTCATATTTTCCCCTTCCCCTGAAAAAATTTTCACCCGGGAAGAGCGCACTAATGTATCCAGATTCTGTAAAGGACTGATCACCAATTCTTTTTCAGAAACTTTCAATTTACACCATACACTGTCTTCCAATGGAGACATTTCCGCACCCCAGGGATAATTGGATTTCATTGCCAGTTTTTGTTCTCCACCCATTGCCGGAAACTCAAAAGTTGTTTGATTTCCGCCAATTGTCAACTCAACAGGCATATCGAGCCCATCATCATCTTTACAGGCAACGATACCCCATACGATGAACACGAATAAAACACTAAAAAATAAATATTTTGTCTTCATAAATTTATATTTAATGGTTAACCATTTTTAAATAGCAACGGATAACATGACAGTAACTCCTGTATGTTCCGGAAAATAGCGGCATACTCCCCCGGCACATTGTATTCCCTCCCGATTCCGGCCATAATCGACAGATGCCCGCAAGCTACGCCAGCTGTAACTCCCTCCGACACGATAATAATGAAGGCTGTCACCATAACTTTCATAATTACACATATCGCTTACATATACCATCCATGCCGGAGCCAATCCCAGCTCTAACAATCCCATGGCCCAACGCTGATTATCTTTTGAGTCGCTCCACACATGCTGCAACTCCATCCGTAAAGAAGTTTTCGGGGTAACTTTGTAAAGCAGATCAGCAACCAATACCTCTGAGTCCATCCTCATATTCCCAAAACCATATTTACTGAATTCCAGTTTCCTCTGGTGGAAAAACAACAATGTACTTTTGAAACTCTTCGACCATTTTCTCTCCAATTCCAAGCCGATCTCTCCATAAAGTAATTTTCCTTTCTGCCTGAAAAGATACGTACTCTCATCGTCCTTTTTCACAGTAAGACTCCGATACATAGATCCGTTCACTGCAAAAGACAGGGGATTTCCTGTTTTCCCCCCCATAGGCAGCTCCCCAAACAAACTGAATTGTCCTCCTGTCTCTCCTGCCATTTTTATCTCATGCGGAAATAAAGTCAACAATGCATATTTATGTTGCATGGTCAATGCCGGCACATAATTCAAACTGACACTTTCATCGTTTAAGCAATCGTCGACCCGCAAATCTCCGTTTTCAAAAGCACGAAATGTTGCGGAAAAACCTATTCCCGGAGCATCGATCCCTGCATACAACAGTACATTACGACCTTTTCCATAGCGGATGTTATATGCGTCGTCCCAATACACAGAGCGACTTTTTGCAACATATTCCCCTCCCAGGGAAAATATCCCTTTGGACAAATCCAGCCTGCCGGCATAATTCCGTACTACCCGGTCGGCCTTCACATTATGTTCATCACTTCTGTCATCACGCAATACCCAGGAACCACCCACCGAAAGCAGCATTCCGTTTTCCGGGAACAACAAACTTCCCAAATCTATTTCTCCATCTGTACCATAGATCCGTACCGGAGCATATTCCTGAAATTTCTGCGGTACTCCGGCCACGACTTTCAAAGTCACCCCATCCCACGGACGCCACCTGATATTCCCCCCCATCAAGGCATTATTAATCCCCAAGGCCCTTTCCTCATAAGTACGAAAAATCAAACCACTTCCAAACTGTTCATATACCGTCCCTGCACGTAATTCCAAAGACTCACCGGCCCATTCAGCAAATCCTCTCATCAACTTACATCCCTCCCATTCCGGAGAAAAACCGATCATTGGTGGTTCATAGATATCATATTCCAAACCAAAACGGAAAGCTTTAAATGAATATCCTAAAGTCAGATAAGTATTGGTAGCCACTTTATCTTCCACCTTCTTCACCCCCAACTTATCATCCTTCATGTAGAATCCCCAGTTCGTCTCCAGACTTCCGCTAAAATGTCCCTTGGAGCGCTGTATTTCCTGGGCTTGTACAAACCCGGAAAATACAGCAAATACAACCAATAAAACAGGAATTTTACACTTATACATTCCTACCTATATTCAAAGATTTAATAACCGACATTCGTCCCAACAACTACCTGCTGAACATTCTCAACCAACCCCTGTTCGTTCGTTACAAAAACCACAAGCGTACTCTTTACCGGATCTGCTTTTCCCATATTGAGCTGGAATTTAATTTCTTTCGGAGCACCCGGTTCAAAAGCCACCGCTTCCTCTCCTTCAAATGAAGGCATATAATCACGCATAGTATGGAACCACTCTATCATCCCCAAAGAAACATGATTCAAATACATACCATCTTCAACCAAAGCAGCGATCACTTTACCGTTGAAAGATTTTTTACTACCGATCACGGCAGTCAATTCAACTTGTTTTTTATCTTCCGACAAAGAATTTTTAATGGCGATAGCAACCTCAGCCTTGGATTTAATAGCTGACAGTAACCCATCACGCCCCATGGCATCAACTGAAAATTTATCTTTATTACGATCTAAATATACCGAAGGAGTACCCGTAGAACCGAAATATGCAATAAAAGCTTTCTCCATCTCCCGGCTACGTTCATCGTATTTCTGCCACATTTCAGGAGATTGTCCCTCATAATGCGTCTCAATCAAAACGATTCTGGGATCTTTCCGGGCCAATGCATCTCCTTCAGTCAGTAATTTGATCGTATTGGTACAGTATCCGCAATTCGTTCCTGTCAGACTTTCTACCAACATACGCGCAGTAAATTCACCTTCTTTAAATGCTCCCAAATTCAATGCCTCTTCAGCTTCTTTACCCTGCCATATTGCAGTAATTCGATGCATCCCGGCCTCTGTCGTTCCGAAATAGGGGCTATCTAACTTTTTCCCGTCGATATAAAACTCTCCTCCAGAAATACGGCTTCCCTGTTCATCAACTAAATAAAGACAGGCAAAATCTCCCCCGTCTGCCACAATACTCTTTTTATCAGAAGCCACCTTTAACTTTACATTCTCATTCATAGCAATCACATCCAAGGTATTAGATACTATTCCCTTGTAAGTTGCTACAACTTTATAGGTACCCGGAGTGGCAGAAGACAAAGTGTTATCGACTAATTCCTGGTCATTGGCTTTATACACACACTGTGTACTTACATCTTTCCCGGTATTGTCCTTCACGGTAAAAACTACAGCATCCACCCCATCTGCAGAAAAATAAGAACGGTCTGAAGTCAGGGTAAGACTGCTTAAAATGCCGTCACCAGTATCGTCTCCATCATCCGAATCAGAACAAGAAAACGCTATCACACAGATAACAGACAAAAACAATAAAAACGATTTTCTCATAATTTTATAAGTTTAAAAGTTATTTTTCAAATAAAGAACGTACACCCCACCCGACAGGGTGACTGAAAAAAAACACATTTCAGGAAAAATATTTTTCCAGAGGCAAAGGGTAAGCTCCATTTCATTCGTTTCCCGGAAATATCCCTATGATTTTATTTAGAAAATCAAAAGAGTTGTCACCCGAATAACAGGGGTACACGTTTTTTTTAAAGAAATAACTTATTCATCCTAATAAAAAGAAAAAATGAAAACAAAAATTTTAATTTTACTCACTTCACTGATCTGTGACCTACAACTTTCCGGACAGACGATTCCGGAAAATGTAACCTTAAAACAATTGGACGGAAAAGAAATTACTTTTAAAGAAGCTGTACAACAAGGACCGGTAATCGTATCGTTTTGGGCGACCTGGTGTAAGCCTTGCCAAAGCGAACTGGAAGCATTAAAAGATTTGGAAGACTCCTGGAAAAATAAAGTCCGGATTATAGCAGTATCAATTGATGATGCCAGAGCAATGGCTAAAGTCAAATCCCTTGTAAAAGGGAAAAAATGGCCTTTCGAAGTACTGCTCGACCCGAACAAAGAGCTATATAAAGCATTCAATATTTCAGCAATTCCCCATGTTTTAGTTATAAACGATAAGAAAGTGGTATGGACCCATTCCGGATACATGCCAGGTAATGAAGTATTAGTTGTAGACAAAGCATTAGAAACAATCGGAAAAAAATGATATAGTAGAGAACATAAAATATTTTAATGGCTGAAAAAATATATAGGATTACTAATTAATTATAGGGGGAAATAAGTAATTTCATATATTTGTCATTATTTTTGTGTGTTATTTATTATACTATGCTGAAAAAAGCCCCAGACAACCAGGCTAAAACTGATTCACAGGAGTTCTCATATGACCAGCCAGATGTATTCGACCGGTTATTCGACCGCCATTACACTTCACTTTGGTCATTCGCATTTCACTATGTTAAAGACAAAGACATAGCGGAAGATTTGGTACAAGAGGCTTTTATCCAGTTGTGGGATCATTTAAAAGGATTTGACAGCTTTGCAGCTATCCGTGTATATCTTTTCCGGAATGTCCGGAATGCAGCACTTGATTATCTCCGGCATGACAAAGTACGGAACAGGAATAGTACAGAACTCAATGTATGGCTACAAAATGAATTGAGGGAGCCATTGGAGCGTAAAATCATAGAAGAGGAGGTATTCGGATCTATGTACGATGCAATTTATAAATTACCGGAACAGACACGAAAAATTGTACTACTGACGCTGAAAGGAGTATCTAATCCCCAAATCGCCGAACAATTGAAAATTTCGGTTAATACACTGAAAACCTTAAAAAAAAGAGCTTATCAATACCTCCGTAATGAACTTGGACCATACAGGTTTACTCTTCTGAATTGGATATTTTTGTTGCGGAAATTAATAAAAAGAAATAATAATTAAAAATAAAAATCCAGGTTTATTTTTTCTTTCTATTCCGGTCCTTGTTCGTGTTCGGGGACCGGAATAATTCTACGTTTTAGCCGGAGATTATTTTTTGCGGCGCAATTCAAAATTTTTCCCCAAATATACTCTTCGTACCTCCGGGTCGGCAGCCAGATGCTCTGCTGTTCCGGCTTGCAGAATACGGCCGTCGTAAAGCAGATAGGCCCGGTCGGTGATCGAAAGTGTTTCCTGTACATTGTGGTCGGTAATCAAAATACCGATGTTCTTATCCTTCAATTTCTGTACGATATTTTGAATATCTTCGACTGCGATAGGGTCTACACCGGCAAAAGGCTCGTCCAACAGAATAAATTTAGGCCGAATCGAAAGTGCCCGGGCAATTTCCGTACGGCGTCGTTCTCCTCCCGACAACTGGATTCCAAGACTTTTACGGATATGCTGCAACCCGAATTCGTCGAGCATTTCTTCGAGCCGGTCTTTCTGCTCTTCTTTGGTCATTTTGGTCATTTCCAATACAGCACGGATATTATCTTCGACACTCAGCCGCCGGAACACCGAAGCCTCCTGTGCCAGATAACCTACCCCCAACTGTGCACGTTTATAAACCGGTTCTTTGGTTATTTCCTGATCATCCAGAAAGATCCGCCCGCCATTCGGAGTGATCAGTCCGACAATCATATAAAAAGAAGTCGTTTTCCCAGCACCATTAGGCCCCAACAAACCCACAATCTCCCCTTGCTCCACTTGCACCGATACATCTTTGACAACGGTACGACTTTTATATTTTTTTATCAAATGTTCTGCTTTTAGTATCATCACGTGCTGTTTTAGAATACAAAGATAAGAAAAAGACAGAGAGGAAGAAAAAAAAATACAATGCCTGCAGGAAAATGATTTAAAAATTCAAATGAACAGAAAAATTAATAGCAAAATTCTGAACATGTTGTCCTGGCCGGTCTTCGCGGTGAGTCAGTCTCCATATCGCATCAATCCGGAACAGCCGGAAAATATTTTCTATGCCGACCCCTGTTTCAAAATAAGGCTTGGACACCGAGGACATTCCCTCGGGGAATAACAGTACGGCCCGGGTATCGGGCAGGCTTCCGTTATTCTTATCGGAAAGTGTGCCGATCAATCCTTTGAAAATAAACACTTCCCGCCATTTCAATTTTTTCATCAAAGGGATCTTCCCCAAAAAGAAACCTTTAAAGTGATGTTCGTAGAAAAATGCCAGCCAGGTATCCGAAGCAAACTCATAGTAATTCATACACGAAAAAGCATAAGGGTCGTAAAAATAGGTAGCGTTTCCTTCGTGAAGTTTCAGTAAAGGATAAGGCACTTTTCCGAAAATCTTTCCTCCGGTCAGTACCACATGAGACTTACCGATCGGCGAAATCGGAAAATCATAGTTGATAGAAGCTACAGCCCGGTAAAATTCATAGTCATTTTTAAACAGCCCCTTCACTCCCATGGCCAAATCGACGCCGATAATCGGATAATCGGACCCTAAACTGTATTTATCGAATGCTTTACGAACGACTATTTCATCTTTAGACAAACGGGTATTCAAGCGTACTATCGTCGACTGTACAGAGGGCATCAATTCTCCGTCAGGTTTCACAAAAGGCACATAAGGATTAGAAAACAGGTCCCTGACCTGTACCCCCAAAGTATTGGAAACCCCTTGCCGCCATTCTTTTTCAAAGTTCACATCCAACTGGTTGACCATACTCAACCGATCGTTATCCCCTCTCGAAAAGATTGAACTCAGGATATTTCCTTCGGTAAACGCATTGATTCCCGCTCCCAGCTGCACGACATCGTGTTTGAAAGCAACCGATAACTTCGAAGTCGGTAAATCGTTGAAGGAATAATCGAATCCACCAGCTCCTTTCCAGCGACGATCCTTCGTTCCATAGGCTCCGTAACCGAAAAGACGGATTTTCTTACTGAAATCGGTTGTAGTCCGGGCGCCCAACTGAAAACGGCATCCTTCCTGTTTGTTGAAGCTAAGTAACTTATAATAAGGTCCCCACTCTACATATTCGGTATCGTAATACCCACCCAGGACCATAGAGACAATCGTGTATATATTTTGATACAGGGGTACATTTTTAATCGAATCAACCATACCATAGATCTGTTTTTCCTTACCACTCAATGCATAGGGCCGGATCGTATCCCAAAAACGATCGTCATTTTTCAGGACATTATTATCGATAATCACATTATTATCCATTTTGAGCACCCTGTCGGGAATGTCCGGATTCAGCTGTATATGCGAATAATCTACTTGCCGGTGCCCCAAAAAGGACACCATCTTCGAAGAATCGGACATGACGATGGAAAAGTCGGCAAAGATTTTATCCTGCTTTGGAAACCAGACCGAATCGTCCAGGAACTGATTTTCATTATCCAACACCAGGTGTCTGATCCAGTTCACATTCAACCCCTTCATCATTTTGACGTGAGCCGATTGCAATGCCCAGGTCATCGAATCGATATTTACTTCCCCATCCAATACAGGTGTAGAGAAAGATTTAGGGTGGAATCTGATTTTATAGGTCTTCCGGCCATCGATCTGCAAACTATCGACCAGGAAATATTTATAGAATAAAAGCCCGTGCTCCGAAAGCGGACTGGCAAAACGCACTTCGAAAATATCGATATAGTTATCGTAAAAATTGACATTAGCATGTAAATGGCCGGTAAACTGCGCCACGGTATAATCTTCTTCAATACCGGAGATCCGGCTGGCATTCACAATCTCCCGGGATAAGGACGGTGACTTCCGGTAATAATAATCGGCAGAAGCTTCGGAAATCATCACAGGCAGATAAGCCTTTCCCGTAATGACCGAAGTATCCATGTGCTCGAAGATAAATCCGAAATTCTTTTGTAACTTCTTATTTTTAAACCCTGGCTTGATATTCGTCAGGTCGAGCTCCATCTTGGTATAAGTCTTACAATAATATTGTTCGAACCGGGCAGGATTATTTCTGTATTTATTTTTACTGACATTCCGGAGGATCGCATGTGCCGGATTTTCTCCAGGAATAACTTTCACCTCGTCCAGATCGAAAGTCTGAGGTTCCAGCTGAAAATCGACAGCATTGTACGCCCCCTTGTTTATCTTTACTGTTTTCGGAAGATAACCGACAAAAGACGCTTGGAGCTCAGTCACTTCTTCGCGGGTTTCGAGGTAATATTCTCCATCGAAGTCGGTGGTCATTCCAATAGTCGTCCCGGTAAAAAAAACATTGACCAGAGGTAAAACTTCTCCCGTCTTAGCATCCGTCACTTTCCCTTTCACCCGGGTACTCTGAGCCCACATGCATTGTCCAAGTAACAGTAATACAACTAATAATACGATTCTTTTATTCATGATCATTATACTACCCCTTCTCTCAATATATCGTGGATATGAACCATTCCCTTGTATTTTTTATCTTCGTCCACGACCACCAATTGAGTGATACTATTCTGTTCCATTTTCTGGAAAGCGTTGTAAGCGAGTTCTTCTTCCTGAATAGTTTTCGGAGAAACCGACATAATATCCCGGGCTTTCAAGCCATCCACATCTTCATATTTCTCGAGCATACGTCTCAAATCCCCGTCGGTAATAATGCCTAACAATCCTCCTTCGGCATCGGTCACCGCCACTGCGCCCAATCTTCCGCCCGACATCTCCAATATCACTTTACGGATTCCGTCTTCCAAAGATACATAAGGCCGGTTATCCTGATCGAATACATCGGATACCCGGGTATATAAACGTTTCCCCAAGGATCCTCCGGGATGATATTTAGCAAAATCACGGCTTGAAAAACTCCTGCATTGGATCAGACAAATAGCAAGGGCATCTCCCATCACAAGTTGTGCTGTCGTCGAGTTGGTCGGCGCCAGATTATTCGGGCAAGCTTCACGGTCGACCTGTGCTTTCAATACATAAGCCGCATTCTTTGCCAGGAAAGAATCGGTATTCGATACCATAGCCACGATCTGTTCGTTACCGACATTCCGGATCAACGGGACCAGCACCTTGATTTCGGGGGTGTTCCCGCTTTTGGAAATACAAATGACGACATCGTCGTGGCAAATCATCCCCAGATCACCGTGGATAGCGTCGGCCGCATGCATAAAAACAGCAGGAGTACCGGTCGAATTGAGAGTAGCCACTATTTTTTGGGCAATAATGGCACTTTTACCTATACCTGTAACGATCACCCGTCCTTTCGTATTATAGATCAATCGGACCACTTTTTCGAAATCGTCGTCGATAAATCGAGCCAGATTCTGTATAGCTAAAGCTTCATCAGCAATTACTTTTTTTGCAACCTCCTTAATATCAACCATCTTAGATTATTCTTTAAAATATTTCTTAAACAATAGACAATATTTATGCCAAAAAAATCAGAAAAAATTATGGTAACCCGATTTTTTTCCTATAACTTTACTAAACGACAAAAATACCAATTTTTGTCATTCATTTGCTTAGGTGATCATAACATTTATTGTGCCATTTTGTTTGTCCAAACAAATTAAGTTATAAATTTGCATTTCCTTGAGAAAAAGGGTGTGCAAAATATATGAATAATACAATGGGATTGCAGATTAATTTACACGCAAAATTAAAAGAGTATTTTGGCTTCGATCATTTCAAAGGAAATCAGGAAGCCATCATTAAGAACGTGCTGGCAGGAAATAACACTTTTGTATTGATGCCTACAGGAGGTGGTAAATCGTTGTGTTATCAATTACCGGCATTGCTTCTCGAGGGCACCGCGATTATTATTTCTCCGCTGATTGCTCTGATGAAAAATCAGGTGGATGCCATGCGTTCATTTTCAGCCGCTGAAGGAGTTGCGCATTTTCTCAACTCTTCGTTGACCAAAAATGAGATTTTAAATGTGAAAGAAGACATTTTGAGCGGTAAAACGAAAATGCTCTATGTTGCTCCCGAATCCTTGACCAAGGAAAGTAATGTTGAATTTCTAAAGAAGATCAAGATTTCTTTCTTTGCTGTGGATGAGGCACATTGTATCTCGGAATGGGGCCACGATTTCCGGACAGAATACCGGAAAATCCGTCCGATCGTCGAAGAAATCGGTAAAGCGCCGATCATTGCATTGACTGCGACAGCGACACCCAAAGTGCAGAACGACATCCAGAAGAACCTGGATATGATGGATGCCCAGGTTTTTAAATCTTCTTTCAACCGACCGAACCTATACTACGAAGTACGTCCTAAACAAGGAGATGTCACGAAAGACATTATTAAGTTTATTAAAAACCATGAAGGGAAATCCGGTATCATCTACTGTCTGAGCCGGAAGAAAGTGGAAGAACTGGCGGAAGTGCTTAGTATCAACGGTATCAAAGCAGCTCCTTATCATGCGGGAATGGATGCCAGTACCCGAAGTACCAACCAGGACCGCTTCCTGATGGAAGAGGTGGACGTTATTGTAGCGACCATCGCTTTCGGTATGGGGATCGACAAACCAGACGTACGCTTTGTCATCCATTACGACATTCCTAAAAGTCTCGAAGGGTATTATCAGGAGACAGGACGGGCAGGACGGGATGGTGGCGAAGGAATCTGTCTGACTTATTATAGTTTTAAAGACATCCAAAAGCTCGAAAAGTTTATGCAGGGGAAACCCATTGCCGAACAGGAAATCGGTAAACAATTGCTGATGGAAACAGTCGCTTATGCCGAGACTTCTTTATGCCGGCGTAAAGTACTGCTCCATTATTTCGGAGAAACCTATGAAGAAGACAACTGCGGCTGTTGTGACAACTGCCTCTATCCGAAGAAAGAGTTCGAAGGCGAAGATTATATGGTCGATGCCCTGCAACTGGTCAGCGATGTTAAAGAAAAATTCAAAATCGAACATTTGGTTAATATCCTCATCGGTGAAGCCGATTCTGCCATCAAATCGTATAAGCATGATAAACTGGAATTATTCGGTGCCGGTTCGGAAAAAAGCCGGCAATTCTGGACGATGGTATACCGGAGGGCTTTAGTCAGTTCATTTATCGAAAAAGATATAGAACAATACGGAGTAATCAAACTAACGGATGAAGGCCAAAAATTTTTGGATAACCCTAAAAGTTTTATGCTGATGGAAGATCACAATTTCGACGAGAACGAAGAAGAAGAAAAGATACAGGAGAAAGGTGGTGTATCTGCGTTGGACAGCACTTTATTCGCTATCCTGAAAGATTTACGGAAGAAAATAGCCAAGACCAATAACTTGCCTCCTTACGTCATTTTCCAGGACCCGTCACTGGAAGATATGTGTACCAATTATCCGATCACACTCGAAGAATTGGCCAACATCCAGGGCGTAGGTGCCGGGAAAGCACAGAAATACGGCAAAGAATTCGTCGAAGTCATCAAACAATACGTTGAAGACAACGAGATCGAACGGGCACAGGATATGGTCGTGAAAACAGTAGCCAATAAATCCAAATTCAAAGTATACATCATCCAGAATATCGACCGCCAGATCGATCTGGAAGATATCGCTTCGGCTTTGGGGCTCAACTTCGACGAACTGATCAAGGAGATGGAAGCGATCGTCTTTTCCGGAACGAAATTAAACATCGATTATTATATCAATAAGATCCTCGACGAAGAGCAACAGCAGGAAATCATGGATTATTTTATGGAGGCGAGTTCCGACAATATTTCCGAAGCTTTCGACGAATTCGAAGGGGATTATGCAGAAGAAGATCTTCGGCTGATGCGGCTGAAGTTACATTCCAAACACGGAAACTGACAATGGAAAAAGTTGCGGGAAATATTGGGGGTAAGTCGAAATGATCGATACCCCCTCTTTTTTCGTCAACTATAAGGGGTATGTCACTGTGTCACAAACACTCTCCAACTGCCGTCCTTTTCACCTCGCTCAACGTATTTCTTCTGATCATTATATATTTCAATGGCTTTGAATATCGATCTGTTCAAATATTATTCGGAAGCCTTAGAAAAAAACAATGAGATGATCCGGCTTCATAAAGCCAAAGATGAGCAGAAAATAGTAAGAAAAAGAAAAATTTTTTTAGAAGTAGAAGTCAGCGAAGATGAGTATCAGGCTTTTATGAAGCAAACGAAATAATCCGTCTTATTTACCTCATACTCATCTTCCTCTAGTTTTTCAATTCATTTTATCTACAGAACGGACAAATTCGATATCCTCCCGGAACAATTTCCGGTAAGTGATATGGGTGCGCCAGGCTTTCGCTCCGATGTAATCCATCAGATGTATCATTGGAGGATTAAAATCGCCCACCCAATTCAATTCCAGATATTTATATTCCCTGTTCGCTTCGATAATGCGCTCAGTAAAGCGTTTGATCATGGCCGCTTCCACTCCTTTCCCCTGAAACTCGGGTACCACTCCGAACAACTGTCCCAAAGCCACATCGATTTTCCGGAAATGACGGTAATACATCAGTTTCAAACCACCCCACAAATTCATTTTTCCATTTAAATGTCTCACTACCTGATTGATTTCCGGGAACATCAGGAAAAAACCGATCGGTTGCTCTTTATAAAAAGCAAAATAAATCAAATCCTTATCGATAATCGGTTGTAAACTTTTATAAATCGCTTCTACCTGCTCCCGGGTAATCCCGTCTACTCCGTGTACTTCCAGATTCCAGGCTTTATTATAGACCTCCAATAAGGCTTCTATGGCTTTCTGCTTCCCGATATCCCCATAGGTCTGGACCGTATAATCGGGATTTTTCAATATCCGGTCGGCTTTCCAAACGACAATTTTAGAAAGGCTGTCCATAACAAGACGGGTGCGGAATGTAAACTGTTTGAAAAAATCCCGGAAACCGTAGTTTTCAAAAAAAGAAACATAATAAGGCTGGGTATAAGGCATCGCATAAACAGGCGACTGATCGAATCCATCGACCAACAACCCCCACCACTCAATCCGTTCCCCGAAATTTACCGGCCCTTCCATGGCCTCCATACCTTTTCCTTCGAGCCACTCCCTGCATTTATCGAACAAACAAAAAGCGGCCTGCCGGTCGTCGATACATTCAAAAAATCCCATTTGCCCGACACTATATTTGTCCAGATGACAGGTTTTCCGATTGATAAAAGCAGCTACTCTCCCTACACATTGCCCTGCCTCGTCCTTCAAAATCCAGCGGATACATTCGCCATTTTGGAAACAAGGATTTTTCGCAGGATCGAATACATTCCGGATATCATTATCCAAAGGACGTATCCACCAGGGATTTCCTTTATATAGTCTTACCGGTAATTCCAGAAAGTCCGTTTCATGTTGTCGGGTAGTTACTTCAATTAAAGTATACATAACAAAAAAATTAAATTTTTTGACTTAAGGCCATTGCTTGAGCCGGAAAGATAAAATCGGCCAATCGCTTGAGCCAAACGACAATAAAAGCCAATAATATTCGCGGGACGATCAGCCATACGACAGGTAACCCCAATACGGCAAACAACAAAGGATCTTCCAACTGCGAATGCGATATCGCCAGATGATAATTCAACAAATCCGCTTCGGTCCCGGTTAGTTTACCTTGCCGGGCATAATCCATCAATACAGCGGAACCGTAAGCCAACCCCAGCGTATTGCCCACCACCCATAAAAAAGCCACCTGTCGGGGTAAACCCAACAATTGCATACCCGGACCTAAAAGCGAAGAGATCCATTTCAATACCCCGAATTCTTCCAACAGACGTTGCAGGATCATCAATCCGGTAATCAGGGCCACGACTTTCAGGGACAACCACAGACTGGTTTGCAGCCAATTGAACAAAGTATCGCGGAATCCCAAGTCGACAGAAGGCTGCGCTATCATCCGCCCTGCAAACTCCGGCAAGATCAGATTTAAAACGGCAGCAGCGATAAAACTACAGGTAAAACGGAGTAAGACCATCTTCCAACCCGCAGAACCGGTTTTCTTCTGTACCAAAGTTTCCACCGGATAATTATGGGAAATCAGGCACATCATAGCCAACAAAATCCCTTCTCTCACCGTGAAATCCATATTCGACAGCAAAGCGATCACCGTATAGATATTGGTAAAAATACCGGTCACAAAGACCAAAGCCGCATCACCGGGCAAACCGATCCTGGTGAACAAAGGAGCTACCACAGCAGAAACAGCCGGCAACACCTGAAAGTAGGTAAGCAACATCACCACGAAAGAAACCGGAAGCATAATCTTCAAAAACCAGCAAGAGGTTTTCAATGCCACCGGCCAGACTTTCCTGATACAACCGATTATCCTTTCTTTCACCATATCCTATTTTCTCTTTTTTCCTCTTCCCCCTTCTCTCTCTCAGCCTATAGCTTTTAGCATTTAGCTTTTAGCTTTTAGCATTTAGCATTTAGCTTTTAGCATTTAGCTTTTAGCTTTTAGCATTTAGCTTTTAGCATTTAGCTTTTAGCTTTTAGCATTTAGCTTTTAGCATTTTACTTTTTACCTCAACTGCTCGGTCAGCAACCGGATCTCCAATGCCGGGCTAATCCGTTCGTACAGAATATTATAAACGGCATTCGTTATCGGCATATGCACATTATACTGGTCGTTGATTTCTTTAATTCCTTTCACGCCGAAATATCCTTCGGCAATCATCAGCATTTCCATTTGTGCCGATTTCACCGAATATCCTTTACCGATCATCGTCCCGAAAGTCCGGTTCCGGCTAAACTGTGAATAAGCGGTTACCAGCAAATCCCCCAGATAGGCCGAGCTCTTGATATCCCTTTCTATCGGATGAACGGCAGCCACAAAACGCTCCATCTCCTGAATGGCATTGGATACCAAAACGGCCTGAAAATTATCTCCATATCGCAATCCATGACATATTCCCGCTGCAATAGCGATAATATTCTTCATAACAGCCGCATACTCCGTACCATAGATATCGTCCGAAATCGTCGTCTTCACATAATGGCAGTTGAACAATTGTGACACCAACCGGGCCACCCGGGTATCGTCACAGGCAAAGGTCAGGTAAGACAGGCGTTCCAAAGCAATCTCTTCTGCATGACAAGGCCCTGAAATCACCACGATCTGCTCCAAAGGTACTTCATACTGCTGGTGGAAGAACTCACCGATAATCAGATTATCATCCGGGATCATTCCTTTAATCGCCGACACCACAATCTTGTCTTTCAACGGACGGGTGGCTTTTGCCACCACATTTTTAAGAAAAGCACTCGGTATAGCAAAAATGATGATATCCGAACGGGCAATCAGTTTGTCCAGATTATCCGTAAAAGAAATCCGCGACAGATCGAAATCGACCGAACAAAGATAGCGAGGGTTATGGTTCAACTCTTTAAAAGCGTTGATGGTCTCGATATTACGCATAAACCAATTGATATGCTCATTCGTTTCCAGCAGAATCTTAGCAATAGCCGTAGCCCAGCTTCCGCCGCCGACGATCGCAATCCGTGGATTTTCAGGAATTTCCATGCCGATAAAATTTAGTTTAAGCCAACCATTTTTTCACTTCTTCGGGAGTCAACCCTGACAATCCCAACTTTTCTTTTTTGTTGATTCCGCAAAGCTCCTGATGCAATTTATTCGTATTCCCGACTGCTTTCAAAGCTTCCACCGTCTGATATCCGGCTTTCTTCACCACTGCGATCCATTCTTTCGGAATCCCCAGCGCCTCGTATTTCTCATCGCCGTCTACGGTAACTTTCTTTTCGGGCTTCATCTGGGGAAAGAACAACACATCCTGAATCGACGCGCTATTGGTCAGGAACATACAAAGCCGGTCGATACCGATACCCATACCGGAAGTCGGCGGCATGCCGTATTCCAGTGCGCGTACAAAATCATAGTCGATATACATAGCTTCGTCATCTCCTCTTTCCTGCAATTTCAGCTGATCCTGAAAACGTTCCAGCTGATCGATCGGGTCGTTCAGCTCGGAATAGGCATTAGCCACTTCCTTACCGTTTACAAACAGCTCGAAACGTTCGGTCAGTTCCGGATTTTCGCGATGTTTCTTCGTCAACGGCGACATCTCTTTGGGATAATCGTAAATAAAAGTGGGCTGGATATAATGTCCTTCACACTTTTCACCGAAGATCTCATCGATCAGTTTACCCTTACCCATGGTCTTATCCACGGGGATCTCCATTTTTACACAAGCCTCGTACAACTCTTCTTCCGACATTTTCTCGATGTCGTACCCGGTATATTCTTTAATGGCATCGGCCATACGTACCCGCCGGAAAGGACGTTTAAAGTCGATTTCATTTTCGCCTATCACCGCTTTCGTAGTCCCGTTGATCGCCAGCGCAGCCGTTTCGATCATCTCTTCCGTGAAGTTCATCATCCACAGATAATCTTTATAAGCCACATAAATTTCCATACAGGTAAATTCCGGATTATGTGTCCGGTCCATTCCCTCATTCCGGAAATTCCGGGAAAATTCGTACACCCCTTCAAAACCGCCGACAATCAGCCGTTTCAGGTATAATTCGTTGGCAATACGCAAATACAAAGGGATATCCAATGCATTATGATGAGTGATAAACGGACGTGCAGACGCTCCTCCGGGAATGGCTTGCAACACAGGGGTTTCCACCTCCAGATACCCTTTGGAATTGAAGAAATTCCGGATAGCGTTGATCATCCTGGTACGTTTCACAAAGACTTCCTTGACCTGAGGATTCACGATCAGGTCGAGATAACGCTGGCGGTAACGCTGTTCGGGATCGGTAAAGGCATCGAACACCTTGCCTTCCTTCTCTTTCACAATCGGCAGCGGCCGCAACGATTTCGACAACATGGTCAATTCTTTGGCGTGTACGGAAATCTCACCTGTCTGTGTGCGGAACACAAATCCCTTCACTCCGACAATGTCACCGATATCCATCAATTTCTTGAAAACCGTATTGTAAGCGGTCGATGCTTCATCTGTAGAAATATCGTCCCGGCTGACATACACCTGGATCCGGCCGGTAGCATCCTGTAATTCGAAAAATGAAGCTTTACCCATAATTCTCCGGCTCATCATCCGTCCGGCAATCACCACATTCCGGGGCTCTGCTGTTTCGTCGAACCGCTCTTTTATTTCTGCCGCATGGGCATTCACTTGAAACTCCGGTGCCGGATAGGCTTCTATCCCCAGTTTAGCCAATTCATTCAATGAATTTCTTCGGATAATCTCTTGTTCACTTAATTCCGTAAAGCTCATCTTTTATATTTTTAATTGTTTTACTTCCAACAAACTATCATTCCAGAATTTTAATTAATTTTGCAAAGTTACTATTTTCCCGAAGTAAAAACAAATCAAAATAAAACAGCCATTGTCGGGTTTTCAACAATGGCTGTTTTTACAATCCTGATCGACTTATTTTTTCAATATTTTATCGAGTAATTCCACCGCTTCCGGCTGAGAAGGACGCGGAGCATAAGCATCTATGATCTTGAAATTTTCGTCTATCAATAAAAAACGGGGAATATATTTGATCTGCCACCCTTCATTCAGATTTTTTGTATCTGTACAATTGTATTCCGGTATCCCGGCTTCTTTGCCTTCGATAAATGAAAGCCAGGACTTTTTCTCTGTATCGGTAGAAACAGCCAGGAAAACGATATTATCGTTCCGGTATTTTTTCGCCAGCTCATGGAATTTCGGGGATTCCTGAATACAAGGTCCGCACCAGGTTGCCCATAAATCCACATAAATCACCTTGCCTTTATAATCACTCAGACGAGCCGTTTTCCCATCCGGAGCAAGCAATTCCAGATCCACAGCCGGACTTCCTTTCAGTAATGCCCCGGCAGAATGAAGTTTTACTTCCAATACTTCCCGGATATCCGTATTTTTCAACTTTCCGGCATATTCCCGTACTTCCCCGACAAGTTCCGTATTTATTTCACTATCCAGCTTATAAGCGTACTGTGCAGCGGTAAAAAGTTCTTGAGTACGTTCGGGAAATTGCAATTTTTCTTTTAGACCGGGAGTTTCCATGGCAGTGCCGATCACATCTCTGACAACAGCCACATCCAGATATTCCTCTCTATTTACCCGGGGAACGACTTTCAGCAAGTCGGGAATAATCTGCTGCATAAATTTCTCACGCTCTTCCCGGCTTCTCACCGGCTGTAAAGCACAGTAAGAGGGATAAGCAGTATAACTATTTGCCATGTCGGCGACAATACGGGCTTTCTCCAACTCTTTGAACGCAGGAGTAGCCTCTTTTACCCGCTCCAGTTCAGCCATCCTCAATTGAGCCAAAGAATCGACGGCAACTTTGATTTCCTCAAAGCTTCCTTTCCGGTTTCTTAGTTCTCCCAAAAAAGAACCTCCCTTAGGAAACAGACGTCCCTTCATATAGGTATTCATCTCCGCTCCCTTTCCCTTAAAGACAGCCTCCCGGTTGTCAGTCGTGATATATACCTCCATATCGTCTCCCGGACTCAGATAAAGGGTGTTGCGGCTGATCCGGTAAAAAGCCGGTTTGGAAAGCGGTAAAATCGTATCGAAATGGCCTTCCCGATCCGTACGGATCATAAAGCTCCCCTCATCCCCTATCACACTGGTAGCCCCATCGTAAGACAGTTTCACCAGATCGGTTCCCATACCGACCAATTTCCCCTTCAGACGGACAGAATTTTGTGCCTGAACCGACACGACCGCCATGATAAATAAAATCGGAAATAAAAATTTCATATCGACCATATTAAATATTCGTATTTATCTTTCATAATCCGGAAGATCAGGCCGGAAACCTTTGACTACCGGCGGTATCGGAATAATATAGCGGTTGTCGTTGGGCGGTAACGTCCAGATTTGTCCATCCGCCGAATGGGTGATCGTTTTTTGGAAACGACTTTCTTTGTTCAAACGTTTCAGATCTACAAAGCGGTAGATTCCGAGGAAAGCGAATTCCCGGCGGCGTTCTTCCAGTACTTTCACCAGAGCCTCGTCCGCATTGGCAAAAGTCACATGTACATTGTTTTCTATGCGATGATCCCGTAACAGATTATACAGACGCGCAGCTTCCGCCAGGTTTTCCGTACCTCCTTCGCGTGCATAACACTCGGCAGCCGTCAGAATCACCTCCATATTGTTCAAAGCCAGATTCGCCCGGATATAAGGCATAAAAATTGTATACCCACGGAATTCCACACCGCTGTATTCATCGTCTACAAACCACAGTTCCCGGCGTTTATCCACAGCTCCCGGAGCCAGGTCCTTGTCATAAATATCCAGTAACTCCTGACTGGCATATACAGCCATTTGTAACCCGAAGACGGAGGGCGGATAACGTACGTAAATATTTTCCGGATTATCCATTCCTTCAGGATAAGGACTGCTGGGATCGTCTTTCCGTACAATCCTTCCGATATAAGCATTCGGTTTGGCGGTATATTCTGTCAGGTCTACCAATTCTTCACTGACTTCCAATGCTTTCTTCGCATTTTCCAAAGCTTTATCATATTCTCCGTGCATCAGATACATACGGGCCAGAAAACCATAGGCTACATTCTTCGCCGGACGGAATGTGTTCGGAGTTTTATCCAACAAAGCAGGCAGGGCATCGTCCAGGTCTTGCTTGATCGCCGTATACACTTGTTCTACAGTGCTACGGGAATAATTCAGGTCGGCCACATCTTCGCTGGAGATCAGAGGCAAGCCGTAATCGGTCGAAGCCGTTGCAGCGTCATAGGCCGGAGCATAAACCCCGATCATACAAAGATACTCGAAAGCCCGGGCAACCATCGCTTCCGATTTTAAGTTCAGCTTATCGGATTCCGAAGCATCCGTCACACTCATGATATTATTGATTACCGTATTACACACATAGATACGGTTGTAAGCATAGTTCCAGATCGGATCAGAAACTCCGTCATTGAAAACAGCCCCGTGTTCGAAAGCATAGAGATTTTTAATTTCATCATCCATAGAGGTAAAATTATTCTCTTCATCTCCGCTTCCCAGCTGAGCATCATCGGTAATATACACCGGATAATGATCCAGCGCTTTAGCCATCTGTGCGTAATTCATCAACTGACGGTAGTCGTCGTATTTCGAAGGAATGGTATATCCTTTCGGCTGTATGTCCAGAAAACGGTCACACCCCTGACAAAGGAACATGCCCCAAACAATCCATAAAAATATTTTTTTCATAATCATCTCCTTTTAGAATTTTAAAGATAAACCTAGCGTATATATGGTCGGGTCGAGCGCGCTTCTCGAAATAGATGTCAGAGAAGTCCCGTTCCAGGATTCCGGATTCAAACGTCTTTTCTGAGAACCCCACCACCAGATATTCTGAATCTGTGCATTGATACTCATTCCTGAAATAAAAGCTTTTTTTAGCCAACGTTCCGGCAAATTATAGGACAGGGTTACCTCCTTCAGCTTTATGTAATTCGCTTTTTTGATGTGTTTATCGGCAGCATACCACAAATAGGTATAGTTGGTACTGGCATTTCTCATAAAGGCCGGAGCTTTATCGGGATCGTCGGAATCTTCCGGAGATTTCCAGTAATTCCGGATACTCCTGTCCACATTCGTAGTTCCGGTTGTCGACGTGAAGTATTTAGGCATGACATCCCTCATCACATGTCCGCCGTAATACAGAAACATAAAAGAAAGATCGAAACCTTTATAAGTCAGCATATTCGACATAGATGCAGAATAGGGAGGTATACTTGTTCCGGAGCGTACCAGATCCTCGACCGTCAGGTCTGCGAGCGATTTCACGATCGTTCCGTCCTTTTTATAAGCCTGAGGATTTCCACTCTCGTCCAATCCGGCCCAACGTACACTGAATAAAGTTCCCATTGCCATCCCTTCTCTCGTATTCGTACCGCTGATATAACTGGAAACGGAGTTAGAACTGTTTTCCAGTTTTGTGATCCGGTTTTTATTGTAACTGAAATTAATATTCGTTGCCCAGCGGAAGTCTCTTGTCTGTATATTCACACTGTTCAATACAATCTCATAACCGTGGTTGTACATCTCGGCATAGTTCATCGTCAGAGAACCCCAACCGGAAGTCGGGTCTGTAGCGATCGACCCCAGCAAATCCGAAGTATTTTTCGCATAATAGTCGAACGATCCTCCCAAACGGTTGTTAAAGAAGCTGAAGTCGATACCCAGATTGGTCTGGTTGGTTCTTTCCCAGCGTAAGCCGGAGTTTGGAGGACTGGATACGGAACTGGAATATTCACCGGTCCAGGAATTGATTCCGGCAGAATATACGATCATATAAGGTCCGCTTTGTTTTGCAATGTTACCGTTGATTCCTTTGGTAAAACGGATGGAAAGCTGATCCAGCCAGTCCATGTTTCCCATAAATTTCTCCTGTGCCATATGCCAGCTGACACCGACCGACCACAAAGGTTTGTACTGATACTTGGGATTCGTACCGAACAAATTGGACTGGTCCATACGGATACTCCCCGTAATGGCATACCGGCGGTCATAAGTATAGGAAGCATTTCCATAAAACGAAACGTAACGGTCCTCTTTATCGCCGAAAGTATCGGGATAACCGTTCGGAACGTGGGTATAAGAATTATTGATTGCCTCCGTACCCTGTTGGGTCTGGTTCAGTGTTGCTTCATCCAGGTATTTATGTGCCAGGCTGACCTTGTCATAACCGTATTTCTCTACATAGGTACTGGTACTGTGTACAGCACGGCGTTCACCACCGGCGATCGCACTGACCTCGTGTTTTTCATCGAACGTGCGGTTGAAATTGATCTGAGCACGCAAAGTATAGGAATTTTTATCGCTTCTGGTCTCGTCGATATAACCCCCTTCCGGTATCAGATGTTTAATACTTCCATCGGCATTCACGATGGATGAATTGTTGATCTGATTACGGAGCGTATAGGATTGGGGGTCATAATAATTCTGTACCAGCGAATTGTTTTTTCCAGCTGATACCGCAAATCCACATCCAGCCCTTCGATAATCTTTACATTCAGGGCCACATTCACATTGGAATAGTTGCTCTTGCTGAAATAACTTTTCCGGTGCATTTCTTCCAATGGATAAAAAGACTCGTCGTTGAGCCCCAAGCCGACCAGGCGGTCTATCTCCGACTGGGATTTTGTCTGATACCAGTTCAATGGATTGCCGTCTTCATCGAATAAAGTCTGATAGGAAGCACGTCCGCCGGTCAGATAAGTCGAAGGGGTAAAACCATTGTCATAATCCGCCTTTGTATAACTACCGACAACTCCCAGGTCAGCCCTCAGCCATTCAAAAAAGTTATAGGAGCTTCTCAGGTTAAAACCTACCCGGTCATTATCCTGCCCCTTCGTTTGCAAAATATTCTGCATATAATTGACGCTGGCGGAATATTGATATCTATCCGAACTTCCGCGTAAAGCCAGATTATGTTGATGAGTGATCGCAGTCCGGAGAAAATTATCTTTCAGTTCATTGTAATTGTTCCGGTTCCGGTAAATATTCAACTGCCGGTTCATTTCATCATCGCTGATATTCCCGGCTTCATTCTCGTACAACAAATTGAGCACTTCATTCTGATAATATCTTTTGTCAGAGCTACTGTAAGGAGAATGATAAGTATTGAACATTTCAACCTGCCAATCTACCAGTTCCTCACTATTCATGAGATTCAGATAATCCCTGTCATCCCGTAAAGGAGTGATAACAACAGAACCGTTGTATTCGATCGTACTCTTTCCGGCACCTTTCTTGGTCATAATCACAATCACCCCGTTTGCCGAACGTGATCCGTAGATGGAAGCGGCCGTCGCATCTTTCAGAATAGTAATATTGGCAATTTCAGACGGATTGATCGCATCCAGGGAACCTTCATAGGGCACTCCGTCGACCACATATAAAGGAGTGGAAACTCCGGAAATCGTAGCCTTACCACGAATTCTCAGATCTCCTTTGTAATTCGTCAGACCGGCAGCCATACCTTCTATACGTGAAATAATACCAGGCTGCAATTTATGTTCGAAGTCTTTATTCGTTAAAACGGCAAACGAACCGGTAGCACGCTCCTTGGAAAGAGTCTGATAACCTGTTACCACCACATCGTTCAATTGGGTGGCCTCCGCCTCCATGGTGATGCGATAAGGTTCTTTTTTCAAAGGCATTTCCTTCGTTTTCAATCCCACAAACGATACGACCAGAGTTTCTTTTCCGATCAAATCCGGAGATACGCTCAACTGGAAATTCCCGTCTACATCCGAAACGGTCCCGATAACCTTATTGCCTTTTAAATAAACGGCAGCCCCGGGTAACGGACGTCCGTCCGCTTCCAGTATCAAACCTTTGATCACAATCTTTGTCTGCTGAGGAGCTGCTTCAAGCCGCTTTTGTTCGTAGATCACCACCGTATTATCTACAATTTCATAAGACAGGACGGTCCCTTTCAGGCATTGTTTCAAAATCTCTTCCACATTCGCATTCTCTACCTTCACAGAAAGATTCTTAATATTACTGATTTGTTCGCTGTTGCAGATGATATCGAAAGAACTTTTTTTCTGAATTTCCAGTAGCACTTCTTCCAAAGTAACATTCTTCATTTTCAAATTAAAAGCCTGTGAAAATACATTTGCAGCCGCGGTAATGTTAAACGCCAGTATACATAGCAAACCGATACGCGTTACCAGCAACATTTTCTGCAATTTACCCCGCCCGAAAAGCGGTTTAGTTCGCATTTTTTCATACATTTGAGAGTTTTAAGTAATTAAACAATTCATGTCCCGCACGGACATTGGATTTATTATCTTGAACAGGCAGGAAATGGTCCAGATTTCCTGCCTTTTTTCAGAATCTTTGATAAGGTACCACCATTATTTTATGATTCACATACCGGAAACTGACGAGTCTTGTAGCGCTCAATAGCTTCAGTACCTTTGTAATATCCTCATACCGGCTGAATACTGCCTTAGAAGAACCATGTGCTATAGCCGGAACCTGTGCAACAGCAACGGCTTCTACCGTTTCCGGTGTTTTATTTCCGGATATATAGAAAACCGAAACAGCAATTCCCAATACAGCACAAGCCACCGCTGCATACTTCAATATATTCGATCCGGCCCGGTGTTTCCGTTTTCCCGATACTTTTTCCGACAACATTTTCCAGGCAGTCTCCGGCACAAATAGAGCAACCTCCTTTTGTTGCAATTCCATTCCCCCCATTGTAAGCAGTTCCTGATACAAACGTTCATTCTCCTCACTACTTTCCCTCCAAAGACGAAGTTCCACAACTTCCTCCCCGCTCAAAGAACCGGCAATCGCTTTCACGATCAGATCAGCAATATACAATTTTTCCGCCTTCATTTTCATATACCGCAAATAATTGATGCCGGAATTACGAACGATTGTATATAGATAGGAACGTATCGTCAAAAGCGAACTAAAATTCTGTCTGTTTTCCCACAATTTTACAAAAGCTTCCTGCACCAGGTCGGCTGCAACCCATTCCTCCCGAATCAAACGCAGACAATACACACACAACGAAGAATAAAATTTTTCAAAAACATACCGGAAAACCTTCTCCTCTCCGGCTTGAAATGCAGAAATAAAAGTTTTCTCGTGGTCTAAATCGTATTCTTTCATAAAAAAACGTTCGTTTACCGTTGGGTTTACGGTGCTTTAAGCTATCCGAGCGACAACACCCCGGTAAGGGCACTCGACAAGATCCTGGAAAGCGGACGGCTGAAAGACGTATACGACCGTTGCGCCTATTACGACGAGAAGGTTTGCAAAAGTTCCTTCCTCAAGCAGTTTCTCGTACATCACCAGACCTCCCGTTTCTGCGTGCAGAAGCTTTATACGGTTTTTTCAGCCTGTTGATAAAAATGTTTGAACACTGTCCGGCTCATCGTCATTATTTTTCTTGCCTCTGTGAAAAAGTCCCATGTTTTTAATTTAATTACTTGATTTGTTGTCTTTAATGAGCACCAATCTTGACAATGTCCGGCTTACAGCTTCCATATTTACACTGGAGACTATATTATTATTGACAATGCCTTGATGCCAAAACCAATATGGTGGATTCTCCGTGTGTTCCATCACGTCCTCCTTTCTTTATTGGGGTTATACTTCGGTTCTTTCCGTTGCGGGCGGAACTTTTCCGCCCTACGGTTTACTGCTTTCTCAAGGTAGGCAATGCTCCGTTAAGTTCGTAACGCCACTCTGAACCTGCGTTCTGCAAGGCGGTGTTCATGGCATCGACGGCTTTCTGCCAGGTAACGCTGGTGCCGTCCACCTTCGTAGCTTCGGGGGCGGTGCCTACCTTTTTGTAGCCGATGCCTTGTTCCTGATTGTTCTTCCAATAGCAGGCGGTCACGGTGGTGGAGTTATATCCACAAAAGCCGCCGATATACACATTGACGGTGCTACTACCTGTACTGGTTACGTTGCCCGTGGCATAGCAGGCAAGGATGCGGCTTCCTCCGTTGAATCCCACCGCACCGCCGACATCGATATTATTTTGGGAGGCTATTTCTAAGGTCACGTTGCCCGTGGCATAGCAAGCGGTCATGGTGGCATTCGAATTCGTCTGACCTGCCACGCCGCCGACATCGACCATTCCCTTCACTGTGGCAGATGAACTGCATCCGGTGATGGAACCGCCCCATTGAGCACCCACCACACCGCCGACGTACACCGTGCCGCTGACGCTGCCCGACACCGAGCAGTTTTCAATAGTGCCCCGGCTAAATCCTGCCACGCCGCCAGCCTGGCTCGACCCGTTATTGCTTGTTATCAGTACGCCCTCCATCACCACGTTCTTCACCGTACCGGCATTACCGATATAGCCGAACAGACCCGCATATTTGTCATTTGTCGTAACGGTCAGCCCCGTGATGGTATGGCCGCCGCCGTCAAAGGTGCCCGTGTATGAGTTTTTGAAGCTTGTGCCTATCGGCGTCCAGCCTTTGCCCGTGAGGTCAATGTTTTTGTCGAGGGTAATGTTAATGTCGGTCTTACCTCCGTTCACTAATTCGGCTACATTCATCAGGCCATCGGCGGAGGTCACGGTGTAGCTGCCGTTGCTCTCTATGGTATATCCCGGGTCTTTTGCCGCAGCGAGGGAGACGGTGTAGGTATATTCACCGCCCGCCTGCCAGTCGGTAGCATTCTTCATCTTATAAACGAAGGTCTTGCCGTTAGTGAAGGTGCAGGTAATGAAGGTCGTGCCAGCTGCCACACTTTGCGGGGCTACGAGGGCGGTGTAGGTGTTGCTGCCCTTGTCATACGGGGTGATTTCGGCTGGGTTGTCGCCTTCGGTGGAGAGCCCCGTCAGCTGCACGGATGCCAGCCCCTCGGTGTAGTCCGTCAGAACGATGGTCACTCGCGCCGTGCGGTGGGTGAAGCGGAGCGTGGGGCTACCGTAGGTCACCGTCTGTCCGTCGGCTACGATGAGGTCGCTGCCCTCAAAGTCTTTCTGGGCACTTTGGTTGGCTTTTACCTTTACCGCAGGTGGGGTTGTCTCGCCAGCGGTGTAGGGCCACCACGCTGTGACGGTGATGTCGTTGTGGTTGGTCCAGTAGTACGGGTCGGTGGAGGTCAGCGTGGCGCTGGTGGGGTCGGCGGTGGAGGGCGTCACGTTGTACGTCTTCACCGTGCCGTCCATCAGGACTGCCACGCTCTGCACACCCTCCCAGTCGCCGTCCACGGTGGAACGGGTATTGGCGATGGCTGTCGCAGCGGGGTTCAGCCCCGTGGCGGTAAAGACGATGGGTGTGCCTTCCGCCCCTTCCGGCAGGAAGCCCGCTTCGTCCTGCGTGCAGGCGGCAATGCCGAGCAGCAGGGCTATGGCTGCAGATGTATGGATGATTGTTCGTTTCATGATGCGTGTTGTTTAGGGTTCGTTATTGTTTCTTTTGCAATACGGGCAGACCGTCGGTGCCGAGTACCCACTGGTAGTCGCCAGCGGTGAGGGCGGTGTTCATGCCGTCGACGGCTGTCTGCCATTTCACTGTCGCGCCGTCCACCTTCGTGGCATCTACCTTTTCTCCATGATCACGGAATACTCCTTTCCCGACATTGCCTCCCCAATAACAGGAAGTTATAATTTTGTAGTTATAACGCACTATAGCTCCGGATTCATACTCTTTCAATGTGCCGTCGAACCAGCAAGCGGTGATTCTGCCATAATTTAAATCGGCTATACCACAAGTTCTACCATATGCAGAAATTTTTCCCGTCACAGAGCAGGCAATGATTTGGCCATTATTTTGCTCCACTATTCCAGCTGCTGATCCACTATTGCCATACAGATTCACATCTATGAGTTGTAAGTTCTTTATCACTCCACGTTCATTTAATAACCCAAAAAGTTCAGTAGTCGCTGCTGAAAAGTTTAATCCCGTAATGCGGTGTCCCTGCCCATTAAAGATGCCGGAGTAACCTGGCCATGTGCCTATCCGTGTCCATTCCCTACCCGTCAGGTCGATGTCGGCGGTGAGGGTGCAATTTATCGATTCATCTTTTTGTACGGCTTTGTTCCATGCCAGCAAGCCGTCGGCGTTATAGACCGTGTAACTGCCGTCGTTCTGTATAGAATAACCCAAATCCTCAGCCTCACCGCTCTCGCTGCCACCGTCAGCCCAGTCACCGATAGTGCAGCCATCTAATGTCAGGCCAGTGGCGTTCACCTTAACGGTATATTTATAGCGACTGCCTGCTGCCAACACGACGTTGTTCTGCGGACGGAAGTAGAAGGTGCCGCTGCCGAGTTCCACCCGGATGAACTGCTTGCCTGCCGCAACGGTCTGCGGGGCGGTCAGTGCCTCGTAGGTGTTGCCGCTTGCATTGTAAGTCTTGATGGCGGTCGGGTTGCCGTTATCGGCAGACAGGCTTACGAGGCTCACCGTGGCACCGGCGACGCTCGTGAATCCCGTGCCGGGCTTCAGATCGATTGCCACGCGTGCCGTGCGGTGGGTAAATTCAAGTGTCGGGTCGTCAAATTTCACCGTCTGGTTTTCGGCAGAGATGAAGTCGCTGTTCTGGAAGTCAGCCAATTGGCTCTGGTCTTCAGCCACCTTCACGGCAGGCATCTGGGTGATGTCGGCATTATCGAAGGGCCACCATGCCGATACGGTAATCGGGTCGCGGCTGGTCCAGTAGTGCGGGTCGTTCTCGCGTGAGAGTGTGGCACTCTTGAAATCGGTAGAAGCCGTTACGGTGTATTCCTTTACCGCATCGCCCGTCTTGAGTGCCACGGAAGTGACGCCCTGCCAGTCGCCGTCCACGGTGGCACGGGTTGATGGGGCTGCCTGCGGCGTTGCCTCTACGGACAGTCCGGTGGCACGGATGACTACGGGGTATTCTCCTTCGGGCAGACGGTTATCGTCGGCAAGTTCGTCCTGCGTGCAGGCGGCAAGGCCGAGCAGCAGGGCGATGGCTGCGGATGTATGGATGGTTGCTCGTTTCATGATGCGTGTCGTTTAGGGTTCGTTATTGTCTCTTTTGTAATACGGGCAGACCGTCGGTGCCGAGTATCCACTGGTAGTCGCCAGCGGTGAGGGCGGTGTTCATGCCGTCGACGGCTGTCTGCCATTTCACGGTCGCGCCGTCCACCTTCGTGGCATCTACCGTTCCTCCTTCAATACGGAATACTCCTTGCCCGGCATTGCCTCCCCAATAACAGGAAGTTATATCAGCGTAGTTATAACGCACTATAGCTCCATTGTTAGACTCTTTCAATGTGCCGTCGAACCAGCAAGCGATGATATCGCCATAATTTGATTCGGCTATACCACAAGTTCCACCATATGATGCAGAAATTTTTCCCGTCACAGAGCAGGCAATGATTTGGCCATGATTTCGGCCCACTATTCCAGCAGTATTTCCACTACTGCCATACAGATTCACATCTATGAGTTGTAGGTTCTTTATCACTCCACGTTCACTTAAGAGTGAACCCAAAAATCCAGTATTATTCATTGCTGAAGAGTTAAATCCTGTAATGCGGTGTCCCTGCCCATTAAAGACGCCGGAGTAGAATGTAAATATGCCTGACCGTGTCCATTCCTTACCCGTCAGGTCGATGTCAGCGGCGAGGGTGCAATTTATCGATTCATCTTTTTGTGAGGCTTCGTTCCATGCCAGCAGGCCGTCGGCGTTATAGACCGTGTAGGTCTTGGTGTTGCTGTCGTAGATGTAGCCCAAATCCTCGGCTGTGCCGCTCTCGCCGCCGCCGTCAGCCCATTCACCGATAGTGCAACCCTCTAACGTCAAGCCGGTGGCGTTCACCTTGACGGTGTAGATATAGCGGCTACCCGCTTCTAATACGACGTTGTTCTGCGGGCAGAAGTAGAAGGTGCCGCCGCCGAGTTCCACCCGGATGAACTGCTTGCCTGCCGCAACGGTCTGCGGGGCGGTCAGTGCCTCATAGGTGTTGCCGCTTGCGTTGTAAGTCTTGATGGCGGTCGGGTTGCCGTTATCGGCGGACAGGCTCACGAGGCTCACCGTGGCACCGGCGACGCTCGTGAATCCCGTGCCGGGCTTCAGCTCGATTGTCACGCGTGCCGTGCGGTGGGTAAATCCAAGTGTCGGGTCGTCAAATTTCACCGTCTTGTTTTCAGCGGAGATGAAGTCGCTGTTCTGAAAGTCAGCCAATTGGCTCTGGTCTTCAGCCACCTTCACTGCAGGCATCTGGGTGATGTCGGCATTATCGAAGGGCCACCATGCCGATACGGTAATCGGGTCGCGGCTTGTCCAGTAGTGCGGGTCGTTCTCGCGTGAGAGTGTGGCACTTTTGAAATCGGTAGAAGCCGTTACGGTGTATTCCTTTACCGCATCACCCAACTTGAGTGCCACGGAAGTGACACCCTGCCAGTCGCCGTCCACGGTGGCCCGGGTGGAAGGGGCTGCCTGCGGCGTTGCCTCTACGGACAATCCGGTGGCACGGATGAGTACGGGGTATTCACCTTCGGGCAGACGGTTATTGTCTGCCAGTTCGTCCTGCGTACAGGCTGCCAGTGAGAGGACGAGCGCTGCAAGTGCTAAAATTTTTGTCTTCACTATATCTGTTATTTTATTACTTCGGTTCTTTCCGTTGCGGGCGGAACTTTTTCCGCCCGACGGTTTACTGCTTCCTCAAGGTAGGCAATGCTCCATTAAGTTCGTAACGCCACTCTGAGCCTGCGTTCTGCAAGGCGGTGTTCATGGCATCGACGGCTTTCTGCCAGGTAACGTAAGTGCCGTCCACCTTCGTGGATTCGGGGGCGGTCTTATAGCCTCGTTCCTGATTGTTCTTCCAATAGCAGGCGGTCACGGTGGTGTAGCTATCTCCAAACAAGCCGCCGATATGCACATTGCCGGTGCTGCTACCCGTACTGGTTACGTTGCCCGTGGCATAGCAGGCAAGGACGCGGCTTCCTCCGTTTAATCCCACTACACCGCCGCCAAAGTTATTCTTTTGGGAAGCTATTTCTAAGGTCACGTTGCCTGTGGCATAGCAAGCTGTCATGGTGCCCCATTTTTCTCCTGCCACACCGCCGACATAGTGCTTTCCCTTCACAGTGGCAGAGGAGCTGCATCCGATGATGGAACCGGCCTTTTGTGAACCCACCACACCGCCGACACAATCTGTGCCGCTGACGCTACCCGACACCGAGCAGTTTTCAATGGTGCCCCAGCTATATCCTACCACGCCGCCAGTACAGCCAAACATGTGATTGCTTGTTATCTGTATGCCTTCCATCACCACGTTCTTCACCATACCAGCTCTATTGAGATAGCCGAACAGACCCACAAATTGGTCATTTGTCGTAACGGTCAACCCCGTGATGGTATGGCCGCCGCCGTCGAAAGTGCCTTTGTATGAGTTATCGAAGCTTGTGCCTATCGGCGTCCAGCCTTTGCCCGTCAGATCAATGTTTTTGTCGAGGGTAATGTTAATGTCGGTCTTACCTCCGTTCACTAATTCGGCTACATTCATCAGGCCATCGGCGGAGGTCACGGTGTAGCTGCCGTCGCTCTCTATGGTATAGCCCAGGTCTTTTGCCGCAGCGAGGGAGACGGTGTAGGTATATTCACCGCCCGCCTGCCAGTCGGTAGCATTCTTCATCTTATAAACGAAGGTTTTGCCGTTAGTGAAGGTGCACGTAATGAAGGTCCTGCCAGCTGCCACACTTTGCGGGGCTACGAGGGCGATGTAGGTGTTGCTGCCCTTGTCATACGGGGTGATTTTATCTGGATTGTCATTCTCGGTGGAGAGACCCGTCAGCTGCACGGATGCCAGCCCCTCGGTGTAGTCCGTCAGAACGACGGTCACCCGCGCCGTGCGGTGGGTGAAGCGGAGCGTGGGGCTACCATAGGTCACCGTCTGTCCGTCGGCTACGATGAGGTCGCTGCCCTCGAAGTCTTTCCGGGCACTTTGGTTGGCTTTTACCTTCACAGCAGAAGGGGTTGTCTCGCCCTCGGTGTAGGGCCACCACGCTGTGACGGTGATGTCGTTGTGGTTGGTCCAGTAGTACGGGTCGGTGGAGGTCAGCGTGGCGCTGGTGGGGTCGGCGGTGGAGGGCGTCACGTCGTACGTCTTCACCATGCCGTCCATCAGCACTGCCACGCTCTGCACACCCTCCCAATTGCCATCCGCGGGGGCACGGGTGCCGGCGATGGCTTTCGCGGCGGGATTCAGCCCCGTGGCGGTGAAGACGATGGGTGTGCCTTCCGCCCCTTCCGGCAGAAAGCCCGCTTCGTCCTGCGTGCAGGCGGCGAGTGAGAGGGCGAGCGCTGCAAGTGCAAAAAATCTTATCCTCATAATATCTGTTGTTTTATTACTCTGGTTCTTTCCGTTGCGGGCAGAACTTTTTCCGCCCGACGGTTTACTGCTTCCTCAAGGTGGGCAATGCTCCGTTAAGTTCGTAACGCCACTCTGAGCCTGCGTTCTGCAAGGCGGTGTTCATGGCATCAACGGCGTTCTGCCAGGTAACGCCAGTGCCGTCCACCTTCGTGGCTTCGGGGACGATGCCTTCCTTATTATAGCCGATGCCTTGTTCATGATTGTTCTTCCAATAGCCGGCGGTCACGGTGGTGTAGTTATCTCCCAAAAAGCCGCCGATATGCACATTGCCAGTGCCACTACCCGTACTGGTTACGTTGCCCGTGGCATAGCAGGCAAGGACGCTGCTTCCTGCGTTGAATCCCACCAGACCGCCGCCAAGGATATTATTTATGGGGTCTATTTCTATGGTCACGTTGCCTGTGGCATAGCAAGCGGCCATGGTGGCACCCGAATTCGTCTCACCTGCCACGCCGCCGACCTGGACCATTCCCTTCACTGTGGCGGAGGAGCTGCATCCGGTGATGGAAGCCTCCCATTGAATACCCACCACACCGCCGGCGCATATCGTGCCGCTGACGCTGCCCGACACCGAGCAGTTTTCAATGGTGCCTCCCCAGCTAAATCCTGCCACGCCGCCGGCATAGCCCAACCTGTGATTGCATGTTATCTGTATGCCATCCATCACCACGTTCTTCACCGTGCCAGCTTTACCGAGCCTGCCGAACAGACCCACATATTGGTCATTTGTCGTAACGGTCAGCCCCATGATGGTATGGCCCCCGCCGTCGAAGGTGCCGGTGTATGAGTTATAAAAGTTTGTGCCTATCGGTGACCAGTCTTTGCCCGTGAGGTCGATGTCGGCGGTGAGGGTGCAATTTATCGATCTGTCTTTTTGTGCGGCTTCGTTCCATGCCAGCAGGCCGTCGGCGTTATAGACCGTGTAGGTATTGGTGTTGCTATCGTAGATGTAGCCCAACTCGGCTGCACCACTCTCGCCGCCGCCGTCAGCCCAATCACCGATGGTGCAACCCTCTAATGTCAAGCCAGTGGCGTTCACCTTAACGGTATATTTATAGCGGCTGCCCGCTTCTAATACGACGTTGTTCTGCGGACGGAAGTAGAAGGTGCCGCCGCCGAGTTCCACCTTAACGAACGGCTTGCCTGCCGCAACGGTCTGCGGGGCGGTCAGTGCCTCATAGGTGTTGCCGCTTGCGTTGTAAGTCTTGATGGCGGTCGGGTTGCCGTTATCGGCGGACAGGCTCACGAGGCTCACCGTGGCACCGTCCACGCTTGTGAATCCCGTACCGGGCTTCAGTTCGATTGCCACGCGTGCCGTGCGGTGGGTAAATTCAAGAGTCGGGTTGTTAAATTCCACCTTCCGGTTCTCAGCAGAGATGAAGTCGCTGTTTTGGAAGTCAGCCAGTTTGCTTTGGTCTTCTGCCACCTTCACGGCAGGCATCTGTGTGATGTCGGCATTGTCGAAGGGCCACCATGCCGATATGGTAATCGGGTCGCGGCTGGTCCAGTAGTACGGGTCGTTCTCGCGTGAAAGCGTGGCACTCTTGAAATCGGTAGAAGCCGTTACGGTGTATTCCTTTACCGCATCGCCCATCTTGAGTGCCACGGAAGTGACGCCCTGCCAGTCGCCGTCCACAGCGGCACGGGTGGAAGGGACTGCCAGCGGCGTTGCTTCTACGGACAGTCCGGTGGCACGGATGAATACGGGGTATTCACCTTCGGGCAGACGGTTATCGTCAGCCAGTTCGTCCTGTGTGCAGGCGGCAAGGCCGAGCAGCAGGGCGGTGGCTGCGGGGATAAATAATCTATGTCTCATAATTCTTCATTCTAATCGATTAATTATTAAAATCCTACAGGTCAGCGCCCACTTCTCCGCCGTCTATATCGTTCCACTTTGCAATGGTGGCTTCGCTGACTTCAAGGACTTTGTTGCGTACCTTGACGGTATAGGTATAGTTGTTGCCCGCCTGCAGTGCGCCTTCGGGCACGGTGAGTGTGGCATGATATTCCTGACCTTTGTAATTCACAACCAACGGCAGGGATGCAACTGTCTGCGGGAAGAGGATGATCGATGACGTGAGAACGCCGTCTGCCAAATTCATGGCCAGTTCTCCGGTCTGTGCCCCGTTGTCTGCGGTGGCAATACCGTCGGCCGTGTTGAACGTACCGGTGAGTAACAATCCGTCCAGCGTGTAACGTTCAGGCTTGACCACGCTGAAATTCACGCCGTCGCCCGCCTCGAAGGTAAGGGTTATCCGGCTCATGCGGTGGTGGAAGGAGTTGTCTTCACCGCCTTTGGCGGTTTTGTCGGTGAAGCTTACTACCGGGTTGTTTTTGTCTCCCGTGGCTCCTGTGGCAAAGAGGAAGTCGATGGCAGGCTGGTTCTGCTGCGCCGTGGCATCGGTCGTGGCTGTGAGGATGCCTCCCGCCGCGTTGTACGGATAGTAGGCGCGGAAAGTATGGGTCTTTGTATCTTCGATATAGATAACCTTTCCTTCTGCCTCAAATTTCCCGTTTTTCAGGATGAAAGGCACGTTGCCGTACTGGGAATCGTTGCCGATGTCGGTGATGCCGATACGGTCGCCGCCAGTCCAGGTGGTTCCGCTGGCGCGGGTGGCGGGGGCGATGTCGGCGGTAAACTGGGCGGCCACTGGGTCACCGTTCAGGTTCTCGTTGTCGTTGTTGCAGGCTGCCAGTGCGAGGACGAGCGTCGCAAGTGCAAAAAATCTTGTCTTCATTATATCTGTCATTATATTAGTTACAAATCGGCATTTACATCATCACCTTTCACTTCTTCCCAGCCGTTGATTTCGGCTCCGTCCACTTCCATGCCTTCGGGAGTCTCAACCAGCGTTCCGCCGAGGGTCAGCGATGCGCCCTTTCCGGTGTTGAACTCCTTGAGGGCTTCCGTGAGGTCGCTTTTCAGCATCGTGGGGGTCGGGTTGCCGTCCGCATAGCGGATTTCACCCGTCAGCAGTTGTTCCGTGCCGGTCACACCCAACAGCCGCACCGTGGCTTTCCACTTGCCGGCATCGTCACCTTCGGTAATCTTGGTGAAGGGCAGCACGACGTTCGAAGCGGCTCCGTAGGTATCGGTAGCGAAGTCGAGTGTTCGGGCTGCACCCGTCAGATGGGCAACAATCTCCGTGATGCGTCCGGCGGCATCACCAGTAGGTTCGACGACAAGCGTCAGTTCGCGTACCTGCTGCTTCATTGCGGCGGTCAGCGGATAGTCCTTGTCTTTCCCGATGGTCACCTGTTCCGTATAGGTGAAGAACCATCCCGGGGCATTGTTCACAAAGGTATCCGTGCCTGCCCGGGTTCCCGTGGCTGCGGCAATGGTGGCTGTGGTGCCGTTCACCGTGATTCCTTCAGCCGGGTTCCACACCGCAAGGGTGTAGCTGCCCGGAGCAAACAGATGGTCGGGGGCATGGGTGGCGGAAGTCTCCGTACCCGTATAGTCGCCCATGGTGACCGTCCATGTGGCAGGTATGTCGATACCCTCACCGCGGGCCGACCAGTCGGCTGTTACCGCAATCTTCCCGTAGTCGGGGTGCGGCGTGTCATAAAGCGTGTCCTTCACGCAGGAAGAGAGCAGCACGGCGGCTGCCATTCCCATCATATTTATATATTGTTTTGCTTTCATATTCTATTCCTCCGTGTTAGAATAACTTCCATACCAATGTCACACCGGCATTGATGGGGCCCCACCAATCTTTTGTCTCGTTGCCGTGGCGTACACGCACGCCGTCGATGACCTCATATTTCTCATAGTCGGCATTCAGGTAGCCCAGACCGAGGTTGAAATCAAGAGCCAGTGCCTTGTTCAGCCGCAGCTGGTGGCCGGCGGTGATGCCGCCACCCATCAGGTCGCCCTGTTTGCCTGTTTCGGAGAGCTTGTAGTTGAACTGTCCGGCCTTGAACAGCGCGCCCAGATACCAGGCTTTCTTCTCACCCATATAGTAACGCACTTCCGGAGCCACTTCCCAGAGTGCATAGCGGCGGTCCTTGTCGCTCCACGTCCATGAAGTCCACGAGCCGTTTACGGCAATGCCCCACGATGGGCAGATGCGCCATTCCACGCCAAGGTCGGGTGTCAGGGTAGCCCAGCGCAGCAGGTTGGCACGCAGGGAGAGATGATAATCAGTTGTGATTTTGGTTTCCGACGGCGTGTCGGCAAGTGTATTTTGTTGAGCGGCTTTCTCGGCTTCTGCCTTTTCAGCGGCAAGTCGGGCTTCTTCCGCCTTGCGCTGCTCTTCGGCAAGCCGTTCCTGTTCGGCACGCTTCTCGGCTTCCAGTCGTTCGGCTTCCGCCTTGCGTCGTGCTTCCGCTTCCGCATCCGTCACGGCTGTTTCCTTGACCGGTACCGTCAGGCGCACGGTGACAAAATCACCCTCAGTCGCATGGTTGCGGGTAATGAAATTCTCCTCTTTTATTTCCGCACGGATAATCAGTTCGGATTTCACACGGTTGGCACGGATCTTCGCCGTGGCAAGGTTCTCGGCTTCACTGCCCAGTGAATTACAGTATCCGTCAACCAGTAGCGGCAGCTTGCCGTCAAGAATTGTGGTTTTGTTGTTTTCGATACATTCCAACAGGCGGGCAAGTTCCGTGTCATTGCCATTCCAAGGCACGTAGAACATGTCCTTCTGCGGAACGAAGCGGAAGGTGTAAACTGTGTCTGTTTTCTGCTGCGCAAAAGCCGGAAAAGCTGCCGATGCCAGCCACGAAAACAAAATGAAGAATAGGATTCTTTTGCTCATTTTTTATATGCTTTTTAAATTTCCAATCCAGACTTAACATACAAAATAAGCGAAAAGATTTAAATTCAGCCCGATTCTTGCCTATAAAAAATGTCTCAATTGTCAGAATCGCACATCTTTGTGGTTTAGAACATTTTAGTTTTGTAGTTTAGGCTATTTTTTGTCGTTTGGGCTATTCCTCCATCCATAACACACCGTATTATTCCGCCTCTGTTTTCCTCCATTTGACAGGGGTACAGCCCGCATTTTCCTTGAACAGCCTTATAAAATGGCTTGGTGACAAAAAACCGGATTTCTCGGAGATGTCGGCTATCGTCAACCTCGGATATCGCGCAAGCAGACGTTTCGCATATTCTATACGAAGTCCGGTAATCCAATCGCGGAACGACATGTCATACGTAGTTTTGATGTACCCGGACAGGTAGGTGCGGTTGGTATGAAGCACATCTGAAAGCTCCTTTATGGTAAGGCCGGGCCGGATATAACCGTCCGCATCGATCCAACCTTTGATTTTTTTCGCCATTTCGGCATGGAAAAAAGGAGTATCCTGCCTCTGTGCCTGTTCCCGGTTTGTGGTGTCACACAGGTCTTCCTCTTCAGAAGTCATGCCATCTTCCATCGCGTTTTCCACCTGTTCGTAAAACAGCAGATAGTTCAGATAGCAAAGGAAGAGATAAATGTAGAACGGTACCGATGACAGAATCCAGATATAGACGTATTCATCAGGCAGGAATGTCAGCAGTCCGCATCCCACCCCGAATGTGACAGCCCAGTAGGTGAAAATGGAAAGCCATTTGATATAGGCACCGATGTCGTCCGCACGGGTGTCATCGAAAATGCGGATGACCCTGTGATAGGCCCGGAGAAGCCTACGGGTCAGGAACAGCCCATAGATAACCAACCATGCGGCCAAGGCAAACATCACCGTTGTCTGTAAACCACCTTTTGGTAACAACAGCAGAACGATGCCGGAAAGGATGGAAAACAGTATCCATAGACAGATATGCGTCCGTAACCGACATTTGGTGATATAAAAGCGGTCAAGCAGAGTGGTGAGGGCCGAACTGAACAACCAGTAGCACAAAAAATAGGTGGACAGGTTCATCAGGATGGCGGCATCGGTATTCTTGAACCTGATTCCCAAAAAGAAATGTACCGAATAGTTGGCGGCAAGTAACAGTATGGCTACCCCCATAATTCGCCGGGAACGCAGATAATTATTGAAAATGGCTTTTTCCGGGGTTGGAGCCAACAAAAAATAAAAGCCGAAGAACAACATCAACGGTAGCGCAATACAAAGTGAATAACTGTATATAGATGGTTCCATTTTATTATGCCTAACTATTTTGAATGCAAAATTAGCGAAAATACTGAATATATGGCGGATTTGCCATGACGATTTACTTTCAACACCCTATTTTGATATAATCGAGGGCTTGTTGTATGGTATCCTTGCCATTATGTCATATTGATGGAAAAAGGCAGGAAAAGGAATGGTATGTTCCCAATCCTGCCATATATATCCGCACACTCGTTCACATTTTTATACCTTTCGGTTTGCACTCGTCACGGACGTTGAATCCCGGCCGCCCGATGATGATATGGTCGGCAATAAAATTGCCAGACGGACTGCGTTCATTCACCGGGCTGCGTATCTGCGGCACATCTTCGGTGTGTTGTGGAGATACGTTTCGTACACCTTCCGCATCCGGTTTGACCTCCTGTCCGTCATTCTCCTTTTCGGCGACTTCGGGCGTAGGCGGCTCAAGCTCCAACTGTATCTTTCGGTCGAGTGCTGCAAGTTCGGACTTCAACTGTTTCAGTTCGTCCTCCTTCTTCCATACCTTCCCGGCTATCTCCTACAACTGTGGGACCTCCTTTTCCTGCACCTCGTTCTTCGCCTTGTACTGGTCAATGATGGACGGAATCCTCTCCTATGCGTTCAGGAAATTGCGTGCGGCGGCTACCGGGTCAGCCATCGCCAACATGCAGCCTATGTCATACAAGGATACTGATACTACGGGAGAACCTGTCGAGCATGTGACAGAACCGGACAAGCAAATTGCGCATTCGGCTCTCGGTGACTACGGACCATTCAGTGTGAAATACGCCACGAAGGACTTTCTCAGCTACGGGAACAAAAAGTTCCGCATATAGATTCTGATTTTGCTTGTTACAGATGGAAGCAACGGCAATATGCCAGAGGAGGCCGGGCTATACAAAAAAATAAGGGGCTGTACACTGAAAGTGTGGACGAAAAAGATGACAGAGAGTAATATCAAGGGACCTATTATATATAATAAGGTATTGAAGAGGATTGCTACAGGAAGGAGTCCAGCAGCAAAGTATAGCTGAATGATGCTGGCTTGCGAATAGCGCACGTATGGAATCAAGTCGATTCCGAAATTCTCCATGAGCTTCTGCTTTCGGGCTTTTGTTTCTTTGCGAATGATAAGAATAAAATATGCCATGCTAGCCACAAAAAGACCGAGCATCACATAGAGCATATTGCCAATGTGTAAACTGTTATTTTTGAACATGCCAATGACGAAAACTATGGCGATGAGTATGTATGCCATCATACTACGTAAACAATAACGGCGCACTTTGCTGCCTGTGCTCTCTATGTTGATTATGGAGAGAGTGATGGCAAATGCCACTGGGGTATAGAACAATATGTTGAATGCTGCGCCCACATCGGTACCTTGTGCACGGAGTCCATGAAGCATCTGTAAGAGGTAGTGGACGGAGAAGAATAGCATGGATGCAACGAGAATCCATCTTGATATTTCGTAGCGCCACACCTTCCATCTCACCTGCAAACTTGCCATGGCTAATTGCAATGCCAGCATGGCTGTAATGACGCAACATACAAGTTGTAATATGAATAACGATTTCATAGTATTGTTATTACCTTAATTCCACAACACTATTGTAAATTAAACCTTTTAAGTACCTGAGCAACAAAAAGTTCTTGGACAAGCCAAGCGGCAGAGCCGAGCGGCTCAGGATTTTGCCATGTCGAAGAATTCACTTATCTTAGTGTTGTAAAAATAAACAAGAGAATCCGACGATAGACATGGTGAAAATACAAATTAAACGAGATATACTCCCTATATTCGCGTAGTAATCCCCTATTGTCCCTGTCGCAAGACAAACTCCAGGGTTTTGTTTTTATATACTCCCCCCCTATACGGTAGCGTATGGATCTTTTTCCTGAATCACCTTTTTAATCTTGAACAGCCGTTCTTTGGTTAGCGGCTTTATAGTTTCCGGATCCTCACCGTCGAATGTTTCCCCGAAGATCAGATCGTCCACCTCCAGGCCATGATTAAAATTCTCCCTGATACAGTCCCTTAGCAACCAAAGGTTTCTGAGGTTCACCCAATCGGCCGTTATGTTCCTGATCCTTCTAAACATGATTATCGCAGTACGAAAATAATGCCCCACATGATCGTAATCATGGCAAACCCGTTTATCCAGATAATAAACATCTATTTCCTGGTTTTCTTCATCCTCCGCGATCCGGCAAAGGCAGAACGGGATCTGCTCCAGTTTATCCCATTCGATATATTCCGTTGATTTCATATTGTCATTATTATAAATATCATTACTTGACCAGCGAGGCTATCACTTTGGCAAATTCGGAAATATCCCCCTCCACGCTGGCCTTTTCCAACGCTTTCATATATTCTTTTCTACGCTCCACCGGAACAACCGTCCAGTTATAGCCTCCAGACGCAAGCATGGCGTTCAAGACGAACCGTCCCATTCTCCCGTTCCCGTCCATATAGGGGTGAATATACACGAAAAAGAAGTGTCCCAGGACAGCCCTTACCGCCGGGTGCGGCTCATTCTTCAAGAGATCGAAAAGGACGGGCATAGCGTCCCTGACCGCTTTCGGGTTCAACGGGATATGTTGCGATCCCCGTATATAGACCTGCCCGGTACGATAACCCACAAGATCCTCCCTTTGCAAGATCCCCACCGTAACGAACGGCATCCACATCTGCATATACCAGAGGGGATGATCCGCCCTTACCGCTTCCCCTGCGTTCTTTCCTTTCAGTATATCGGAGATCGTCCCCCTGACAGCCTGGAACGCCTGGTAATACCCACGTGCCACCAGTGCGTTTTTATGCTCCTTATCTTCTTCCTCCGGCTTCCAGTTCCCGACACGCACTTTCTCGATCAGTTCCGGGGAAACCCTATATCCCTCGATCGAGAGAGAATGATAAGCGTCCTCCGAATACTTTTCATCGACGGATCTCAAATACCCCTCCACGTCATCAATCTTTCCAGGGGCTTCGGGAAACAGTTCTACAACCTTATCCCTCATGTTCTCCCACATCAGGCGCAAGCGTGTGACGTAAGGCGACACTTCATAAACAAGGGGCGTTCGTGGCTGATCCTCGAACGGATCTTCTTCTCTCACGTCATACCCGAACCCCCGCATCGTGGAAACGATGCTGTCGGCGATTTCGCTGTTCCCGATGTTCCGGAACGCCCCGGCTATTCTTCCGGCACGAAGCGAAGCCCCGTTTTTCGTCAGTACCTTTAATATATCGGCAGCGTCCCGTATCATGGCCAGGCAGGTGCGGGCTGCGATCTTCTCCACCTGGAAATATCTCGGCGTGGCATATACCAGGGCTTCGGCAAGCGGATAGAGATTAAGGCCGTATTCCGGCTCTTTATATACCTGATCCGGAATCTCGCTTTGAAACACCAAAAGCGAGGTATCATACATCAGCTTTTGCGTGTTGTTATGGCCTTTCGGCGACTTGATAACCACCTGCACGGGCACGGTCGTTTTCCCCGAATACAGATCCAGCGACTGGTCGGCCGTCAAACACCACCGTTCCCCCAGCCGGACGGCCGCATATTTCGCAATAAAATACCAGAATGAGGTGTACCAGATCGTCGTATCCCCCTCTGTTCCCGGCCTGGCCGCAATATACCAGCCTTTCATTACTTCCTGCAACCAGCCGTTATCCAACAGCCGGGTTAAATGTGTCCTCCCTATCTCGGCCGTCCCTTGTAGAACGACACAGCGGTCTTTCTCCTGGAGCTTTCTTAATTCCTCCAGTGAAGCCGCCATTTTCTCCGCCATTGTTGCCATACTACCGTTTTTATTTAGATTCTGATTATTTTCGTGCAAATACTCGTTTTTAGACATGTGCAAATACTCGTTTTTAATTTCGCGCATTTACTCGTATTTGTTGCAAAAATACAATATTTGTTCCGATAATCAGCTATTAATGAAGTCTTTTTTTACTTGTTGTATCGTCGAAACGGCTTTTCCCGTGAGCTTCGCCACGTTCCGGATCGAGTAGCCTTTCTTCAACAAGGCGATCGCCTCCCGGTATTCCTCTTTCCTCTGTTCGGCCGTTTTCCGGCTTCCCGGCTTCCGTCCCAGCCTGCCCCCTTTCTGGATGTACAACTCCCGTCCGCTATTAAGGCGGTCAATGATCCCCTGGCGTTCGATCGCGGCCAGTTCCCCCAATAGGGTAGTAATCAGAGAGGACAAGGGGTTTACCGTCTTGTCCGGCCGTAATGTTTCCAGGTTCAAGTTTTGGATATACACGCATATTTTATGCGTGTGCAGCGTATCGAGTGCCTTTAGTATCTCCAGGGTGGAACGCCCCAGGCGTGAGATCTCGGTCAGCAACAGCATATCCACCCGGTTCTGCGGATCTGTGCAGTATTCCAGGCAACGGCTTAAAACCGGGCGTTCAATATTGGCCTTTCGTCCGCTTATCTTTTCCTCAAAGACCGCCGTCACCTCGTACCCCCGTCCGGCTGCGAACCTCTCCAGATCGACAACCTGCCGTTCGGTCGATTGCCTGGCCGACTGCGAGCTTACACGTGAATAGATAACCACATTCATAAGACAAGGGATATTATAACAGGTCAGTTATCACAACCGCCGGAATATCCAGCTTTGAGAAAGCGAACATCTTTTTCCCCAGATCCTTTAACGAGGCTCCGATATGGTACACGTCCGTTTCATCAACGATCAGGAAACGGTCGTGACTGTCCCGGTACGTCCTGATGTCGATAGGTGGGTACTGGCTGTTATGCCTGTCAAGATCAAGTTGGAGTTGCTGCGTGATACGCTGTGTGTAAATGGTGGCCGAGACACCGACGCTGCGTTTACTCAACATGAGCAAGACCGTTTCGTCCACATAGTTGTCGATAAGCACGATCGAACGCCTGGCCGACTTTACCAGATCGGTGGCGAACTTGTACGCATCGAAAATCTGGCCGTTATAAAAAATGCCTTCGACCGGGGGCAAGGCAGTACGCACGAAAAAATCTATCTTCTCGGTATGTTGAGCGACAGTCCTTTCAAGTTCTGACAAACGTTTATTAATGGAATACCCCTTTAAAAGATAATCCTTTAATACACTATTCGCCCATTTCCTAAAAAGGGTTGCGTTCTTGCTATTAACCCGATATCCTATTGACAGAATCGCATCAAGATTATAATATTTAGTAGTATATCTCTGTTTGCCGTCATTACCCATATGTTCCAAAATGGAACATGTGCTATCTATATCAAGTTCGCCGCTTTTGTAAATGTTGTTCAAATGTTTGGTAATAGCTGGCCTTTTAGTCCCGAACAAGTCGGCTATTTGTTCTTGTGTCAGCCAAACGGTTTCATCTTCCAGCCTCACTTCCAACCTGACCGCTTCATCCGGCTGGTATAATATGATTTCTCCCTGTTCCATTACTTATTTACCTTTTCTTAATTCATCAAGCCTCTGCATCGCACCGCTGAACTTCTCACTAAACATCATATCATCGGGCAAAACAAACCAGGTGGGAATACCTCTCGACTGTGGATTACCTATACATTCATCTTGCCCGTTCTGTTTGCGGTAATCGTCCCATTCACTATAAGCGATGTTCCAACGGATACCTAATTTATAGGTATTTTCCCATTTAATAATAGCCAGTGAATAGGCCGGATCATCTTTGCCGTCATAAATCACTTCTACAACTTCAACCACCCCTTTAGGGGAATTTATAAACTTCGGATTTTTATACGAATAAGTGCTCATGTCTTTTATTTTTTATTTATAGCACACAAAGATACTCAAAAACAAATATATACATATATACATACGTATGATTAGCGTATAAAAACATTTATGGTTATTCTAATCTTTGATTAATTCCGGTACAGAAACAAAACGTACCGAAAGACGGAAACAGGATTTATTTCGGTACGCTTCCCCGATCGGTACAAAAAACACGCAAAAAACGAGAAATACTACTTTTAGTATTTTAGTATATTAGTATTTTAACTATATTTGCGGACATGACAACCATTTAAAAAACTGAATTTATGAGCAAAGCAAAAGTAATCTCCGTATTGAATCACAAGGGGGGAGTAGGAAAGACCACAACCACGATCAACCTGGGCGGCGCGTTACGTCAAAAAGGGTACAAGGTTCTTTTGATCGACCTTGACGGGCAGGCCAACCTGACCGAATCGCTGGGCTTCTCCGCGGAGCTTCCCCAAACGATCTACGGCGCGATGAAAGGCGAATACGACCTGCCGATCTACGAGCATAAGGACGGTCTTAGCGTCGTTCCCTCCTGCCTGGATCTCTCGGCCGTTGAAACGGAGTTAATCAACGAGGCCGGACGGGAGCTTATCTTAGCCCACCTTATCAAGGGCCAAAAGGAGAAATTCGATTATATCCTGATCGACTGTCCCCCCTCGCTGTCGCTGCTCACGCTTAACGCACTGACGGCCTCGGATCGGTTGATTATCCCGGTTCAGGCTCAATTCCTGGCAATGCGTGGAATGGCCAAACTTATGCAGGTCGTCCACAAGGTGCAGCAACGTTTGAACTCGGATCTTTCGATAGCCGGGGTTCTGATAACCCAGTACGACGGAAGAAAGAACCTGAACAAGAGCGTTTCGGAACTGGTACAGGAAACATTCCAGGGCAAAGTGTTCAGCACCCATATACGCAACGCCATTACGCTGGCCGAAGCCCCGACACAAGGGCAGGATATTTTTCACTATGCCCCCAAATCTGCCGGGGCAGAGGACTACGAAAAGGTATGTAACGAACTGCTAACAGAAATAAAGTAACCATATGGCAAAGAAGAACGATTTAAAAAACAGTATGTCGGCCGGGCTGACCGGGGGATTAGACAGCCTGATCCAATCCACGGCCGGGCAAAAAGAGGCTCAAAAGCCGAAGAAAGCGAAAACCGTGCATTGTAATTTTGTCATGGACGAAACCTATCACCAGAACTTAAAGCTGATCGCGATCCGCAAAGGCGATTCGCTAAAATCGGTATTGCAAGAGGCTATATCTGACTACTTGGATAAAAACAGTTCCCTGCTATAACAGCGTATCGGGAATATACAGGGCAAACACTCCACAAAAGAAATTCTCCAGGAAAAAGGTACGCAAAAAGCAACCCTACACATAAATTACAGATGATAAAAGCAATAAAAAACCCGTTGGCAGGGTTAATCTTGCGTATGTTTAACCTGCCAACGGGTACGATATTAATAAACGTTTGGATTAAGGTTTGACGTTTACGTCTTTATTATCTGCATCAACCCAGCCTGTTGTCTCTGCATCAAACTGGATCGGATTCAACACAGCCTTTCCCTGATCAGTATAACCACCACCGAAAATCAACGTGTAGATATGACGCTTGCCCGGTTCCCATATAACTCCGAACGGAACATAAATTATTTTGTATTCACTTGCTGAACCCAACAGATAAACTCCGGACTGCTGGATTTTGCAGGAGATCTCCAGATAACATTGCTTCGCATCGTCGGCACCCTTCTTGGTTTTGCTGGCTCCGGAAACAGTCCAAGCAGTCAGCTCCTGTGGTATATTCAGCATAGGAGAACTTGTGGAAATATCGGTAGCTGTGGTATTACCTTCGACCGTGATGGATTTGTCTTTCACTACGGTAAATGCGTGTGGAAATGTTAAATCAGGCGAACTCCAACTTCCCGTTCCATCGGCTGCCGCAGGCAATGTGAAGACGCCGGAAAATCTGATATTATGAATCTTGATGTCACGGATGTCCACCCGCATGTTAGCGTATTGGGTCTTTGCTTTGAATACGACCTGAGACAGAATATGTTTGAATTTAAATTTCACTTTTCCGTTGTTTGAGTCTTTTGTCTGGCCTTTGGCTATGGCATACATCACGTCGTAGTTTGCATGAGTACCGGCTCCATACTCATCGATGCAGGTATAACTTATCTTTTGAGAAGTCCCGGAGGCTTCCCACCTATAAAACGCCAACATGTCTTCACTAACCGTTCCGGGATTGAACGCGTAAAAGTCCAAAGCCTCGGAAGGCCAATAACGAAGGTCGTTCGCATTTTTATAATCCCACTTATTATCTTTGTACACGATATTCACTCCGTCATGTCCATATTCCGTGTCGACCTTTCCCATGAAGGCAGTACCATCCGCCGTAAAAGCGAACACGTCGAAATCGGTGCTCGTCAAGTTGGAGGGGGTAGTAGGGGTAGCCCTCGTTTCCGCCGCATTACTTAACACGTTAAAACCAATCGCATTCCGCGAGGAGGTTTCCACATTCGCAATCTCCTCGTCTGAGCAACCCATGAGTAGCGCTCCAAAGATTGCCCAAAGCATTACTGTACTTTTTTTCATAAATAAAAACAAATCAAATTGATACATATAATTAATAAACTCAATTACTTAATAGTTGACATAGCGTTTACCCGGCATCCAATCCGCACTGAAAACTCAAATATCCGTTTACAACACTATATCCACATTCACATCATCCCAATCATCAACGTCCACATCAAATCCCGGACCGCCATTTCCCGGCTCGGATGGTACCTCATAATCAAAATTCAACACCAGATGCACATCACCGATATGCCCCGCTACCGGGACATCATGCACTTGGTCGCTCACGTCCTGTTCCAATACAGACATGCTGCCTGAACGGTTCTTGAGATACAGCCGGAAAACATTGGGCTCTCCTTCAAGTGCGGAATGTCCAAACGTATAGAATCCGCCTATAATCTGATTCCGTGAAACCATTCCATCAAAGAGCAGGCTCTCCGAAAGACCGGCGGGCAAACTGTCGCCGGACATGTTAAGCGAGCCGGACATGCCGGAAAGAGCGGCCCGCAAATCCGCCACCCTGTCCAGTCCCCGAATTCCGTTCACCTCATACGTGTAGTGACATACCATGTTTACGGGAGTTAGCCGTATTATCTTCGTGCTTCCTTCCGGAATGTCCTTGAGGATAACTCTGTCTATATGGTCGCCACACAGCCAGGGTGGGGTGACGGCCATTGTCCGGTTATCCGGCGACCGAACATCACGCGTATCGGCAGTAAAAAGCGTGTAACTGCCGTTTTCTTTCCAAACCATCCCGTCGGTATCGTAGTTGAAGCAAATTACCCGGTAATCATTCTCGGGGAGCTCCACTTCCCCATCCTCTCCTCCGGGGAAATCAAATATCCACGTGTTGCTTTCATCATCGGTCGGATAAAATACGACCCTCATGCCTTCAGGCTTGTCATGATTGGAAATCTTGGTCCAGTCGAATACTACCCGCACCGTGGCAAAGTGCGGATGATCGTAACATAAATCCTTATGCTCACAAGCCGTCAGTCCCATCCATAAAAATATGAACACCAGACTAAAGCGTATCAGTATCACTGCCTGCCTCCTTTCTTCCGGCTATAATTCCCCCGCCCGATCAACCACACCAAAGAGATACCCGCCTTGGTCGGGCCGAACCAGCGGCGTTTTTTAGTGGTCTGCCATACATAGTGACCGTCCAAAGGGATGTACTCCTTGTACAATCCTCCAAGGTAGCCGATTCCCAACGTGAAATCCACATTGAACCGATGTCCCACAGGTAACGAGTAGCCGTAAGCCACGCCTCCCCCGTAACTCCATTTATCCCCCAAGTAACCTTTCCCACCCAATTCGAAATCATAGGTGACGATCTGCCCGTACAATCCGACATGATGCCCGGAAAACGGTTTTTCCACCGCTCTCCGACCGAACCAGCGGCGCAACTCCACATCTCCCCCATAGATACGCCAGTAGTTATGCTTCCGATCACTTTTCCACCAGGCATACATCCAATTCCCGGCCACAGACCAGTTCTTCCCCAAACAGAACTCAACCCCGATGTCAGGTATCAAAACAGCGTCATAAAGCAAGTTTGTTTTCACCGCCATGCAAAACGGCCGTTTCTTTACCGGAGCTATGACGGTAACGGTATCACGGATGCACAACGTATCACGTGTATGTATATATACCGTATCTCTGACGGGATTTATCGGATCACTATCATAGCATATTTTCACCATCGACGAACGAAGTTTCGGAAAATGGAATTTATACAAATATGAGTATGGCCTCCCCCCTTTCAGTCTTTTCAGTTCTCCCCCCAAATAAGGGCTGTCCTGGTTTTCCAAACGGACGATCTTCTCCAACAAACGAAGGACATCCTCCCTCTCCGGAACATTCACATCCGCTCTCACCATCGTTATAAGTCCGTTCCAGTCACTTCCCGAAAAATGAAAATCCTTCTCCAATACCGGAATCTTTATATAAGGTGATATATACCGCCACAAAACCTCTGCTCGTTTTTCAGACAGCCTTCCATTCAACAGCCCCCCTCCTTCCGGGGAAGCTCCTCCTATTATTTGAATTTTCCTGATAAGACGGACGGAGTCGTTCAATGCGGAACAGATTTTAGCAAACCGCTCCATCTCGTTCCCATTGTCAAGTAAACATGTATCTATATTTACCTTTCCTTGATGAAAATAGATCCTTACCGAATCACGCTTCTCCTGAGCGGATATTTCTCCGCTTATACTCAACACGAGCACGAACAATACACATTTAATATAAAAAAACATCTTTTCGTCATTTAATCATTTGTTAATATGACAATCCAAACCCAGGCTTTTACACCCCCTGAATTTCAACCGCTAAAGATATGCACCTATAAACCAACCTCCAAAGCAAAAAACAAGTATTTTAAACTTATAAATACTTAAAAAGACAACCACACAACAGCTACAACACTTACCACAGCAGCCAATCACGCTTACACAACAATTAAAAACACTTAACATCATAAAGAAAAGTACTTAAACATACAAAAAAAAAAACAGTTATTTTTGCAGGAAACATTATACTTAATAACACTTAAAACAATAAAACACATGAAATTCAGCACAAAAGCCGCTACTTTTCTAAGTTCAATAAAAACTCAAACTTACGACAAAAAAGAAAGCGAAATGATAATAACGTATCAACAAAAACGTGTCTTTCATCTATCCCTGCTCATGCTGGCCTTATGCGCACCCATATACATATATTCAGTTCCATTTCCCAATGAACAGTTTTATTATATTAACAGCGTATTATTCCTGTTTATCATTATGTGCACTCTCGCTTATTTTAAAAAGAGAGTAAATCTGACCACGACCTTTTCCATTATACTGATAGCCATACATATCGAGATTTTTATCGAAATAATTTATTGCTCAATATGTAGCGGATATGAATATAGTTATCAAAGAGCATTGATAATGAGTAACATTACTATCTCTCTCTTATTTACCATGCTTTCCATCTGTGCCTATATGAGTAATATCTCCATCCTATTGTCCTCCCTTACCATAGCTTCCTATACAATCTGCACACTTATCACCGACGAACCGTTCCTATACAGTTATCTGCCTTTGATCATCATCATATACACCATGATCCCCTTATTAGGAAGATCCTTACACAGTAATATCAGCAGCTTGCTAAAAAGTAGCAACTTGCTAAAAGAGGAAGAGGAAATGCTTTTGAAACGTCTCCAAATGAAAAAGGAAGAACTATTCGCGTTCGCCGAGTTGTTAAGCGAGAATAACCCGGAAGAAAAGACAAGCTCCCTGTTAAACATAATAGGGGAACAATCCAAAGAAAATCTTTTTACAGCCCTTGCCGCATACCAGAAAAAGGAAAAAAGTAAACTTGATACAATCAGGAGAATATATCCCAATTTATCCCCGTCCGAATTAAACATCTGCCGTTTAATACTGCAAGACAAGACCGTCAGCCAAATATGCGAATTATTACATCGGAGTAGCGGAAACATAACCAGCCAACGAGCGAACATACGTGCCAAACTCGGACTGAAAAAAAGCGACAATTTAAAAGAAGCATTACAAGAACGCATGAGGCTGTATGAAGAAGAACACCACCGGCAAGAGGAGTTTTCAGCCATGCGTTAGGGATTGCAGAGTAAAGCCCACAGCCTTTAGGCGAGGACTTGAAACGTAAAGCCCGACCGTCCCACGGGAACGCCCAAAAGAAAAAAAATCCCCCGAACATTCATCCGGGGGACATTCAGGCCGTCACGTCAATTATAATACAGATTCAGATCATCCGTGCCAATCTCCTTTCCGTCCCGGAAAACAAGGCGTAAATCAATCCTCTCTCTGTTTTCATTGCCACAAAGATAGACATACCGGCCAACATACGCATCATACTTATCAATCAGTTCTAACGGTATGACCGGCATGGGAAAAGGATACACCTATATTGCATATAGCGGAAAATTTGTAAGATTACCCTGTACTTTATAAGGCAACATAGAAAATCTCTCCGCATGCAATTCCGGTCTTTTTCCCAGTAATGCTGTCAACGAATTGGCCCGGACATTCCCTTCGGCCTTCACTTCTATCGGCACCATTTGGGCATTACGTTGAATAACAAAATCCAACTCAAGACGCGAATTGTCTGTGTTATGGTAATAAATCGGTGACACGCCCTTACTTTTCATCTGCTGCAATACATACTGTTCAGTCATTCCTCCCTTGTATTCCTTAAATATGTCGTTTTTAATCAAGACTTGGGCCGGATCTGTCTTGACCATAGCACCCATAAGCCCCAAATCAACCATATAGAGTTTGAAAGCCGACAGGTCTTCATAAATATCAAGCGGAAGCTCCGGTTTGGTACATCGAGGCACTTTATACAACAACCCGGCATTTACAAGCCATTGAATGGCCATCTCAAAATCATTGGCTCTGGCACCTTTTCGCAAAGCTCCGTAAATGAATTTCTTGTTTTCTTTAAATAATTGGGAAGGAATGCTGTTCCATACCATTCGGACACGCGGAACCTGTTCTTTGGGCGCATGTTTTGAGAAGTCAAGATCATAGCCTTGCAAAATCTCCGACTGTATTCTTCTGACTTCCAGCAAGGAATCCGTTTCTACATATTTGAGTACAACTTCCGGCATACCACCTACATAATAATATTGCCGAAGGAGATCCGTATATTTGTCATGCAGGAGGCTTATCGTTTCAAAATCCCCACTCATAAGCAATTTACAAGCTTCTTCTTCTCCCTTGGCGACAAGAAACTCTTCAAAGTTCATAGGAAATATATTGATGACATTTACCTTCCCTACGGGATAAGACACATCCTGATGAAGGGATATCCCCAAAAGTGAACCTGCCACAGCTATATGATACTCCGGAACCTCCTCTTTAAAATACTTCAAAGATTCCAGTGCTTCCGGGATATCTTGTATCTCATCAAGGATAATAAGCGTATCACCCGGAGTAATGTCAACGGAAGTCATCGCACGCAGCCCCCGTAAAATTCTGTCAACATTGAAATCCTGAGAAAAAAGCTGGCGTGCAAGGTTATTCTTACGGCATACCACATAAGCCTCTTTTTTGTATTCAAGTTTGGCAAACTCATGGAGCAGCCATGTTTTCCCAACTTGTCGGGCACCATTTAAAATCAGAGGTTTTCTATCCTCACGGTTTTTCCATTCTATAAGTTGTTGCAAAATAAATCTTTTCATCTACAAACAGCATTTTTATACATGTAAAAACAGCGTATAATACATTTATCCGCACTTATTTAAAGCACAAATATACTAAAATAAGCAGATAATAGAAGCAATCTTATACATTTTTCCGCACTTTAATCAACTCCAATGGATTAGTTTTTATATCAATTAGTAAATCATTGGCTAATCTATTATTAAACGACTGATTTTCAGCCATAACCCCGTAGGGCAAGAGGAAAAAACGGTACGTAGTGCCGTTTCCTCTTGCTGTTCTTTCGGCTGCTTTGCATCCGGCGAACACCCTCCCCTGCGGTACGGCAAAAGGGTACTTTTGCATCGTACAAGGGGGACGGGGAGAGCCGGGCAAAGCACTAAGAAAGAACCTATTCCACAAACAAAAAACACACGCCAAAACGACACAACAGGCTGTATAAAATAAATAGAAATTGTTTCGCTATATGGAAACAAAAGATTATCTTTGCACCATAAAAACAACAACTTATGGAAGAAAAGGCTAAATTCAAAATCATCTACTCTACTCAAAAGATGCAGATGATTTTCTGAACAACTTACCAACAAAGATTAAAGACAAAATTATCTATAATATTGCCAAAGCCAAGTTTGTGATAGATCCGGAACTCTTTAAAAAGTTAGACGATACGGATATATGGGAGTTCAGAACATTCTATAACAAAGTAAAATACAGGCTGCTGGCTTTTTGGGATAAAGATAACGGAACAAATACCCTTGTTATTGCAACACATGGATTTATAAAGAAAACCTAAAAAACACCACCCAAGGAAATAGCGAAAGCCGAAGATATTAGAAAAGCATATTTTAATTCAAAAAAATAAAGCGTATGGAAACAATGAAATTTTATACAGAAGAAGAAATATTAGATAAGCACATAGGGAAAAAAGGCACTCCCAAAAGAGACCAGTTTGAAGCTGATCTAAACTCTTCCTTAATTGGTGAAGCCATTAAACAGGCTCGCCAGTCGAAGAACCTAACCCAAGAGGAATTAGGCAATCTGATAGGAGTGCAGCGTGCTCAAATCTCCCGAATTGAAAACGGTAAGAATTTAACCTTTTCCACCATTGCAAGAGTTTTTAAGGCTATGGGAATAAGTGCTAAACTTGAAATCGGAAGCATGGGTAAAGTTGCGTTATGGTAACTAACTATACAACAAAATGTTATATCAAATCCGGGAGCGAAAACGCATCCCGGAAGCCTCTCTTTTTATACACAAAAAGTCACAATTAAACATATTTTAACACGCAGGGAAATTCGCTCAATTCACCCCGCTGCGCTTGGCTTTTGCTTTGCTTTCACAAGTATTCAAAAACTCGTTTTTAGGCTATTTTCGTTTTTCTTGATCTCTTAAAATTTCTTTGACTTGTTTTAAAGCATAACCTGTTATATGCTTATCAATCTTTAAAAATATCGAACGAAATTATTAATACACAGATGATTATAAGAACAAATCAAAACTTAACTACGAGTTTTTGAATACTAACTGCGAGTTTTTGAATACTATTTTATAATATCAGCGAGTTTTATTTGTATAACTCGTTTTTGATATTTATATTTGCGCAAAACATTGATAAATATGGCAATAGTAAAAAAAGATCTTATTCAAAGTTATATTATGACTACTGCAAAATATGACTTTAACGTGTACGAAAATTGGTATTTCATAAACACTGAATTTTAAGATAATAAGGCAAAAAAATAAAAGGTTCATAAACCCTTTTAGCCAACAAATTGTTATCTTTATGCGGTCGTAAACAAAAAAATAAGCTTATGAAAACTGCTATGGAAAAAAAAGAAACCGGCTTAATGAGACAGATCGGTTATCTCTCTTTTGTCGTTGTTTTGTTGTATGGGCTTACGCTATTTGCGGTTTCTTGTGACAATGATGAAGATCCTCCTCTTCCTCCCGCAGTGGAAAAAGTAGTGCTGGCATTTGGTGTGGATCAGGGTGAAGGTCAGCTTTCGGCTAAACCGGAGTTGGAAAATACGGCTGCGGAAAAGATAGGAGAATTGATCTCTCCGGCTGAAATAGCGAAAGGCACAACGGTGCATTTTCGTGCTACCCATTCCAAATCATGGACAATCATGTATTGGAAAGTCAATGGCGTCATTATTCGTTCTGTGAAGCCGGAGCAGACTTTCGTCATCGATGAGCATAAGGAGGTTCGGGTTGCTTTCAAGCCTTACAAGTCACCGGAACCGGAGGGGCTGTAAAACAAACTGTATCAGCAAAGCAATAAAATATTAATTTTGCTGACACAGTTTAATTGAATTCTCTTTTTGCTGTTCATTTGCTTTATTTCAGGACTTCGCCCTTCTCGTTGAAGAACACTTCGCTGTCCGTGCCTTCTGCATCGGTAAATGTCACCTTGTAGGTCTTTGTGCCTTCCTCGCTTTCCTCAACTGCGGCTTCCTTGATTGTCAGGTCTGCGAAATCCTTCTTGATCGTGTCCTGAACCGCCTGCGGCAGATCCTTTACCTCGATTGGCTTATAATCGTTCACCATTACCACAATCTCAACATCCGATACCATGTTGCCGGCGAATGCCACTGAACTACCCAATCCCATAACAAGTGCTACTGCAAATAATACCTTTTTCATAATCCAATCTATTTAAATATTTAACATATGGTTTCTGAAAGACAAAGAACAAACATTGTGCCAAACAAATAAACAAGTCATATATACCTGATAATCAAAAGCATACAAAAAAAACACATATATTTATTGAAGAACTGTTATCTGTGTATCATTTCCACAAAATGTGGAAATGATACACAGACTTTCTATAATTGCCTCCGGCGGGGTTTTCGCCGGGGGGCTTCTTGCATTTGCATATCTATCAAAAAGAAAGCAATATCGGAGCGTTACACCATAAAAACAGCTAGCCGGTTATTACAAAATGATATTGCGTGTCCGGCTGATCGGGGCGGGTCTCCCACCATGCGGACAAATCCCGGTAACAAAATGACAAAGCGGACATCCCGCCAAAGAACAACATTTTTTTTCTTTTTTCCTAAACACCTGCCAGCGAAGCACAGAGTATTTGTCAAGGGCGAAGGGTAAAAAATACCGCACGAGCGAAGCGAGCACAGGAGATTTTTTACCCGGAGAGTGAAACGCCCCTTTACAAATGCGGCGTGCGTAGCTACCTTCGTGCCGGAAAATAGAAAAAACGCACAACAAAGTATGGGGAGCCTAATACCCCGGCATACAGGAACCGGCAAGCCGGATAGATGCAAGACCTCCGACAAATAGACACTGATATAAATGTTTCCCTAACGTTTTTGTACGTACAAAAACATACCTTGCATATCATTAGAAAAAGAAGTGCATAGGTCTTTGCATACCGAAAAAACAACCATAATAAACAATAATACAGTCACTTACAAAAAATCAGTATACCAAAAGTATACTTTTTGCATACATACATGATTCTAATCTATTAAAAATCAACCATATAAAAATTCAGCATTGGACTTAGTCCAATGACTGCTTATTCACTTTGGTAAACCGTCGTTTCTCTCTCCTTGCTTCGCTCGTCGCTCCTGGAACGCTACGCACGGCTTCGCACCAATACATCAGACACCCAGCCCCTAAAATGCACATTACAAATGTACACCGCCCGAAAAAAATGTAGGTTTATTTTGTTACTTGTTCGTCTTCGGTATTCGTGTTCGGGGCCCCGGTCGCTTCTGTCGGTCGTCTACCTTTTTCTATCACTGACCGGCGGAACTCCTCGCAGGCTCGTCAGACACCACCGGTCGGGCGTTCAGAAAAAGCAAGACGACACTCGACAGAGCTCCAATGGTCCCCGAACACGAACACCTCCGACTTACGTTATCACTACATAGGAAACGAACTGTGACCTGAAAAGTATAAATTTCTATCAAACAGCTGTTTTTCTGAACCCTTACATGAGGGATTAATTCAGCCATCGGTATTTTATAGAAATAATCCGGTCAGGTAACCCAGGTATCCGTACTCCGGTCAGGGTGGCCTGCCCTTTCATTCAATAAAACTTTCCTTCTTTGTCCTGTAGTGCTGACGGAAGATGCAGGGTTTTGTGGCGGAAGACCATTGGAGCAGGAACGAGGGTCCGGTTAGGTTTTCCGAACGCCCGACCGGTGGTGTCTGACGAGCTTGCGAGGAGTTCCGCCGGTCAGTGAAGGAAAGCCTTACCGGACCGTTCCAGGCGAACCGGTCTGACGGCACAAAACCCGGAATCGGAATAGAAAGAAAAAATAAACCTACATTTGTAAAATGGCGCAATCGTCCCGATTTTCTTTGGTCTTTATAGTATGAAAACGAAAATTTACATATTTTAACGCGCGGAAAAATCACCCTAAAAAACGCTTCGCTCGTTTTTCTCCGTTTCTCTTTTTTCGCTTCCAAAATGCGCATTTTCCGCCCATTCCAAAGCCTGCAATTCCCTAAAATTTTTCTTCTTTGTGAGAACAACAATACTCGTTCGATTCTTTTTGCGGGAATCTGCAACAAGAATAATCGACAGATGACAATTGATCATGGAGAATTACCGGAAGCTTCGCTTCCATGAAAAAACAGATTAATAAAGAAAAGCAGAAAGGAAAATTAAATGTATATCCATTGATTTATAATTCGATAGAATAAACTTAAGACTGTGATTCATCCTTGTCGATTGTCAATTATTCCTTGTCAATAGACCAAGCACCCGCAGAGACCAAGGACTTTATAAACTTTATAAACTTTCGACTAAATTAAACGAACCTTTATTTGGGCAAATTTGTAAAATTGTAATTTCTTAAGTAAAAAAAAATAATACATTCACTACTCGTTAACGGAATAAAAAAGTTAAAATATCTATGTTTAAAAAATTGCACATATTCTTGATATCCAACAAATTAATAACACATAATTCTCTGATTCACAAGTATCGTATGCACAACTTCTATGCAATATAAGTGAAATTTCCCGACATCTGCAAACAAATGGGAGGAAACTTAGCCGATGCATCTGGAAATGTCCCATCTCTTGAGACTGCCTCCCGGATACTCCGATGTGAGAGTTATCGCACTGAATAGGACAGGGGGAGACAAAGCAAATATACATGGCATTCATAATCCGGAGAATGCAATTCTGAATAAAAAAAACGAATCGTGCAAATTTTTGTAACAGAGCTTCTTAATTTTATATTTTCAATTTTCAGATTTTGTTATATGAAATTAATCTAGATTACACTTTGAAATAACAAGGAATTTCCGCTACTTTGTAGCAGAATTGGAAAAAAGTATAATGAAAAAAAGATGGGTCATCAATACTCCGCCGGAGGCTACTAAGATAGAGGAACTTTCAAAAAAACTAAATTGTCACCCCGTTATAGCGAACTTACTGCTGCAACGGGGTATTACTAGTTCGGAACAGGCACAATCTTTTTTTTATCCATCCCTGAATATGCTGCACGATCCTTTCTTAATGAAAGATATGGACAAGGCAGTAGAACGTTTAGACCGGGCGATCGCCCAAGATGAAAAAATACTGATATACGGAGATTACGATGTCGATGGGACGACGGCAGTATCCCTGCTATACAAGTATTTGAAACACCACTGTAACAGCGATAATCTGGAATACTACATCCCCGACCGCTATACGGAAGGATATGGGGTATCGATCAAAGGAATCGACTATGCCGCAGAAAACGGTTTTTCATTGATGCTGATCACCGATTGTGGAATCAAAGCAGTCGAAAAAGTCAAATATGCCAATTCCAGACAGGTGGATATCATCATTTGTGACCACCATACTCCGGGAGATACGTTGCCGGAAGCCATTGCGGTGCTCGATCCCCAACGTCCGGATTGTCCCTACCCTTACAAATGGCTGAGCGGATGCGGGGTCAGTTTCAAGCTGGTACAAGCACATAGTCTGAAGCACAATCTTCCGATGTCGGAGCTTTACAAGCTTTTGGACCTGTTATGCGTCAGCATAGCCAGCGATATCGTCCCGATCACGGGAGAAAACCGGATTCTGGCCTATTTCGGGTTACAGCAGTTGAACTCCAATCCCAGTCTGGGATTAAAAACGATTATAAAAATTTCCGGGATCGATAAAGAAATTACGATCAACGACATCGTTTTCAGAATCGGTCCCCGGATCAATGCAGCCGGACGGGTCGAATCAGGCCGGAAATCGGTGGAGTTACTGACAGCCGACGAGAAATGCTCTGCTGCCGGTATCGCTTCGGATATCAATACTTTCAACGACCAACGTAAAAAACTGGATCACGATATCACTGAGGAAGCCATTCGTCACATCAACCAATCGGAACTCGAACCGTCGAAAAAAACGACCGTATTGTTCAATGCCAACTGGCATAAAGGAGTGATCGGGATCGTAGCTTCACGCCTGACCGAATCTTTCTATCGTCCGACGATCATTCTTACCGAATCGAACGGCTTGGCGACAGGCTCAGCCCGGTCGGTCGAAGGTTTCGATCTGTATTACGCTATCTCGCAATGCAGTGAATTTCTGGAGAATTATGGCGGGCATAAATATGCTGCCGGATTGACCTTGAAAATCGAAAATATAGAACCGTTCAAACAAAAATTCGAACGTATTGTCCGGGAAACGATCGACGATGAAATGTTGACCCCTCAGATCAATATCGACGCTAAAATCAAGCTGACCGATATCACTCCCGATCTGTATCATATGCTGCAAAAATTCGCCCCGTTCGGTCCCAACAATACCATCCCGGTCTTCATGACCGAGAAAGTAACAAACTTCATCGGCACCAAACGGGTGGGACGTAACAACGAACACCTGAAACTGGTCATTGTCGACGATACCAGGGCCTGTAACGACCGGAGCGGCATCGGTTTCGGCATGGGGCATCTCTATGATAAAGTGAACTCCGGCGGATTTTTCGATATCTGTTATACGCTCCAGGAAAATGAATTTATGGGGAAAAACGATATTCAGATGATAGTGAAAGATATTCGTTTGAGGGAGGAGTGAGGGGGAGAAAGAAAAAAGGAGAAAGGAAAAAAGGGTGAATTCTTCAAGGTTATTAGATAAAGCGGTCGATCAGTTTGCTTCCCTGCCGGGAGTAGGGCGTAAAACAGCTCTGAAATTCGTATTACATCTTCTGAAGAAAGATGTGCAGGAAGTCGACGACTTTTTGAAAAGTATCGGTGACCTGAAGAAAAACATCAAGGAATGCCGTCGATGTCATAATATTTCCGACGGTGAAATCTGCGAGATCTGTTCAGACCCGAAACGAGATAACACGACGCTCTGCGTCGTAGAAAACATCAAAGACATCTTATCGATCGAGGCCACCTCACAATACAACGGTTTATACCATGTGCTCGGAGGAATCATCTCTCCAATGGACGGTATCGGTCCTGCCGATCTGCACATTACTTCTTTAGTTGAAAGGGTAGAGCAGGAACCGATCCGGGAAATCATCTTTGCCCTCAGTGCCACCATCGAAGGAGATACTACCGGCTATTATATCTTCAAAAAAATGAAGAATAAAGAAGATCTCGTCATCAGCACCATTGCCAAAGGCATCTCTATCGGCAATGATCTGGAATATACCGACGAGCTGACTTTGGGACGTTCCATTGTCAATCGTGTCAAATTCAGCTTCAACGATTAGAACACAAACGCAATTACTTTTTTCCCACCAGGTCGTCCGCCAGTTTTTCGAAAAAGCCTTTATATGAACTCATGCTTACTTTTCCGGTGACCCGTTCTTTTCGTTCCATTTCCTGAGCTGCTTGTACAAACCAGTGTGCCGCTTTGTAGCGAATAGCTTCGTCAGGACAATTTTCATTGATTTTCACTCCCCAGCTGTACAATTCGGCATCGGGAATTTTTTCTTCGTACCATTTTTCCTCTGCCAAATCGACGAATGTACGCCAGTCCCCGGTGCGTTCGGCAGCATGCATCCGGGCATTCCGGACAATTTGCCGCCACTCTTCGACTTTTTCTTTTTTCAGTCGTTTGGTATAAGCTTTGAAACCGACCTCATCAAAAACGCCGTCCTGAACAAAATTTTCAGCCCCGGCAATCCAGACCGCCGCTATCTTTTTCCGAACCTTATCTTCTCCGTAAAGGTCGTACAATTCTTTGCGGTGAGTCAATACATATTGAAAAAGGTCTGTATCGGCAAGCATATAATAGCGGTCGAAAATATCCCAATATTCAGCATCCCGGAGACAATCCGAAGGTAAAGCCGAAAAATAAACCGCCGCAATCTCTCCGGCTTCCCTGTATCTATCAGCCCGCCCCAACATCGCCATATAACTCTTCAGAAATTCGGGCCGGCGACTTCCCTGACGGAATTCCTTCTCCATTCCGGCCAATCCTTTTCCTTCCAACACCATCCGGGCCTCCTGCAGCAAATCTTCGGGACTCATGATATTTCTCACCCGGTGCAATTCGTTTCCCCCCGCATCCGTAAAAACCAACACCGCCTGACCCGATTCGCGGGCTACATTGACAAACTGCTGCTCGAAAAGGGCAGCCACTTCCGGGTCGGCAAATACGGTACGCAACATCTCTTTATGTGCACCACCCGGAATATAATAATCGATAAACACCGGTTTATTCTCCTGTTGCGCTTTAGCCCGAGCCTCCTCATCCGATAATTCCTGAAACGAAATTCCTCCGGCTTTTTTCAAAGCAAGAGCAGCATTGTCCAGCAATTGCTCCTTTGTTTCCGCCCCTTCATCCTGGTAAATCACTTTCCCTTTGGCATTCAAAAACAGAAAAGCAGGACACTGTTTTATCCCATATCGCCGGGCCAACTCTTGTGTCCGCGAGGTATTCACCCGCAGATTGACAAAATGGTCATTGTAATAATCGGCCACCTCGTCCAGGTTCAACACGTTTTTCTCCAATAACAAACAAGCCTGACACCGGTCGGCGGTAAAATAAATACATACCGGCTGCTCCGCTTCCTCCGCTTTTGCCAAAGCTTCTTCGAACGGCAAATCCTCGAAACGAACAGAGCGGCTATTTCTTTTTTTCACTGCAGCCCGTTCCTTCGCCTTTTCGAGTGTTTCTCTTAAAGCAGAAGGATCTTGAAGTACCTCCCCCGGTTTTATCATTTCCAGCAAATCTCCATAAGGCATAAAAAAAGCAAACAGGGGAGGCTCGTACATCAATAAGCGCGTTTGAAATCCACTGTTTTTCGTATCGTTCGCATTCAGCCGGATTGCGATCACATTCCGCTGCAAATAATTCACCAGATCGGGTTTCGTCTGTATTCCTCTCTCCACTTTCAGGTCGATCGGTCCCACTTCGACCAGAACCAGCTTATTTTCCCGGGCTGCCTGCAAACTAGCCTGTTCCCAACTATAAGCCTGAAACAAGTCGACAGCTCTCTGGGCTAATGTCCGGTTTACCGGCATCAGTCCTCCCAGCCCTAATATAATCATGAATAAAATCCTCTTCATCACCGATTTATGTTTATACAAAAGTAAACGCATAATCGCTCATTTCCTTTTCTATTCGACAAGATTTAACATTTTTAACTTTGAAGTGATACAGAATTTTTTCCGGTATGACCAATTTTTATTAGTTATTGGCCAATATTTCACGGAAGTTGAGACAAATATTTCATTCTTTTGCGACGTTAAATAATCAGACGAATAACAAATAATGAATAACATGAATCACGATTTACCCTCTCCTTCACGCATCGTATGGCTGGATATCGTCCGGCTTACAGCAATGCTTATGGTGATCGGCGTACATTGTATCGATCCCTTTTACATCTCCCCGACCCTGGGAACCCTACCCGAATATAAATTCCGGGCTTCTGTATACGGCTCATTATTTCGTCCGTCGGTTCCCCTGTTTGCCATGATGACCGGATTACTCTTACTTCCGGTTAGTCAACAACCGTTAGGCGTTTTCTACAAGAAAAGAATTTTCCGGGTATTATTTCCTTTTTTGATATGGTCGGTGCTTTACAACTTATTCCCATGGTTTACAGGAGTAGTCGGACTTCCGAAATCCATTATAGGCGATTTTTTCTGTTATGTACAAGGAAATGAATCCCAGTCTTTCAGCGATTCGCTGAAAGACATCGCCATGATTCCTTTCAATTTCTCCTTTAAAGAGAATCATATGTGGTACATTTACCTTTTGATCGGACTTTATTTGTATATGCCCTTTTTCTCAGCCTGGATCGATAAGGCCGATCGTAAAATGAAACAAACTTACTTGTGGATTTGGGTGATCAGCTTATTTCTCCCGTATATGGGCGAATATATTTCGCATTATCTCTATGGCACCGCCACCTGGAACGAATTCGGGACACGATATTATTTTGCAGGCTTCAACGGTTATCTCCTGCTCGGGCATTATGTCAAACAAGGAAATTCCTGGTCCGTCGGAAAAACACTGCTTCTATCCGCTCTCTTATTTGCAGCCGGCTATTCCGTCACTTTTACCGGTTTTAGTGCAGCAGCCCATAATCCGGCAGCTACCGAATCGGATATGGAATTATTTTTCACTTTTTGCAGCCCTAACGTGTTATGTATGACTCTGGCGGTTTTTCTGGCTTTGCAAAAAGTAGTCGTCTCTACGCCCGCCCTCATCCGTTCGCTCGCCAATATCACGAAATGTGGTTTCGGCATTTACATGGTACATTACTTTCCAGTCGACCCGGCCTTTTTACTGATCGGTAATTTCAATCTGCCGATTCCGCTACAGGTGCCGGTAATGGCAATTCTTATTTTCCTGTGTGCGTGGGGATTCACAGCCCTGATGTACCGGTTATTGGGTAGAAAGGCTCGTTGGATTATGGGATAAAATTTATGTGCTGATGTGCTCATTATGGAGTAACTCCCGGGAGCACATCAGCACATGGTTATTATATTAATCGAACATCCGTCCCGGACAATTAGCAATCACTTTCCTCATACGCAAAACCTGCTCATAGGTCAGGGAAGTCGATGCCGAACTTCCATCCATGATATTACAGGAATTATAATAAATCACCGGAGCCTGTTTATCATCCGAATAAGTATTCTTTTCCAAAGCAATAGGCCCTAATTCATAAGTATAAGTATCCGAACAAAAATCTACATCTCCGTTAACAAAGGGAATTCCCGAATAAGTACTGAACACCGTAGGCATTAATCCGAAATGTGTACCCAGATAATATTCATAGCCCCCTTTATTGATCGAGAATATCGAACTCACAGTAAGAGTAATGCCTACTTCCCTATACGAAGTAAAACTTACTTCATCAGCTGTAGCAACCGAATTCATTTTCAAACCGGGTACAGCGGTTCCGTTATCCAAAATATAAGCCGGAGCATAAGCATTGGTCCCATAAATTTCATCGTTTACCCAGATATTCAATATCCGGTTCGGGTCCCATAGTAAATTCTTGTTAATATAACCGGCAACTTCGCCATAAGCAGGAGTTCCCATTTCCACTCTGTTTATTCCCGGGGTAGCGAGTTTATTCCCTTGTACATCCACCGTAGCCAATTCAAAGCGAATTTTACTGTCGACGGCTACCGGATCGTCGGCATAAGTTCCCGAAAACACCTTGTTGGCCCGATCGATAAATCCCTGTAACAACCCGGTCGTTATGCCATCATACCTATTGATATTTTTATCTGTAACCAACAGATGGAAAACAACCGGAACAGTAATAGTCGGAAAATCCATTACCGGATCGGCGATCAAATGCACTTTACAAGGTTCACTTTCTATCCCATGAATAGTACATACAAATTCAACATCCGTTCCAGCCCCTTCGGTGGCCGAGAATTTCTGTCCCTCGATCAACTTGCCATCCCTGGTCTTAATCTGTATTTCAGATGCTTCGAAACGATCCATTTTCATTGCAGAAATCTTCGTAAACACAGAGTCTTTGACAATATGTTCCCCATCGATCACCTGTTCGATCGTCCGTTTATCTTTCACAAACGAATAAGCTTTTACAAGAAAACTCAACTGAGCTTTACCATTCGCGATCAAAACGGGACTATTGGGATAAATAGCCACTGAATCGACGGCTTCGATTCCGGGTTCGTACAGCCAGGTTTCATATTCACTCTTTTCGCACGAAAAAAGCAAAACAATCAGCAAAATATAACCTATTATTTTCATCTCATTCATCATTTTAAAATTATAACATACTCCACCCGGGATTTTGTTCTATTTGATTATTTTCCTGCATTTCTTCCAGCAAAGGAATAGGGAAACAGAAGCGGAAATCGTTATCTTCCAGTGTATAGACGGCTTCTTCCGGATTCTGGTAAGAATTTCTGGACCATCCCTTCTGAATCCGGATCAGATCACACCACCGCATATCGTATTCGAGGCAAAACTCTCTCCGCCGTTCATTCATAATCTCTTGTAACAAATCCGCTCCTTTGTATCCCTGATAATTTCTGATCCGATGGCGTTGGAACTCTTCCAAGGCTTGCCGGGCTTCTCCTTCCTGTCCGTTACGGGCATAACTTTCAGCCTCGATCAGATACATTTCGGAAACCGGGAAAAAGTGCAACACCCCATAGAAACTCGGCAGATCCTTGAATTTACGGATAGCCTTGTTTTCGGGATTAAAGTAAAGGGAACGGCGAACATCGTTTTCATCGAACAATTCGAACAGTTCATCCCGGACAAATTCGAGTAAACCATAAGCCTCCATCGTCCCGTACATGCCCGCATCTCCGGTATACCACAAAAAGGACAATAAGGCCTGATCTTTATTTTTATATACTCCCCCCTCACTTGTCTTATAGGTTTCAAAAGGTTTGAATTCATCTATCCCCTGCAACGGATAATTTTTCATAACCGCCTGTGCATGCATAATTGCCTGAACATAATCCTCTTTCTCGCCAGCTCCCGAACCGCCTTTAAAAAGGTAGATCTCAGCCAGCAAAGCATGGGCCAGATTCTTATCGTAAAAAATATTATAAGTCGCCCGGGGTTCTGTCTTACAATCAATGACCGTAGTCAACTCATCGATCAGAAACCGATATACCTGAGCCTGCGTTTTCCGCTGTTTATTATAACTTCCGACTGCTTGCGAATCGGTATTAAACGGTATCCCCAGTTCATTGCTGTGATAGGGAGAAAAATATTGCAACACTTTAAACAAATACCAGGCTCTCAGAAAACGGGCTTCCTGTTCGACGATATCTTTTTCTTCCTGTGAAGCACTGACATTCGCCAGTTCGTCGATAATCGTATTATAAAAACCGATATTACTGAAATAGTTTCCCCAGATCGTCCCGGGCATTGTGGTATTTTGCCAGTTCAAACTGTTTGTATACAACGCTCTTTTATTATTAGCCATCCAATTTCCGTTCAGCCAGGTATCGGTATTCAAATCGTCACTATAAAAACCGAAAAACAAATACAAATCGTCCGTTCTCCAGGGAACGTTCGTTCCTGCCAATTCATGGGAGCTGAAAAAAGTCACGGTGTATAATTTCAAATGCGACCCCAATAAAGATTTCACATCGTCATAAGTTTTCAAGGCCAGAATATTCGAAGGTTTCACTTCCAGATATTTCTCGCACGAAGTAAAACTCAGAATCAGGGTGACATATAAGAATAATTTCTTCATCTCTTTCAATTTTAGAATCCAACATTTAAAGTAATCGTATATTTCCGGGAATTCGGATAACCGAACGAACCCATCAGTGCCGGATCGATCCCGCTATAACTGGAAATCGTAAACAGATTTTTCGCTGTAAAACTGAGCCGGGCAGTGCTGAAACCTATTTTATGCAGCCATTCGGGTTTCAGGTTATATCCCAGCGTCATATAGCTACAGCGGAGGTAGTTTCCTTTCTCCAATAAGATATCGTACATATAGGAAGAATAGGTGGTAAAGGCTTCCGACATAGCAGGTACATTGGTGATATCTCCCGGTTCACGCCAGCGATTCGCTTCGGAGGTGTGACGATTACGGGCATCCAGGCTTCGGAAGGTATTGAACGATTTGATTTTATGTCCGGTCTTAAACTCAAAATTAGCAGAAAAAATCAATTGTTTCCAATTGGCAGAAGTTGAAAATCCGCCCACGACCGGAGGAGTAAGATTTCCTAAATAAAACACCGAAGGGGTAGGCCATGTAGCTCCGCTAACCGACATATCCAAGGTTGCCTCCCCATTGCCGGTATAAGTCATTACCGCTCCGTTGATGGGATTGATTCCTGCAAACTTATACCCATACCAACCGTTCACCGGCTGATTCTCTACAAATTGATGTGCATTACTCAAGGTTGCTTTCGGCAGATCCTTCGTCTCCTTATAATACGTATTTTTCACTTTATTATCGTTGATCGCAATGTTCGCTTTGGCATACCATTGAAAAGATTTATTTTTCAATAAGGTTACTCCCAGATCGATTTCCCATCCATTATTATAAATATCGGCTACATTTTCCGTCACCTCATTCCGTCCGGAAGAATAGGGTAAAGCTTTCCGGTCGAGCACATCCCGGGTGATGTTGTGGTAGTAATTCACTCCCAATTCCAACCGATAGTCGAATAGCGAAAGGTCCAGGCCGACATTCATATCCTGTTTGGTCTGCCATTTTACATTCGGGTTGGGGTAACTGAAAGAAGTCGGTACAGTTTGCCCGTCATAAATCACACTTTGTCCGAGGGTCATCACCACAAAAGGCAGGGCATTCTTGTCGATACTCCCGGTATATCCGAAACCACCCCGGACAGCGAACTGGTCTACCCACATCCACCGCTTCATAAATTCCTCCCGATGCAGATTCCAGCGTAAGCCGACATTCCACAACGGAGTAAACTGGTTGTCGTTTCCGATAATATCCGAACCGTCATAGCGCAATGCTCCGGTCAAAATGTATTTATCCAGGTAGGAATATGAGGCATTGGCAAAAAAGGAAGACATTTTGCTGACCGACTTTCCTGTCCCTCCCAAGGCGTTATAATTGATTTCCGATCCGTCGATACCGTCCATTTCAGGGAATCCGACGATCCGGTGTTCTTCGTCGAATACCGGAGAATAATTGAAGGAATTATAAGCGGTCCGCTCCTGAATTTCCTGCCCGGCAAACAAAGAGATATAATGTTTTCCGGCATATTCCCCCGTATATTGAAGTGTATTCCGAAATGTATAGGCATTGGTATATCCTGTAGCCTCCCGCAAAGAGCCCTTCACCATGTCATGCGGAATTTCTCCCTTGTAGGAATACCAGTTATTGATAAAATTGGTATAGGTATCCGCTCCTTCGATAATCCGGTTATGGTTGGAATTGGCATTATAAACCCCATGGGTCGTAAACATCAAGCCTTTGACGATTTCCCATTCCACCTTCAATGAAAGCTCGGCATCCAGATAACGGTTGGTATTGGTATTTCGGTTCAGATCGTCGAGAATATTGAAGGTATCCCAATCCAGCCCGTCCCGGATACTACTTTCCTTTGCATTGTAGCTGATATCGTAAGCCTTTGTACCATCCTCATTTTTCAATCGTTCATAAGGGTTGGCATACATTGCATATTCCAGGGAATTTACGCTACTGGCCGTCACTCTGTCGTTTTTCATAGTGGCTCCCAACCCGCCGGTAATCCGGATTTTTTCGGAAGGATTATGGGTTAATTTAATGTTCATCCCCAACCGATCGTACTTATTATTGGGTTCGGTACCGACCTCTTTCAGGTAGTTCAAGGAAACGTAATGTTGTGTTTTCTCGTTACCTCCCGACATGCTGAAATTGTATTGCTGACTGATCGCCGTGCGATAAATTTCTTTAAACCAATCGGTATTGATTTTAGCTAATTCGCCGATCCGCCGTTCGGCCTCATCAGAAGAAATTTCTCCATAGGCTGCTTGCTGCAATAATTTAGTCACCCGCCCGGGGGTATAGATATATCCTTGCTGATCGTAAAAGATCTCGCGTTCGAACTGGATTTTCTCCGCAGTATTCATCATGTCGATGTTATTCCGGGGTCGTTCGGTAATCCCCACATTCACCGAAGCATTAAACCGGGTTTTCCCGGAAAGTCCGCTTTTCGTTTCGACGACGATCACCCCGTTCGCAGCCCTGGCACCGTAAATCGCTGTAGCGGCAGCATCTTTCAATACGGTGATCGATTTGATATCGTCCGGTGCAATATTACCGATTCCGGTCGTAAAAATAGTCGCCTGCAAATCGGTAGAACCGCTTTGGATGTTGGGAATCTCTCCTTGTAACGGCATACCGTCGACAATCCACATCGGCTCGGTACTCCCCGTCAACGAATTTACCCCACGAATCTGGATCTGTGCGTCCTGTCCGGGCCGGCCACTACTGATCATATTCAACCCCGAGATCGTACTATTCAGAATTTCGTCGATCGACTGTAATCCCCGGCCTGCAATCTGATTGGCGGTAATCGTCGCCGTCGTACCGGTCATTCGTTCCTTCCGGATCGTCTGATAACCGGTAACCACCACTTCTTCCATTTCAGCCTGATCGGGCTGCAGCCTGACTTCAATTTCATCTTTCCCCTGTACGTTTACTTCAACTGTCCGATAACCGATAAAAGATACTTCCAACACTTGTGCATTTCCGGCTAAAGCCAATTGAAAGCGGCCTTCGAAATCGGTCGCAGTACCCATCCGGGTACCCTTGATTTTAATCGTAGCCCCCGGCAACGGATTTCCCTGCTCGTCCCTCACTATACCCTGAATCACCCGGGAAACAGGAGGTGTGGTTTGCCGCGCAGGACCGATGACAATAATCCCGTTGCGGTCGGTTGCCACCAAACCGGTTCCCCGGATACAGGCCTCTACGGCTTGCAAAAGAGTTACCTTTTTTACATCGACAGAGACCGGTTCCTTCACCTGCTCCACTTCCTCCCGCTTAAACATCAGCTGTCGGTCGTATTGCCGGTTTAATTCCCGCAGCGCATCCAATACCGTCACCTGTTTTAATTTTAAAGACACATTGGCTTGGGTTGTGGCTTGTGAAAAAGCCGGCCGGTCTGTTAGTAGTAGTCCTCCGATCAGCATCAGACAGCAACACCATAGTTGCCGCCAGGACAAAAGCTTTCCAAACGATTTTTTAGTTTCGTTTTTTTTCATAAATTTGTACATAAAATAGTTAGACAATACCTTGTTTCTGGACAAGGTCTTTATTCCGGAGTTGCTGGCCAAAACAACTCCGGTTTATTTTTCAATCAGATGTATGATATTTCCTTCCCGGCGGAATTCCGGTCCTCCCGCTAATTCAATAGTCTCGAGCACGGTATCCAGGGATTCGTCTTTACTCATCCGTCCACTGAAAGTATGCTTTTCTTTCCTTCCTCCGTCGAATACAAATTCCACTTCATACCAGCGGGACAACATCCGCATAACCACTTCGATATCTTCTTCCTCAAAAATAAAATTCCCATATCTCCAGGCAATCGCATCCTCGGCATTGACAGCTTCCACCTGAATAGCCCCGCTTCCCTTTTCCCAAATCGCTTCCCGTCCCGGAGTCAGCACCACCGCATCACCGCCGTCTGCTACCGCCACCCGGATACTTCCAGTCAGCAAGGTCGTATATACCGATTTCTCATTACGATAAGCCTGTATATTGAATGAAGTTCCCAATACCCGGGTCTGTATCCCTCCGGCTTCCACGATAAAAGGCTGTTCAGGATTCGGAGCCACCTCAAAATAAGCCTCCCCGCTCAATTTCACGATACGTTCTTTTTTAACAAATTCCACGGGATATTCCAACTCGCTGTCCGCATTCAGCCATACCCGGGTCCCGTCGCTCAAAATCAAGGCATACTCTCCCCCGATAGCGGTTACCACTTTATTGAACAGCTCTTCGGTCGCCGGACTATTTTTACTTTCATATATCAGTTGTCCGTGTTCATTTTTAATCACTGCATCCCCTGCTTCGATTCTCTGTTCTTTCTTCTGCTCCAAAGCAATCTGTTCACCGGAGTGCAGGATCAGTTTTACCTTAGCAGTCTCTGTTTGTTGTCCGGCCAGCGGCATAGCCTCCGGTACCGCCCGCACACCGGACAATTCCCACAAAACAGTCACCGCCACAGCACAGATACAAGCCGCAGCAGCCACACTCCTCCATAAGCGCACACGCCGGCTCCGTCTGCGTCCCACCAAACTCCGGACGACCGAAATTCGTATTTTCTCATAATCGGTCTCTTTTCCGATCCGTTCTTCTCCTGCTATCCGTTCGCGAATCGCCTCTCCGCGAATAATCCTTTTGTATGTCCGGCGATTCTCCTCGCTCTCGTCGAGCCAGTCCAGCAATTCCGAACGCTCCTCTTCCGTCACATTCCCCAGTTTTACCCGAATGATAATTGTAGCTAAACGATATGCCTTTTGTAAATCCATTTCATGTCCTTTTATACTAAGACACCGCAAAAGCAGGTAAAGGATGAATGAAACTTAAAAAAAAAATAAATTTTAACAACACCTCGAGCAGTCTGCCTCGAAGGGCTGAGATGGTATCAGATTACCGCATACTCGCTCGGGGAGAAACAGTCCGGATTTATGTTGCCGAAGAACAGGTACAGAGGTGCCCCGTCCGATTGGGCCTCCCTGGAGGGGATGCCGCCTATAGAACATTTTCCGAAACTTCTATCAACCACTTCTCGATATTTCGTGTCTTCGCGCTAAAGTTGACGCCTATTTTGAACACCTTGCGCCTGTCTGCCTCGAAAGGAAGGGCATAACGTTTGTCGTTGATTTGTTGTAGGGCTTCCTCTGCCGTTCCATTCAGTTTAAATTCCATTACATAGATATAGTCTGAAGTCTTCACCACGAGATCCACCCGCCCCTCAGCAGTACGGTACTCCGTCTCCGTGTAGAATCCTACCAGTTTGAAGACAATGAATAATACATTCTGGTAGTGACGTTCCAAGTCGGTTGCCACCTCGTAGGGCGTGTCGGCAAAGAAACTTCGCAAACGCCTGAAAAAGGCATCCGGTTGCCCCATTTCGATTTCACGGGTGAATTGTTGTATTTCGAAAGGAACTTCTATTTTGTTGAAACGGGTATAGAAAGGCATTAAAAATTTGATAAAACCTTCTTCTACCTCTTTATTCGGGAAACCAAGACGATATAGATCGAATCGTTTGTCATACCCTTTTATCGTAAGATACCCGCTTTGGAAAATAACGGGTATCGGCTGCTCGTCGCCGTAAATGCTATTCAACACATCGGAGTTGGTTTCCTCGTTTGCCATGCGTTCCAAGTCGTAGTGGTAGCGCCTGAGCAATTCCACCAAGTAAGTCGGTGTCCCCGTTTCAAACCAGTAACTGCCGAACTTCATTTTGAAGAAAGTATTGAGCAGGCTGAAAGGATTGTATATGCCTTCGGAATCTTCCACAAAATGATAACCGTCATAACAGGCTTTCAATTCGGCTTTGGCTTCCTCGTAAGTCATTTTCTGCGCCTCGGCTAACTCGTGTAAATCTTCCTCGAAATTGTCCTGAATTTCTTTTCCGGTAATTCCGCATAAGGCAACATAGCGTGCGTCCATGGAAATATCTATCAAGTTGTTCAAGTCGCTGAACACGCTCACTTTGCCGAATTTCGTTACTCCCGTCAGCATGGCGAATTGTATGTAGCCGTCCATCGTTTTGAGCACACCGTAGAAAGGTTTCAGCGTGTTGCGATACGCGGATTGCAACTCTTTGTTGCCGATGGCTTGCAAAAGCGGTTTGTCGTATTCATCGACAAGGATGGCTACCCGCTGACCGGATTGCTGGCTGGCACGTTCCACGATACCCTTGAAGCGTAGGGCGAGGGTCGTCTCCCCGACACCGGTGCCGTACGTAATCTCCCATTTGGACAGGGCTTCCTCAAGGATTTTGTCCAAACTGTCCGGAGCATCATATTTCCCGATATTCAGATCAAGATGTAACACAGGGCGGCGTATCCAATTCTTTTCCAGCTGCGCCATTGCTAGCCCCTCGAACAACTCCTTTTTCCCGAGGAAATAGGCTTCCAGCGTGGAAATCAGCAGGCTTTTCCCGAAACGGCGCGGACGGCTGAGGAAATAATAACTGCCCGTTTTCACCAATCGGTAAATTAAAGCCGTTTTATCGACATAGTAATAACCCTCGTTGCGGATTTTCTCGAAATTCTGAATGCCTATCGGATATATCTTGTCGCCCATGCTTGCGGATTTTTAATTGTTTTCCAAAACAAAGTTACCGATTATTTCCTGATTCCACAAATCGGGATGATTTTAATCACTATATTTGTCTTGCCAAATGAAGGTCACAGCCCATGAAAGAATATGCAGAATTGGAAAATTTTATCCGCAAGCATTATGCGGCTTTATATACTTCTGCCCTAAAGTTCGTCAAATCGGAAGCTGTCGCCCAGGATATTGTTCAGGAAATCATCATCCGCTACTGGGAAAACCAGGAAAAATACAACACAATCGAATCGATAGAGAATTTTCTCTTTGTCTCGGTTAAAAATGAAGCCCTGAATTATCTCCGGGGCATCGAAAGGGAAAACAACCGTTATGCCCGCCTCGAAAACCCGGAATCCGAGGAACCCCAGATTTTCAATTTATTCATCGAAGAAGAAACCAACCAGATGTTGCTGACCGCTATCGGCCAGCTACCGGAACAAAGTGCCCGAATCATCCGTCTGGCCTTATCCGGTTTGGAAAATAAGGAAATCTCACGTTTGCTGGATGTTTCAGTCAACACGGTAAAAACCCTCAAATACAGTGCCATCCGGAAACTGAGGGAACATTTTCAAAAAAAAGCTATTTAGGAATATTCAGTAAATGTCCCTATAAAATACAATGGCATATGAAGATGCCCCAGTATAATCACTTCATATGTCATTTTTATTGTCATTTTTCTGTATTTTCCCATATACTCTTATAGGCAGGACATGACGTTCCGGAAGAAGTCTGACGACCTCTTCTGATTTTTTCGTTAAAATCATATCATGCTGCTTTCAGCGCTCTGTTCCTGACCTTATCTATCATCAGTATGGCATTTGCCGTATGTATTCCAAAGAAAATCCAAAGGATTTCCGTCTTCCTGTTCCGTGCCTTTATCCTTGAGAGTGAGTAATGTTGCTTTTGAGTGCCGAAGCTGCCTTCAAGCCTGGTGGCCCTTTCTTTGGAGAGTTCACTTCTGAGAACCTTTCTCAAGGATTCATCCCTGGCCGCCCTTCCCTTGCGTACAAAGGATGTTGATATTCCATATTTTGTACAGAACTTTCGGTTGGCATTATTGGCATATATGGAATCGGCAGCCACGCATCTTATCCTCACATTCATGAGCTTCTGCTGCATGCGGATGCAGTCCTTCAGGCGTATACCTTCGTTGAAAGCCTTGAACGAAAGATGTTCGATGAACGATATGCCGTCTATCTGTATGTTGTTGACCTTCGCACCGAACTCGACGGACTTTGTTTCCTTGCCTCTTACAATGGGACGTACATAATGACGGTCAATGCTGACGATGCGGTCCCTGACCTTCTTCCCTACAAACATTTCCTTTTCCTGTACAAGAACCTTTCTGATGATGGAAAGACGTTTCTGGTAATCCTGGGTATAGCGGAGTAAGGTTCCGTACTCTCGATGAATCTCATCCCTCTGTATGAGGAGCTTTTCAAGAAGCCTGATCATACGACGCTTGAGCATTTTTGTCCTCGAAGCCTTCCTTTTTCTTTTCTTGCAGTAGGACAGATAGGACTCCGCTACATTCCTGTATTTGTTGCGGGGACGTCTTATGCCAGGTTCCACACAATGCCTGCAGATATATCTATAGAGCCATTCAAGGCTTTCCCAAAGGAGTTTCATGTCAGTAGGATAACGCATATGGCTTTCATAGCATGTGGCATCGGCCATACAGACGTGAAGGCTGTCAAGATAGGGTTTCCAGTGTGAAGCCAGCACTTCCTGGAGGGAATCAATATCAAGACGGGACGCTATCTCATTGCGGATAGCACTGACTATCTTGTAGTTGGTTATGGGGAAGAACGGATTTATCATAATCCAGCAGAACATCTGGTAGTGTATGTTCCCGTTCAGATGTTCCACCAGCTGCCTGTCAGAGAATCCGGTGTATGCCTTCAGGACCATAAGGGCAATCTTTGCGCAGGGACTGAATATATTCCTGCGCCCCAGATGCTGGTCCGACAAGCCCACAGTCTTTGCTATATGCTCAAATGGAAATACCGAACGAAGCCTGCCAAGCTCACTCTCATGAAAACTTTTGCGGTATCTTTCCAGAATATCAAATTCTGTAAACCCCAAAGTAGGGTGAATTTCTGAAATATTTTGTATCTTAGCCATATCTTAGTCAGGGTATTTCCCCCGTTTTGGCTGCCAAACCTTATTTGCGGGGGAATACCTAAAGATACAAAAAAGCCAACTAATTCGCAATATTTTATGTATGAATTAGTTGGCTGATTTTATAGTATTTACTGAATGTCCCGAATTATCTCCGGGGACTCGAAAGAGAAAATAAACGATATGCCCGTTTGGAAAACCCGGAAACCGAAGAACCTCAGATTTTCAATTTGTTCGTCGAAGAAGAGACAAACCAAATGCTGCAGACTGCCATCGGCCAACTGCCGGAACAAAGTGCCCGAATCATCCGTCTGGCTTTATCCGGTTTGGAAAACAAAGAAATCTCACGTCTGCTGAAAGTATCGGTCAACACGGTGAAAACCCTCAAATACAGTGCAATCCGAAAATTAAGGGAACATTTTCAAAAAAAAGCTATTTAACAAATCAAAGTCCGGTTCTAACGGAAAAACTTCAACCTGTTAAATAGCTTTTCTATCAGGCAAACCCTAATTCTTAATTCATCCGCATAGCTCTCATAACTTTACCACCGCTTCGTCTCTCTCCTTCTTTATTATATTTTTCTTCTTCCATTTTGGATTTATCAGCACCAAGCGTATCCCCTATTTTGGTTTGCAGCCGGGCTTTAGAATTCATCAGATTGGCTTTTGTAAAATAATCGGAAGTATTCAGGCATACTTCGTCAATCCACTTGATACCTTCCTCTACTAATGCCTTATCGTCGCAAAGTGTCAGGGCCTCGATATTGTTCTGGAAATAATGCTGGTCTGCTCCAGCCCGGAACATATTATAACTCAACACTTCCTTCATTTTATCCAGCATACCGCGGAAATCCCCTTTACGGATATAAGCAGCCGTATAAAGCTGTGCCAAAGCAGCCGGAGCCCCGGCATAATCGACAGAAAGCAAGTAACCGATCAGTTCTTCGTTCCGTTTTTCATCAAAAACCTGATCCATACCCGGACGCCAAGCTGCCAGTCTCATGGTTGCTCCCATAATACTGTTATCCAGCTTATAGTCGACCACCTCTTTACCGGCCACGGCATAAAATTTGTCCCGGCTCTGCATGACTTTTTTCAAAGGTTCTGACAACGGATCACTGACATACTTTTTCACCAGCTCCCAATTCTCTTTGGTAGCCAACTGTTCTTCTGAAAGCGAATTCAGGTATTCGGCTGCCACCTTACCCTGCTCTTCGGCCATATAGGCAGCGGATAAGGCAGCCAGATAGGCAGATAAAAACTGTTCACCTCTTTCTCCGGCCTCATAACGTTTGATCATGGCGCTCAGGTTATTCTGCGGATCGTTGGCCAGCTTGGCTCCTGCAATCAGCCAATCGGCCGATCCGGCCCCTACCATCCGGTGCACCACCTGTTGGGTGGCCGGGTCTACAAATACCAAGGTAGGAAATGCTTTCACCCCGAACCGGTCTTTCAGGATCACTCCGTCGGCATCCTTCTCCATATCGTATTTGGCACATACAAAATTGGCATTGAAATAATCCGCTACTTCATCCCGGGTAAATACATCTTTAGCCAGCATCTTACAAGGACCGCACCAGGAAGTGTAACAGTCCACAAAAATCAGCTTCTTTTCCTTTTTAGCTTTTTTGATGACCTTTTTCCATTCTCTGGTCTGTTCAAAACCGATACTCCGGTTCTGAGCCTCCACTCCCATCATCACTCCTGCCATTAACAGGGTCAATAAAAATAATTTTTTCATATGTATATTCTTTTTCAATGTAAATAATCCGATACTCCGTAGAGTGTGTCAAATTTACCTAAAATTACATTCCCATCGCCGGCATGGCCACGCTCTCCTTCTTTTTGCCGCTCACCATCTCCTCCAATTTATCCATCAATGCTTTGTCTCTCAGATTTTTACCGACGATCCGTCCTTCCTGATCCAAGACCAGAATATAGGGAATTCCAGAGAATTGATACAATTTCATCACATCCTTACCGGCCTTAGGAGCCTGCACCTGAGCCCAAGGCATATTTTCCTCTTTCATTGCTTTCCGCCAGGCGGCGCCATCTTTGTCGATAGAAACGCTCAGGAATTCGACACCCTTTTTGTTATAGGCCTCGAAAGCCTCTTTCAAATGCGGAATTTCAGCCCGGCAAGGACCACACCAGGACGCCCAGAAATCCAATACCAGAATTTTTCCTTTAAAGTCTTGAGGTCCTAAGTTCTTGCTCCCATCCGGAGTCGGGCATGAAAATTCGGGAGCCACTTTCCCCTCGGTAAGACTTTCACGCAAAGCTTTTACCTCGGCCATATCCGCTTTATATTTTTTCAATGGCGCATAATCCGGATTTTTAGCTTCCAATTTGGCCAGAACCTTTTCAACCAGCTCCGCATTCTCGTTTCCGCGCAACATCGGCAACACCGCCAGCACACTGTTCCGGTCAGCATAATGCTCTGCGATATACTTGATCCGGGCTCTGGATTCATCGCTCAGCATATCATAAAATTTCATAGAAGTTTCCTGTTTTGCCTGGTCATCCAATCCCTGAATCCGATACACACCCTGCGAAATCCCGATCATTAGCTGATAACCCCGGTAGCCATCCCAGTTCATCAAATTCATCACTTCATTGTTAGGCCCACCATTGATATACACATACGGTGGATTCTTGATCTTGATCCGGGCCGTATCCATACCACGGAAATTAATTTCCAAATCCTCATCCTCTGCCCAAAACTGTACGGACTGCCATTTCTGGCACTCTAACGTATACACACCGGGACGATCCACTTTCATGGTAAACCGGTAAGTTCCGTCCTTATTTACCTTACAGGAGTCGATAATGGTCTTGTCAAAACCGTTCCGTTCCACAATCTCCATGTTATACTGATTATCCGGAAACTGCACCTTCCCTTTAATGGTGATCGTCTTCTGTTCAGTAGCAGCACAAGCACCCAACAACAGGCAACCGCCCAACACAACACTAAAAATCTTCTTCATATTCTATTTCAATTGTTTATTTGCTTTCTTTATAATCTTGTTTCAAATCATTGGCTACTCTTTCAAAATAAACCTTGAATGACATCGGTCCTTCTTTCGATTTTGCTGCAGCATCATCAAACCATTGAGCTGCCTGCATCCTCAATGCAGAGTCCTTGCACCCCCGGTTGATCCGCAATCCCCAGTTATATAAAACGAGATCACCCACTTTCCCGTTTTTCAGCTGTTCACTGCCAAGCGCAATATAAGTCTTCCAATCCCCCAATTTTTCGGCATTGGTCATGCGGGCATTTTCAATGATATCCGTTTTTCCGTCCACATCCGCTTTGGACAGACGTTTCACATATTTTTTAAAACCTTTTTGGTCGTACACAACTTCTTCTCCCTCTCCCGTGACATAGCGATTGGCCCCCAACGTCCAGACTTTCCGAATTTTTGCCTTAACTTCCTTTTCTCCGAAAAGTCCGGCAAACTCATTCCGGTTGTCGTACACATACCGGAAAATATCCGAATCGACATCGTTAATGTATTTGTTGAACATATCCCAGTTCGCTTTTTCTTTCAATTGTGCCCGCTCTATCTTCCCTAAATAATCCAAAGCCACTTTTTCAGCCTCGGCCGCCTGATTACCCATATCCAAAGCCGTCAGGTAATCTTCGATAAACTGAGATTCCCGGTTTCCCTGTACGTAAAGCGTTTGCAAAGCAATCAGTCCTTTCCCTTCCAAAGCCAATTTAGCCTGGGCGATCAAAGCATCCGCCGGCATGCCGCCTACAACACAATGTTGCAACCCGCCATTACCGTCGATGAAATTCAAGGTCGGGTAGGCCGATACCTTATACTGTTCTTTCAGTTCCATCCCCTCACCTTTCTCCATATCCACCTTTACATTCACAAACTTCTCATTAAAGAAAGCAGCCACCTCCGGATCGGTAAATACCTCTTTCGCCAACATCTTGCAGGGTCCGCACCAAGAGGTATAACAATCCATGAAAATCAGTTTGTTTTCTTTCCGGGCCTGTTCCAAAGCCTGTTGCCAGGTCCCTTTGAAGAAGACAATGCCTTCCGCTTTTTTCAATGCCTCCTGCCCATAACCGATGAAAGCATCGGCTTCCGTATAACCACCTCCCGCATGAACCAGTTTGCCGTTTCCGTTCAGGAACAGGAAAGCCGGATAGCCACGTACCGCATATTTCTCCGCCAACTCTTTTTCTTTCCCGAAATCAATTTTCAGATTGATGAAATTCCGGTTATAAAAATCGGCCACTTTGTCCAGGGTAAACACATTTTTTCCCATCATGACACAAGGCTGGCACCAAGCGGTATAAGCATCAATGAAAACCAGTTTATTTTCTTTTTTAGCTTTTTCCAATGCTTCTTTCAAACCGATTTCCTCAAAGACAATAGAACGTTTGTTGTTTCTCTTCACTTCGGCCTGCTCCCAGGCCTTTTTCCCTCTTTCCAGGAAAAGTTCCGGATTTTTAGCCAACAGAAACGGACTGACCGTACCCAAAATATCACCGTTCGGCATGAAGAAACCATAGGTCGGATACATATTCATCACCAATTTCGGAGCAAACTCTTTCCCAGCCTCAGAAGCCATATCGATACGGATGGCCACCACATGCTGTTTACAAAATTCCAGGTTGGCAGCAACCTTCTGCCATACCGCCTCTTCCTTGTCTTTTTGTTTCCGAGCCTCCGGTGTAGCGGGTTCCCGCATGGCATCCACCAAAATAATCTTATTCTCTTTCTGTGCCAACTCCGCAGCCTGTTCCCACGTCAGGTTTTGAAATACTGTTTTTTGGGCATTCCCTGTCAGTGACAACAATACCAACATCACTCCTCCCAACCATTTCATCCCAATCCTTTTTCTGTTCTTCATAATTTCATTGTTAAATTTAAATGGATAAGACTGTCACAAATAAATGCAACAGTCCCTCCATAATCATTATTTATAAAACATATCCCTGATAAGTTTGAATCCGGTATATTCCAACGGTTCTTCCAGCAACAGACCCGACATCTCATTGAATACAGCCTTGTATACTTTCCCTTCATCTCCTTTTTGTGTCGCTACAAACAGCACTTTGCCCGTCATAACGTTGTCCGAAGGATTATTGTAGATCTTGATTTGGCTGATCCGCTCACCCGCTCCGACCGTCATACATTCCGTAGCCTCCTCTTTACCGTTACGCCAAGCGTACACTTTGGTATCCGTAGCATAAAACAGGACATTTCCCCTAATACCAAAAACAAACTGTTTCGCCTCACTCATATCGGTCAAGTTACCCAGGTTCTCACACGCAACAGCCACCGGCTCAGTCGCTGCCAAATTAGCCCGGAACAGATAGAAATCACCGGTTGTCTTATGCTTCATAACTAAGCAAGTCTCGCTGTCTTTACCCTCGTTCATATATACGTATTCCAAATCCGGATCAATGGCAGCCGTATTGAAAGCTCCTCCGGCAGATACCGGTGCCGCCAAAGCTTTAGATCCGGAAATTGTGATAAAACGATTGTTTTTGGTATCAAACAATACCGCACAATTATCATGGCCGCTTATCCGCACCGGGGCGATGGCCGGAGCCGCCACATAATCATCCACTCCTTTCGCCTCCGAATACTGACTTTCACCCATCATGATATAAGCAATCGCATACACTTTATGATTATTCACCAATACATCCATACGGCGATGATCGGTTTCATACACATGTGCCTGAGGATTAACCGCATCCAATGTAACGACAGAATTGAACAATCCGGCATAGGTTGCATCTTCTCTTTCCTTGTAGGTAGAAGCATCCATAATATATGCGCCTTCATCCGAATATACATATAGATTCGAAACCGACGAATTTGTACAAATTCCGATAAACCGGGCCCCTTGCATTTTTTTACCACCATTATTCACGGAAAAATAATCCTTCACTACCTGTCCATTTCCTCCCTCCACGATGTCTTTGTCGCGGATGATCTGCAAATCGCCGTTTCCAGCCGCATCTTCGTCCAAAACAATCCAACCGTTCACAGCCGAAATGATAAATTCAAACCTTTGTTCATTCTGCGCTCCGGTTTTCTTATTGATAACCTTATATACCAACCAATAATCGCGCGGACTGTCTACTATACGATAATCCAAATTCCGGGTCATCGCCAAAGTATCCCCTTGTTCATAATGCTGGTACGTTCCTTGCGGCTGCTGGGGATAACGGTACCAAATAAATTCGTAATCCTCAGCCGTCGTACCTTCCTTAAATTCTAGTTCGGGAGTTAATTGAATATGTTCATTTTCCAGGCAGACCAATTTATCCCCGTTATCCGTCACACCAGGTATTGCCTTTATAACCGCTTCCCCAATCTCTTTGTAATCGTAGTTTCCCTTGTCATCAAAACAGGATGTCAGTAAAAACATCGCCAAGACAAAAGAAAATCCTATATATCTGCAAATTTTCATAACATGTTAATTATAAATTAATAGCCATTACCAAATCTCATGACCTGTCCGTCATCATCCAACCTCGGATCTTTTTCCAGAATTTCATTAAATTTACTAGCCAAATTCATATATCCCATACCAAAATTTCCCTGATAAGGCCCCAAATCCACAGTTCCCAACTGTTCAAATACAAATGCATATTTAGCCTGCGTACATTTGCCCAACCAATAATCAGCAGCCCAACCTGAGGGATCTACCCATGCCGTCGGGAAACCAATCATCATTTTGACTAATACTTCATCATACACTCCTCCGGCAAAATCTCCGGTCGGATCAATCATTAAGTCGAACATCAACGGCTCCGTCGTCAAACCTTCACGGAATACTTTACACTGAATTACCGTATCTAAACGCCCGGCTTCCAAAGTTACTTCCATCGGCAATTCGAAATTGGTTCCGGCAACAGCCGTATGTTCCTTGCCAAAAGCAAATTTCAAAACCCGATCCTTATCGGAATGTTCGCCCTGTACAGCCAATTGGATATCAAATGTTTTTTCCAAATCGATTCCCCCCTGAACAAAGGTACCATCGCCGTCAATCGTTATATTGACTGCCGCCGGTCCGGTGTAAAAATCGATCTCATCTTCCGAGCAAGCCGTAAGCAAGCCTGCGAACCCTAATATTCCTATTAATAATCTCTTTTTCATAATGCAACATTTACGTTATTGACGTTGTCCCAAATTAATCTCATCATCCGGCATCGGAAGCACATAGACAGCATTGGCAGTAGCAATCATTTTGGTATTCATCCGTTTGTGATAAAAAAACACCTGCCCTTCACCGATCATTTCCCGGTAATATTCCCTTTCCAATTCCTGTTGTAATTCCTCTTTGCTCAGATTCTTTACTTCCGTTAATCCCCGGTGTATCCGCAGTGTATTCAACAGTCCGAGTGCAGCCGGCATATCCGTATCTTTCAACGCTTCTGCCGCAATGTAATACATTTCTGCGATCCGGATAGCCGGCATCCGGTCCCGTTTCGGACTTACATATCCCTGACCCGATACGTACTCTCTATCCATTTGCCAGAATTTGGTCAACACATCCGTAAAACCGCTGTAAGTCTCATAAAGATTCACACGGTAATCGTCCGCTTCATACAGTTCATCCGGCCGTAACCGTTCCGTCAATGGGGTCGATATCTCCCGAAAATACGTTTTGATGTAATCTTCCAATTTTGTTGCATTAAAAGCAAACAGATGTTCGGAAGAGAATGTCCTGTCCCTCAGATTCACTACGGTCGTCGTGATATCTTCCAGCTTTACCCAAGGGAAAAGGCCTTTTTCCTGTTGTGCCAGAATGACTTCATGTGCTGCCTCGTATGCCATCGTCTTGTTTTGGGCATAAAGAGCAATCCGGGCTTTCAGTCCCAAAGCGGCATAATAATTCAGGTGGAAATTCCGGTTAGCCAAATAACCGTTATCCTCTCCCGCAACATCAGCACCGGTATAAACCGGATCCTCTTTCAGTAATCCTAAGGCGTCATCGACATCTGCCAAAGCCAATTCGACAAATTTGGCCGGTGTCAGCTGAGGAGCTATAGCCGGGACAGCTTCGCGTACATATGGAATTGCCGGCTCGGCTTCCGCTGTAAAATCGTATGGAGCAAACAAGCGTAAAAGATCGAAATGCATATAAGCCCGTAAAGCCAAAGCTTCCCCTTTCACCACTTCATAATAATCACCCAAAACTTCCCGTTTCAGATCTGTATATTGGATCAAGGTATTCACATTCGCTATGTTTTCATACATCTTATTCCAAACAACGTCGATCAACGCCTTGGACACACTCTGCTCATAATTATAATTCAATAAATAATTGTAAGCTGAATAATTTGTCTTCAAAGTAGCTCCATCTCCCCATTCCTGTCCCAATACGCCTACCATACCGAATGTCATTTCCCGGCCATAAAGCCCGGACTGGGATAAACCGATGTACACTCCGGCCAAAGCCGATTTAAATCCGTCTATCGTAGAGAACAATTCCTCCGCCTCTTCTTCCGTTTTGGGCTTCACGTCCAGCCAATCATTGCACGAAGTGGCACTCAACAAACCCGCAACCAGCAGGAACACCACTTGCAAACGGTATATGTTTTTCTTCATCATATCTGTTTTTCTTAGTTATAATCATTATTATCCGTTAGAAAGTAGCCTGCAAAGAAAAAGAACATGACCTCGCAAAAGGATATTCAATTCCTCTTTCAGCCTTAATGGTAGAAGTCCGGAATACGTCATTCATGTAGAATTGCAATTTCAAGCGTTCAATCCCACTCTTCTTCAAAAAATTACAATACCTGAAATCGTACCCGACATTCAGAGAGGTCATCTGCAATTCCCGGACATCCTGCACAAAGCGGGAAGTCGGACGGGTCAAAGCATCATTGGGATTGAACCGGCGGTATTTGGCAGGCACACCGGGAGTTGTCCAACGATCGTCAAGCACCCGCTTGTCCACATTGTACTGGATATCCACATTCTCTACTTTATCCACCAAGGTCTGGTTGTAATACTGACCGCCCAGTTTGTAATAGAAAGACGTATTTACACTAAAACCTTTATACTCGAAGTTAAAGCCAAAGGTACCGCTCAATTTAGGCTGTTTGTCGCCTACGACCACCTGATTTTCAGCCTTCCATCCGTAAACCATTTTTCCGTCCAAATCCAGGAACACTTCTTTTCCGGTAGCAGGATCGATTCCCAAGGAACGTACCGCCCAGATTGCATCCATAGACTGGCCTTCGGCATACCGTACAGAGGGTTTGGTTATGCCGGAATTTTCCTCTAAATTCGGATTTCCGCCGCCACCGTTGGCTTTCTCTTTGTCACGCTCATTGTTCATTACAGACAATGCATCCGAAATCTTGGTGATCCGGTTTTTATTGTGCATACCGGAAGCAAAAACGGAAAGATACATGGCTTTGTCGTTATTTTTCAACACCCGGTAATTTACTTTAAATTCAACCCCCTTGTTTTTGGTTTCGCCCAAGTTCTCCGTATAGGAAGAAAAACCGGCAGAAGGCGGCAAAGATACCGGAGTCAGCAGGTTCTCGGTATTTTTCACATAATAGTCAAATGTCACATCCAAGGCATCAAACAAGGTCAGGTCTACTCCGAAATTATTGTCCCGGGTCTTTTGCCACTGCAAGTCCGGATTGGCCAAGCCCAGCAAATAAGAACCGATGATATTATCATAGACCTCATTGTAATATTTATAGGTAGCCATAGCCTGGTAGGAATTGAAGTTCTGAGAGCCGGAATATCCGGTGGATGCCCGGAATCGCAACTGATCCAATCCCTCCAAATCTTCTAAGAAATGCTCCTTGTGTACGTTCCAGCCGATACCTGCCGACCAGAAGTGTCCCCATCTTTTATCGTTTCCGAACAGAGAAGAAGCATTTGCCCGATAAGTCGCATCCAATAGATAACGGTTATCGTATGAATAGTTGGTCGAAATCAACGCACTGGTTTCCCTGGCCAGAGACTCGCTTCCGGTTGGTGCACCGGTAGCATATTCCTTGGCATGAGTGATGTAATCCATCTTATCGTTGGCAAAACCTCGGGCCGCAAATTCCACTGAATTGTATTTCTTTTCGCTGAAACTCCACTGTGCATTGACGAATACTAAGTGACGGCCAAATTCTTTGGAATAGTTGGCGGATAAATCCGCATTGTATTCAAAGTTCTTTCCGTTTCCCATACTATAGCTGCCTCGCTCAAAATATTCTTCAGAATTAATGTCTATATCCTTAAACATGGTATGATCGCGCGGATAGAAAACTTCAGACTCATCTTTCCGGTTAACGATTCCCAAACGGCCCTTGAAACGCATACCCGAGAATGCCAGCCATTCTACATAGAAATTATTGGTGATGTCTGTATAGGAACTCTGGTTCTTGGTATTGATACTCGCATTCGTCAATGGGTTATAAATCGGTTTGGTCCCTTGATAATTGGCAAGCTCATAATCCCCCATAATCTCTTTAATGGAACCGTCTTCGTTATAAGCCCTCCAATAAGGATTCAAACGGGCATATTCGGAAAAATTACCATAAGGAGATTCTTTAGCCTTATTAAAGGTAGCCGACAGTTGTTCCTGGAAAATCAGGGATTTGTAGCGATATTGCAAATTAAAGCCAACTGAAATCGTCTGCCGGTTAGAACCTTTCATAACACCGGCCACATCGTTGTACTGAAAATCCACACCATAACGTACGGCATCGTCTCCCCCCTCGAAAGTCAAGGAGTGTTTATGCCCGACACCAACCCGAAGCGGTTTGCTCAACCAATAGGTATCTACTCCTCTTAACACCTCATTATAATAGGAATTGTACTTTTCGTCAAGTTGCTGTTGTTCTATCGGATTACCGCCGGTAGAGGTATAAACGCCCGCCCTTTTTTCTATTTCCAATTTCTCCGCTGCATTCGCCAGATTGTAACTGGAAAGATCAGGCATCTGAAGATTCAGGTTCCCGGTATAAGAAACCCTCATTTTCCCTTTTTCCGGTGCCAAGGTTTCAATCACAACCACACCGTTCGCACCTTTGGAACCATACAATGCCTTGGCCGTGGCATCTTTCAACAAGGTAATGGAAGCCACCCGGTTCATATCCATATCCATCACTTTTTCAATGGTCTGTTCAAAACCGTCTACGATAAACAACGGCTGATTCGGATTGGTCTGGTATTTATCCTTCATATCCGTAAAGCTGGAAGCTCCCCGCATCTGGATTTCCGGAACCCGGTTCGGGTCAGAACCGAAATCATTGTTCTCCAACACCTGAAAAGAGGGATCGATATTTTTCAACGATTGCAGGATATTCTGATTGCCTACCCGCTGCAGTTCTTCTTTCTTTATCGTAGTTACGGCACCGGTGTAGCTGTCTGCTTTACGGGTAAACATACCGGTCACCACCACTTCCTCCATTTCCGAGGTCTGAGGTTCCAAATAAACTGTAACCTCATTGCTTTTCCCTAGTGTGATCTTTTGGGGAGCATAACCGATAAAGGATACTTCCAATTCGGTATTGTCTTCCAACACCGACAATTGGAAAGCCCCGGTAATATCAGTTGCAGTACCAATGTTCGTACCTTTGATTTTCACTGTTGCACCAGGCAGCGGCTCGTGATTTGCCTTGTCCAACACCTTACCTGTGATTTTCCGGGCTTTCTGCTGAGGCAACTGCTGTTCCCCTTTGCGAATCACCACATGATTGTTCACAATGCTGTAATTTATACCTTTGCCTCTCAGGCAATAGTCCAAAATATTACCGATTTCTTCATCCGTAAAATTCACATTCACTGTCCCTAACTGATCCACATCCTGCGTATTGTATACAAAGGCCAGATCCGTCCGTTTCTCAATCTCCGCAAACAGCTGCTTCATGCTGACATTGTCCATCTTTATACTTAAACGAGTCTGCTGGGAAAATCCGTTTGCCTGTATCTGCAAACAGAAAAATGTTAAAATTAGAGAAAGTTTAGTCATAAGGCATAATTTTCTCACTTTTTCTCTTGGATAACAAATACCCTTAAGTTTTTTTTTCATACATTTGAAATTTAGTTAATAATTGGTTTTCAATTATGCTTAAGAGAGGAAACCGCACACGGCCAAATGGACGGTTCCTCTTTTTTATTTAGCCAACACAGTCACATTTTTTCCATGGGTTGCAAAATCCAGCCGCCCCGTTCTTTTCAGTATATCAAAAATATCTTCCACCCGGTCGAATTTCCGTAGTTTCGCTGTCAAGGTCATCTGCCTCAACTCCTCCGACTGACAATCATAGGTAAAATCATACCAACGAGACAATTCCTTCATTATATCCTCCAAAGTTTTCTCCCGATAAATAAAATAACCATCCTTCCAGGCAGTATAAAGATCCGTATCCACCTCCCGAACCCGAATTCCATCCGCCTCTATGACAGCCTGTTGTCCCGGCGTCAGATCACATTCCCGTCCTGCATCATGAATCCGGACAGCACCTTTCACCAAAGTAGTTGCCACGACCTCATCCTGATAATTCCGGACATTGAACTCTGTCCCTAATACAGTGATCCGGGAATCTCCAACACAAACGACAAAAGGCTTGCCCGCCTGTTTGGATACCGAAAAATAAGCCTCTCCTTTCAAGTGTACTTCCCGCTCATGTTCCGGGAAATGTACAGGATAATGCAATTCAGACTCCGCATTCAACCATACTTTTGTTCCGTCTGCCAATACCACAGCATATTCTCCGCCCCGTGGAGTAATCAAACGGTTATATTCTCCGGCTGTTTCTTTTGCATGCTTTTCTCCGTATACCAGTGTATTCCCTTCTTTTTTCACTGTCGTATTTCCAGCCAACAAGGTCTCTTCCGCTTCATCTCCCAACACCACTTTTTCATCGGAACCCAACACCAGAATGGCTTTTTTCCCTCCGGGCTCGATATTTCCTTCCACAACATACGCCTGATCTTTGTCCTGATCACGACGCATAAAAACATAACCGACAGCAATCATCAATACCACCAAAGCAGCATATCCGGCTATCCGGGTCCATAAAAACAAATGTTTGACCGACATTCGGTGAAACAGACGATGTTCTACTTTCTTCCAAGCCTCCTCGGTCTGGTAACGCTGTACACATCCGGCTTGTATCCAATCTTGTCTGTATGCATGAAATAGAAGAAAATGCTGCTCTGATTCTTCCAGCCATTTTTGCAGGACCAACAACTCCTCTTCAGAAGCTGTACCTTCCAGAGAACTGATGATCAAGTGTTGTATATCGGTTTCGTTATCTTTAAAATTGTCCATAAATACTGAAATTTGTATCTAAGACAACTCTATTTTTAAAACTACTTACAGATTTTTGAAAAAATATGACTTTTTCAGTTAAAACAGTGACAACAGTCAGACTTACCCCCTTCATCTCACGGCAGAGTTAACCGACAAAGAAAATACAAGTGGAAATTTGCAGCAATAGAAAGCCGGACTCTCCGGATTATTTCCAGGAAGAATGATCTTTCTCAAATCAAGACTAGTCTGCAATTCAGTGATAACGTAAGTCGGAGGTGTTCGTGTTCGGGGACCATTGGAGCTTTGGCGAGTGTCATCTTGCTTTTTCTGAACGCCCGACCGGTGGTGTCTGAGCGAAGCGAGTTCCGCCGGTCAGTGATAGACAAAGCTAGACGACCGACAGAAGCGACCGGGTCGACAATTCCGATCACCGGAGACGAATTGGTAACGAAATAAACCTACGATAAGTTTACGAACTTTATCCCCTGGTCTAAACCTTTTCTCCTCTAAGAAGGAACAACCAAAATATTGCGCTACCTCTCAAATGGGCTAATTCTTCCCGCAGACGTTTCATAGCCCGGTAAAGCTGAGCTTCCACCGTACGTACAGAGATTCCTAATTCAACCGCGATTTCCTGGCTTTTTTTACCGGAAAACCGGCTGAGAAGAAATATTTGACGACATTGGAAAGGCAAACCATCGATTGCCCGATTTATTTCTTTAAACACGATTTCCTGATTTTCTTTATCTATAAAATACTCTATGTTGTTTTCATCTTTAGAACCCTGTTTTTGAATAAATTCCCAGAAAGCCAATTTTACTTTTTCATGTTTTAACGAATTGAGAGCAGCGTGATAGACAGAGCGATACAAATAAGCCTTCATCGATTCCCGGATATCGATCTCTTCCCTTTTTTCCCACAGCATACAAAATAAATTCTGTACAAGGTCCTCCGCCATATCCCGATCCCTGACAATAAATTCGGCATAAAGACACAAACGCACATACCACATCCGGAACAATTGTCCAAACGCTTTCTTATCTCCCCTGACAATTGCCTTTATCAAAACCTCTGTATGTTCATTTACCTCCATGGATTCCAGAAAAACGTTCGATTAATTTAGTCGAAAATTTATCTGGTGACAAAGAAAAAAATTTAATGCAAGTAATCCAACAATTTACGACGGATTATTTCGAAAAATTCTTCTAAGCGTCTCTTCAGACAATACTCCATATCGTTACAAGAATCCTCTGGACAAGTATTCAAAACGATTACATCTTGTATATATAGAAAGGCAATTATATATATTTACACTTATAGAGGTAGGTCTATTCCGTTACTAGTTCGTCTGCGGTAATCGGAATTGGCGACCCGATCACTTCTGTCGGTAGTCTGTCTTTTTCTTTCACTGACCGGTGGTGTCTGACGGAAACGTAACGTAAAGTTTTTTTGCGAAGTGAGGAGTTCCGCCGGCCAGTGAGTTCTTCTCTTGCCCGGAAAAACAAAAGATTTTGTTTTTCCGGGCAAGAGAAGAACCGATGAAATCAACGGAAGCCTTACCGGACTGTTCCAGGCGAACCGGTCTGACGATATAAAACCCGGAAGCGGAATAGAAAAAAATAAATCTACATTTAGGGTAAACATGTATATAAACACCAAAATCTATTCTTCAACAAACTATATCGAATCGTTTAAAATATAAAATAACAAGACATTTTTTCAATCATTCCGTAGAAACACCAGAAAGAAAGAGGTCAAAACTAAAGAGCTATGTTAGAAACATTGAATAACTGGATTATTTCTGCGAACGATTGGATTTGGACATACCTATTAATTATCCTTCTGATTCTGATCGGTTTATATTTTACGTTTAAAAGCCGTTTTGTACAATTCCGCTATTTCGGAGAAATGTTCAGGTTATTAGGCCAGGGAGTCAGTAACGGCAAAGGTAAAAATTCCGTTTCTTCGTTCCAGGCTTTCTGTATAGCGACCGCCTCCCGGGTAGGAACGGGTAATTTAGCCGGAGTAGCGACTGCCGTTGCTTTAGGAGGGTCCGGGGCTGTTTTCTGGATGTGGGTACTGGCCCTGATCGGTTCTGCCTCGGCTTTCGTCGAGTCGACTTTAGCTCAAATTTATAAAGAAAAAGGTGAACGCTCATTCATCGGAGGCCCCGCCTTCTATATCGGAAAAGGACTAAAAAAGAAAGGCCTGGCCCTGCTTTTCGCCTTCATTATTATCATCACTTTCGGCTTGGTCTTCAATTCCGTCCAAGCCAATACAATCGCAATCGCTTTTCACGAGATATACGGAACCGGCCAATTAGGTCCGGCCATCATCCTGACCTTTTTCACGCTAATCACTATTTTCGGAGGGATACACCGGATAGCACGGGTAGCGGGTATCATCGTTCCGTTTATGGCGATTGCCTATATTTTAGTGGCCTTATTCATTTTATTCAATCATATGACCGCTATCCCGGCCCTGATCGGCCATATTTTCTCCAATGCTTTCGGAATAGAGCAAGTTGTCGGTGGAGGACTCGGGGCAACGATCATGCAAGGAGTAAGGCGAGGCTTATTTTCCAACGAAGCGGGGATGGGTTCCGCTCCCAATGCTGCAGCCACAGCAACCGTTTCCCATCCGGTAAAACAGGGGCTGATACAAGCCCTGAGTGTATTCACCGACACCATTGTCATTTGTAGTTGCACCGCTTTTATCATCTTACTTTCGGACCTTCCTCTCGATGGAACCTTGAAAGGCATTCAACTGACCCAGGCCGCCGTCGGCCATGAAATCGGTCCCTTCGGAGCTCAGTTTATCGCTTTCTGTATTCTTTTGTTCGCCTTCAGTTCGATTATCGGTAATTATTCTTACTGTGAAACCAATTTGTTCTTTATATCACGGCATCCGGCCGGTCTGCAAATCTACCGGATAGCCGTCGGAGGAATGGTGTTTTTCGGTTCGGTAGCCGGTTTGGACATCGTCTGGAATCTGGCAGACCTATTTATGGCCCTCATGACCCTGATCAACCTGATCGCCCTCATCTTTCTTGGTCATTTAGCTTTAAAAGCCCTAAAAAACTACAACGATCAAAAACGCCGGGGTATCAAAAGCCCGGTATTCAAAGCCAGCGATATCCCGGAAATAGAAGACCAACTTTCCGAATGGAAGTAGTGCTGAGCGTGAATCTTATTTTATTGTTAAAATAGCGCATTCTTCTTATAACGATTCCGAATATCTGATTTCATTTTTTAATTTTGTGACAACATTTATAAAAGTCAAATTCTTAAAATAGAGCATCATGAAAAAAGTTATCAATTCACCGAAAGCACCGAAAGCGATCGGTCCTTACAGCCAAGCTATTGAAGTAAACGGAATGATCTATATCAGCGGTCAGCTGCCCGTAGACGTAAATACCGGTAAATTCGCCGAAGGCGGTATCCAGGAACAAACCGAACAATCTTTAAAAAACATCGGTTATATTCTCGAAGCTGCCGGTTGTACTTATGATAATGTAGTAAAAACTACCTGTTTGCTAAGCGACATCGCTAATTTCAAAGCCATGAACGAAGTCTACGCAAAATATTTCACCCAGGATTGCCCGGCTCGTGCTGCTTTTGCCGTAAAAGATCTGCCTATGGGAGCTTTGGTTGAAATCGAAGTCGTAGCTGCCAAATAAGTAGCATACGACATTCCGGTTGATCAGCGTTCTTTCTTCCTAATCAAGTTTGAAGGACCGCTGATCATTTTTATATCTTCGCCGTCATTCCCAGATAAACCCCGATAAAATAAGGAATCAGCCATACCCACCAAACAATGACACTGAAACGGCTGAAATTGCGTTTCGCCCGGGCGGAACCTTTCCGAAATGTCCAGAAAGCCCACAACGCATGAATCGCCATTAGAAACACGGCAATACTACCTAAAACAGCATGTAAACGGTTGTCCTGACCGGTAAGCCGTACCAGCTCTGCCATAAAAGCAGTACCGACAAAATCACACACCAAACCTAATCCAAAAGCAGTCACGTGCCACCCTTTCAAACGCCCCTGTATACGTTCACTCCATACCCCTACGGAATAAAAGATCAAAGCCATTGAAATAATAACGATCGCAGCCAACAAAAACTCATCATCATACGTTGTCAATCCCATGTCATTTGTATTTACTTATAACAAATACGCACAAACCGACAAACATGTTTCTGACAATCCAACTAACTTTTATACTCATAAGTCGTCAGCCATTGCTTCAATTCAGTGGTCCGGTTCATCCGGTCCATAGAAAATTCCTGACTACGGATATCGATGACCTCGTATAATTCGATGATCTTCCGATAGAGGATCGCCTGAATCCCGGCATCTGTCAGCCTCCGGGCATCCCGGTAAATCAATTCGGTCAACATTTCCAATTTATAGATCGGATCGTCTGCAAAAAAAGTCGTGATCTCTTCGGTATCGGCCTGGATAAACCAATCCCGGTCTTTGTTGAAATAAGAAGCATACATTCCGGCATAAGGCGACTCGTCGTTCATCTGGCGCTTACCGTCCCGGACATCGTCCAATTCCTCGAAGAAAGTCTTTATAACTGTGGCTATCAAATCTCTTGCTAACATAGTGGTTTCGAGTTGCTGAATTTTAGGTAAAGATATAAGCTTTCGATTAAAAACGATAGTTTTAAAGAAAAAATTTATCTGCCTGATTCTTTGCATCCAACTATTTTCTTTATAAATAATCTCTATAAATTTATAAAAATAAAGTATTTGTTTATTATTTTTATATGCGTTAAAATTGCAGTATAAAAGTGCGATACTAAATCATTTTAATCAATAAGACTATGAGTATTAAAGGAACGAAAACCGAACAAAATCTGTTAAAATCATTTGCCGGAGAGTCACAGGCCCGGAGCCGTTATACTTTTTTTGCCAGTGTAGCTAAAAAAGAAGGTTATGAACAAATCGCCGGTGTTTTCATGGAAACTGCCGAGCAGGAAAAAGAGCACGCGAAGAAATTCTTCAAATACCTCGAGGGAGGAATGGTAGAAATTACCGCCAGTTATCCGGCCGGTATAATCAGTACGACAGCTGAAAATCTGAAAGCAGCCGCCGATGGAGAGAATGAAGAATGGGCAGATCTGTACCCGGAATTTGCTCAAATAGCACAGGAAGAAGGTTTCCCGCAAATCGCCAATACTTTCCGTCAGATTGCAAAGGTCGAAGCCGAACACGAAGCTCGCTACCGCAAACTACTGGAACGGGTAGAAACCGGTAAAGTTTTCGAACGGGATGAAGAGATCGAATGGCAATGCCGTAATTGCGGATACGTATTGAAAGGCAAGAAAGCTCCGATGAAATGCCCGGCATGCGAACATCCTCAGGCTTATTTCGAACCGAAAAAAAATAATTATTAAGAATTTAACAAAACAATGTAAATTATATTAACCCGGCAGCGCTATTTACCGGAAAATATCAAATTTATATCGTTTGCAAGCCAAAAAGAGTCGTTAAAAACGGCTCTTTTTTATTTATTTCTTATAACTTTGGCGGCATCGTGGGGATTATATTTTAATCTAAATAAAAAACTATGACTGAAAAAATTTACAAACTTTTGAAAGACTCTCCTGCTATGCGCTGGACAGCCTTGGTATTATTAGCCTCGGCGATGTTCTTTGCCTACATGTTCGTAGACATCTTATCACCTCTACAGGCCATGCTGCAAGAAACAAAAGGCTGGGACCCGGCAGCCTACGGGACCTATCAGGGAAGTGAAACCTTTTTGAATGTATTTGTTTTCTTCCTGATCTTTGCCGGTATTATCCTGGATAAAATCGGAGTACGTAACACCGCCTTACTATCCGGCGCCTTGATGGTAATCGGTGCTTACCTCAAATACTGGGCCGTATCCGACGGTTTCACCGGAGGGGCTACCGATGAATATCTCAAAAATTTCTGGAATTTCTTCCCTTTCTATGAAGGCATGCCTTCTTCGGCTAAAATGGCTGCTTTAGGCTTTATGATCTTCGGTTGTGGGGTAGAAATGGCAGGTATAACCGTATCGAAAGGTATCGTCAAATGGTTTAAAGGTAAAGAAATGGCTTTGGCGATGGGACTGGAAATGGCTATCGCCCGTATCGGTGTTGCAGCAGCCGTACTGATCTCTCCGGCAATCGCCAATATGGGAGGTGTAAAAGATGTGTCCCGCTCTGTTTTATTCTGTGTCATCCTATTGCTCATCGGTTTTATTGCTTTCTGTGTCTATTTTGTCATGGACAAAAAACTGGAAAAACAAATGGGAGAAAGTGGAGAAGAACCGGAAGAACCCTTCCAAATCAAGGACCTGGGATTGATTTTTTCCAGTAAAGTATTCTGGATCGTCGCCTTACTGTGCGTGTTATATTATTCCGCGATTTTCCCATTCCAGAAATATGCCATCAATATGTTGCAATGTAATCTGGATTTTACAGCCGAAAAAGCAGGTATGATCTTTTCTGTATTTCCCTTAGGAGCGGCAGCCATTACACCGCTATTAGGTAACTTCCTGGATCGTAAAGGGAAAGGTGCTTCGATGTTAATCTACGGAGCTTTTCTGATGATTATCTGTCATCTGGCTTTTGCCCTGGCCTTACCGGCTTTAAAAGGCAGTATTGCCGGGCCGATCGTCGCTTTCACCTCTATCGTGCTGTTAGGAATTTCTTTCTCTCTGGTACCGGCTGCGTTATGGCCCAGTGTTCCCAAATTGGTAGACAACCGTCTATTGGGTTCTGCTTATGCCGTGATATTCTGGATTCAGAATATCGGTTTATTCGCTTTCCCGATGATCATCGGGAAAGTATTGGCAGCAGTAAACCCCGGTATCGAAGATCCGTTGCAATATAACTACACCGTTCCGATGCTGATTTTCGCCAGCCTCGGCGTATTCGCACTGTTCCTGGGTCTGTGGTTAAAAGCAGAGGACAAGAAAAAAGGATATGGTTTGGAATTACCCAATATCAAGAAAGATTAGAAATAAGAAATGATAAATCAGATAACGGGAATTACGATGTAATTCCCGTTATTTTTTGTAAATTTGTTGAATAGTTGCAAAACAAGTAAATGATGAATAGAATCACTCAATTATTCGGTATCGAATATCCCATCATCCAGGGAGGAATGGTATGGTGCAGTGGCTGGCGGCTGGCTTCGGCCGTAAGTAATAACGGAGGTCTCGGTTTATTAGGCGCCGGCTCGATGCATTGCGATACGTTAACGGAGCATATCCGCAAGATGAAAGAGGCCACTGACCGCCCATGGGGGGTAAATGTGCCGTTACTTTATCCGGAAATCGATAAACTCATGGGAATACTAGCGGACGAACAGGTAAAGATCGTGTTCACTTCTGCCGGTAGCCCTAAAAAATGGACTTCTTTTTTGAAATCTCACGGTATGACGGTCGTTCACGTCGTCAGCAGCGCCTCATTCGCTCAAAAATGTGAAGAAGCCGGATGTGATGCCATAGTTGCCGAAGGCTTCGAAGCAGGAGGACATAACGGACGGGAAGAAACCAGTACGCTGACTCTGATCCCGAACGTCGCTGCTCATTGCCGCCTTCCGCTGATCGCTGCAGGGGGTATCGCTTCCGGTAAAGCAATGCTGGCCGCCATGATCTTGGGAGCCGAAGGGGTACAGATCGGAAGCCGGTTCGCCGTAGCTACCGAATCGTCCGCTCATCCGAATTTCAAACAGCAGGTGTGGAAAACTCCTGAAGGAGGGACGATGCTGGCCCTGAAAAAAATAGCCCCAACCCGATTGATTAAAAATGAATTTTACGAACAAGTCAAAACACTGGAAGACCAAGGAGCAGACTCCGATACCCTGAAAGAGCTGCTGGGCAAAGGAAGAGCTAAACAAGGGATCTTCGAAGGCAATCTGGCAGAAGGCGAACTCGAAATAGGACAAATCGCTTCGATGCTCAAGGGCGAAGAAAGTGTTGCCGAGATCATGCAGGACTTGCTCCGGGATTATAACCAAAGTATAAACCGATGCAGCAATTCAGTCTCCTTCTGACTTCCGGCAAAATAAAAATAATGATATACTATGATCCAATTTTCCCGTCATATTCTCGATAATGGCCTGACAGTTATTTGCCATACCGACAAAAGTACCCCTTTCGTCTCGGTAAACGTACTTTATAAGGTCGGTTCACGCAATGAACAAGCGGACAAAACCGGTTTCGCCCATTTATTCGAACACCTGATGTTCAGCGGTTCCACTCATATCGAAGACTATGACAAACATGTGCAGCTGGCCGGAGGAGAAAGCAATGCCTACACGACCAATGACCTGACCAACTATTACATCACCATACCTGCCTCGAATATCGAGACAGCTCTTTGGCTGGAATCCGACCGTATGGCAGGTTTGAACCTTTCGCCATCTTCCCTGGATATACAAAAACACGTCGTTATCGAAGAATTTAAACAACGCTATCTGAATAATCCTTACGGAGACCTATGGCTGAAGCTGCGTCCCCTGGCTTACAAAGTGCACCCTTATCGATGGGCTACGATCGGAGTATCGCCGGAACATATAGAAAGGGCAACTCTGGAAGATGTCGGGGCTTTTTTCCGGCAATTCTATGCACCCGACAACGCAATCGTCAGCATCTGCGGTAATATCGCAGAAGACAAGGCTTTAGAGTTGGTAAAAAAATGGTTCGGCGACATTCCACCAGCCCACGGACCGGTTAGTCACATCCCTGCCGAACCCCGGCAAACAGAGGAACGCCGTTCGATCGTCCCGGATAACAATGTGCCGGCAGACGCTATTTATAAGGTATTTCACATGGGTGGACGGGATAGCGACGATTTTTATGCCTGTGATATCATCTCCGACATTTTATCCAACGGGCAATCTTCACGTCTCTACGTCAACCTGATCAAAAACCAACGTTTATTTTCCGGTATAGACGCCTATGTCTCGGGCGACCGGGATCCGGGATTATTCATTTTCAGTGGTAAACTATCCGAAGGTATCGACATCCGTCAGGCAGAAGCGGCAATAGACCAGGAAATCGAGCATTTTATAAAGGATGAAATTACCGTTCGGGAGGTGGAAAAAATCATCCATAAAACCGAAGCCCGCATCTCTTATAGTGAAATCAGCTATCAAAGTAAAGCCAGCAATCTAGCCTTTTTCGAGTTTCTAGGAGACGTCGACCTGATCAATACAGAAGGTAAACGTTATAACGATATTACGGTCGACAAAATCAAAACTACTGCCAGGGAACTATTCCGAAAAGAAAATTGTTCTACCCTTTGGTATCTGAAAAAATAACTGTTTTCACGACAGAAAAAGATAATCTAAAACCAAGCCTATGATGCCCAACCGAAATATAGCCCCAAGAATAACTCCGCTATCCACTCCGAGTCTCCTGCCCTACCAATGCCTGATATTGGCCAACGGAACAGAAATCTTTTACCTGAACGATCCATTACAGGAAGTTTTTAAAATCGACGTTGTCTTCGAGGCCGGAATCTATTATCAATCCCAACCCCTGGTTGCCTCGACTACAGTCAATATGCTGAACGAAGGCACATTGCACCATTCAGCAGAAGCAATCGCCGACCAGTTCGACTATTACGGGGCCTATGTGGATTTCAGTTGTGGCCTGAATAAAACCGAAGTAAGCCTGCTTTCCCTGAATAAATATGCCACAGAAACATTGACCATGCTGGCAGAAATCATTACAGAAAGTAATATTCCGGACAAAGAACTCGAGATATACCTGACGAATAAACGCCAGGAATACTTGGTCAACCTGGAAAAAACCAGCTATCTGGCCAAACAAAAATTTTCCGCCCTGATCTTCGGGGAAGATCATCCCTATGCCAACCGGATCGAGGAAAGTGATTATCAACGAATCACCGTTTCCCTCATCCGCGATTTTTATCACCGGTATTATCAAGCCGGACAATTCCGGATTTTTATTTGTGGTCATGTAAACGAAGGACTGTTAAATACGGTAACCCGTTTATTCGGAAATCTTCCCATTCCGTCCCCCGGGAATATTTCAAAAAAACTACCGTTTCATGCAGCTCAACCAGGCCGTTATCATGTATCCAAAGAAAACTGTGTCCAATCCAGCATCCGCATCGGTAAATCCAGTGTACGGCTGACAGACGACGATTATGCCGGTTATATGCTTTTGAACACAATTTTGGGTGGTTATTTCGGCTCACGCCTGATGTCGAATATCCGGGAAGAAAAAGGATATACTTACGGGATCGGCTCTTTCAATGTCTCTCTGCCCCAAAGAAGTTATTGGAGTATCACCACCGAAGTCAATAACGAATATACAGAAGCAACGATCGAGGAAATCTTTAAAGAAATACACAAACTCCGGACAGAAACAGTGCCTGCCGAAGAACTGAATCTGGTGAAAAATTATTTATACGGCGATTTACTCCGTGAATTAGACGGGGTATTCGCTCAAAGCGATTCCTTAAAACATAAACTGAATTACGGTTTGGACAATAGCTTTTATATCGGGATCATTGAAAAAATCAGACAATGCACCCCCGAAGCGATACTGGAATTGGCCGACAAATATTGGAACCCTGAAGAGATGTATATCGTCACTGCCGGACAACCTTAACCTACCCGGTAAGGGACAGGAGATCGGCCGGAAGATGGAAATACATGATTCGTTTGGTATAGTTTTTGTTTTCTAATTATCAAACAACTAAATAATAAGACCATGAAAAAACTTATTTTTATTTCGTTATTATTCTCTATTCTGTCCCTCTCTGTTTCCGCACAGAAACCCACCAAGGCAGAAAAAGCAGCGCAACTGGAACAAGAATTTCAGCAGACCCGGCAATTGATTGAAAGCAATCATTTCCAATTCGAACTCAACCGGGTATATCCCCAGGATGGCCAAGATCTCAGCCGTTTCAATCCCAGAGGTAAGTTCGTTATTACCGACTCGGTCGCTAAAGGTACCCTTCCCTTTTTCGGCCGGGCTTATTCCCTTCCCTACGGTGAAGGCGGAGGCATTGAATTCGACGGGGTGATGAAGGACCAATCCCTGAAAATCGAACACAAAAAGAAAAGAAAAATCCTGATTTACCGTTTTTCTATCACCGCCAAAAACGATACATACCAGATTTCCATGGAAATTTCAGGAGGTGGGAATTGCTCGGTAAACCTGAACAGCAACAATCGGGCACAAATTTCCTATTCCGGGACCGTCAGTCCGGTTAAAGACGAAACAGGAAAGTCGTAAAAATCGTTCCCCGGACAGTGCAACCCGATATCGGAATTACCGTACAACTGAGAAATAAATCTTTATGGTATGGTAAAATTCTTTTTCACCGGTTTGCTCTTCTGGGGTATCTTTCTCTCCCCGATAACCCAAAACAACCAACGAATCACCAATTTCGGCATTATAAAAGAAAAAGTCGACAGCAATCGGTTCAAAATGCAATATACGATTGCAACGACTCATCACACTTTTTATCTACAACCAACCACTCCCTACAGTGACCAAAATATACGGATCGCTCAAGACAGTGCATTCGTAATTATCCGCGACAGCATCGCTACCGGATATCTACCGTATTTCGGAAGCGGCTATTCTATCCCCCAAACCGGAAACAGAGGAATCATTTTCAGTAATACGATGCAGGATTTGACCCGACAAACACGCGGAAAAGGAAGACGCCAGAGTATTTTCTATCAATTCAGCGTCGTCGGAAAAAACGATACTTATAAACTCAGCATAGATATCAGACACGACGGCACTTGTTACCTCTTCATCAACAGCCTCAAACGCAGCCCAATCTCCTACACCGGACAAATCGTGGAGCAGGAATAGAGTTGCTGGGGTAATAGAGTTGCTGAGTTACTGAGTTACTGAGTTGCTGAGTTAATTGAGTTGATTGAGTTGTTGAGTTGATAAGTTGTTGAGTTGATAAGTTGTTGAACTGATAAGTTGTTGAACTGATAAGTTATTGAGCTTCTAATGTCATGATCTACAACTATTTAGTTGTAAATATCCTCTGTAACTTTTGTTCCCCTTTAACTCTATTAACTCAACAACTCTATTAACTCAGCAACTCTATTAACTCAGCAACTCTATTAACTCAGCAACTCTATTAACTCAGCAACTCTATTAACTCAGCAACTCTATTAACTCAGCAACTTATCATAAATCAGCTTCAACACATTAACATGAGCTTCCCGTTCGCTTTTCGAAGAACCGTCTAAGTGTCCGAAAAAGCGATGTTCTGCAACTTCTATTCCACAAAATTCAAAAATTCCCTGATCGGAAGTTTGTTTCATCGATTGCAACATTCCAATCTTGTCATAATAATCATAAGGAAATCCCATGTTATTGAGGATAACGACCTTTTTACCTGCCAGGAGCCCCTGTAACTGCCCTTCCTCATCCATATTATAAGCAAATCCTTTGGTAAATACCCGGTCGATATATCCTTTCATCAGAGCAGGCATACCGGTCCACCAAATCGGATATATAAAAGTCAATAAATCAGCCCACTGGATATAATCCTGTTCTACTTTCACTTCTTCCGGAATTTGACCGTGTTTTACCGCATCGAAATCGGATTGCTCTAAAACCGGATGAAAACCGATATTATACAAATCCCGGACATTCATTGCATTTCCGGACATTTCTATCAATTCCATCACCGCCTCTTTATAAACTGCACTCAAAGATTTAGGGTTCGGATTACAATAAATAATCAAATGTTTGAGTTGTTTTTTTGCTTCCATAGTTTTCTGTATTATCACAAAACAAATAATTTCAAAGTATCTTCCTTAATTAAACGCAGACTTTCCTACCCTTGTTGCAAAACCATTTGACAAAACTCGGAAAAATAGGTTTGAAATGTAATCAGTTTGTAAAACTCTATCCACTGCTATCGTTTTATCCATTTTCCCCGTCAATCCTTCCTGAAATTTTAAAACATTTTTATACTTGAATTCGTTTGCATATAAAAATATACAGATTAAGAGCTATTTCTACTAAAAATAAAATATTTTCGCATCATAAAACAGAATAACATATGATTGATTTTAAACCGATCGCAACAACTGATAAAGAATTACTTACCTCGTTTATACTTCCTTCGGACGAACAAGACTGCGACTTTTCCTTTGCTAATTTATGCAGTTGGCATTTCATGACGGAATCCAGTTATGCCCTTATCGAGGATCATTTAGTGATTCGTTTCGTCACTTCTGAAGGCAACCATGAATATTTCATGCCTTTGGGAGAAGGAAGTCCGATTCCGGTTATCGAAGCTTTAGAGGCGTGTGCCCTCTCTGAAAACGAACCGTTGTGTTTACGGGGAGTACAACCGAAGATACAAGATAAACTGGAGCAATACTTCCCCACTTTATTCGAATATACGAGCAACCGGGATTATTTCGATTATATTTACCGTCGTCAGGATCTGGCCGAATTAAAAGGCAAGCATTATCAGCCCAAACGGAATCATGTCAATAAATTCAGGAAAGAGTACCGATACAACTATGAGCCGCTAACCCCGGACCTTATTCCGGTATGCTTACAGTTCGAATCGGAATGGTGTATGAAACACGGCTATATCGAAAACGAAAACATCCGGAACGAACGGCGTGCTTTGACTTATGCCTTACATCATTTCGAAGAACTGGATTTGACAGGCGCTGTGATCAGTGTCGACGGCAAGATTGCAGCTTTCACTTTCGGAGCCCCTATCAGCCACAACACCTTCGGGGTGCATTATGAAAAAGCAGATATCAATATCGACGGTATTTACAGTGCGATCAACCAGGAATTTGCATCACATCTACCGGAACAATACATTTACCTGAACCGTGAAGAAGATCTGGGTATTCCCGGTCTCCGCCAGGCAAAACTCTCTTATCATCCTGTATTATTACTCGAAAAGACGAAAGCCATCAAAAGACAGGCCATTTGAAAACACTAAATCCGGATAGATGAATAAAAAACAGCAAGTTATGGAATTATGGCGCCGGTGTTTTGAAGACACGGACGAATTCATTCGGTTTTACTTCGAACGAAAGTATAGCGACGCCAACTCACTGATTTACGAAGAAAACGGGAAAGCCCTGTCAGCCCTGCAAATGCTTCCTTATCCCATGCGTTGGGAAAATGTCACGGTCGATACATCTTATATCTCGGGAGCATGTACCCTACCCGATGTCCGCAACCGGGGCTTTATGACCCTGCTCCTCCAAAATGCTTTGCAGGAGATGTACGACCGCGGGATTGCCTTCAGCACCCTGATTCCGGCTGAAGATTGGTTATTCGGTTATTATGCAGGCCAAGGATATGTTACCGTCTTCGATTATGCCCTTCACACTTATACCCCTGCTAATCAAACTATACCCCATACTCTTTCACTCACTACTTCCGATCGTTTCGACGCAAACTTTGCCCGGAATTTATTTCCCTATTTCGACCAGGAGATGAGTAAAAGGAATTATTGTATCCAACATCCTTATAACGATTATATTACCATTGTCGAAGAAGCTTACCTGTCGGAAGGACAACTCTGGGCTACTTACCGCCAAAATGTACCGAGCGGTTGGGCCTTGGCTGTACCTGAAAAGGACAGGGTTTGTGTCAAAGAATTGTTATTCGACACCGAACAGGAGAAGACAGAACTCCTACAGAACATTCATGCCTTTTGGCCTGACAAGACCTTAGTTTACAAAACTCTCCCTGCAGTTTCAGGTAACATCAGTCTGGGTATGGCCCGTCTGACACATGCCCCACAAATGTTGCAATATTTTGCCCGGCTTCATCCGGAAGTCGCTTTCACGCTCAAGCTGAACGATCCTCAAGTACCGTCCAATAACGGAATATACACCATTGCCGGCGGGAATTGTATACACACAGACCAAATTTCCGGACCGATCGACAGTGAAACGGATATTCCGGTCCTCACCCAAGCCTTATTGGGATATCATCCTGATATCTTACCGGCTCCTTTAAACCGATTATTCCGGGAAGCAAGGCCCTATATGAACTTAATGTTGGATTAGACTTACTCTGTAACAGGAAGTTTGAACGGGATTGTCAATAAAATTTCCTTTTCTGTATTTTCCCATTTACCGGGATATTCTTCTACCAAACGAATTGCCTCACGGTTGCATGAGGGCGATAAACGTTGAATGAGTTTGATCCGGGCAGGTAAACCTTTTCGATTCAAGCGCACGGTCAATTGTATCTCGCCTTGCAGTTTTTCCAAACGGGCATCTTCGGGATAACGCAAAGAATCCGCTACATAACGGTTGAATTCTTTCATCCATCCGGCATGATCTATGACAACTTCTTGTCTGAATTTCCTCTCACCTGCTCCTCTGCTTTTCGTATGGACAATCCTTGTCCGACGCTCTTTACGGGTATTTTTTTCCAACATAAGGCTATCCAAGTATACAGATTTCGTTCCTACGGCATCGGCATCGTTTTTTTTCTTTTTATCTTTCTTTTGGGTATCTGCCTTAGGCAAAGTCACTGCATATCCGGTTATCGGCTGTTTCCGCCGAAGATCGGCCGGTTTCAGAACACAAGAGTCAAACGCTTGCCTAGCCGCTTCGTTTGTGACGGCCATCGCTACAGGCTCCGACAATACATCCGCACTTCCGGATTCATCGGATTCCGAATCCATATCCTCAACAGCTTGCACTTGTCGGTAAAATACTTGTTCTTTCCCAGCTATTTTCCCGATAATCTTCCGTACAGGCAGAGTTACGGTATCGGTCACACCTCGTTCATCCAGCTGTGCCGCCATCAATTGTAAACTATCCGGACGAATAATCGGTTCACTTTTATCCATTTCTGCCACGACAACTTCTTGTTGCCGAAGGGCACTCCTGTTCATCAAGATAACCGCAAGTCCCGCCAGCAACAGCAAAGAAGCCGCTGCCCCCCAGCGATATAAACGCACAGTCTTATTCCCTTCCCTTTTCTTCATTCGTTTTTGCAACTGCTGTACGATTTTCTCATGATCCGCCTTCACAGTAGTCAATCCTTCGACAGCTTCATACAAAAAAGGATCGGACAACATCTCCCGTTCGAACCGGTTAGCTCGCTTTCCGGTTCTTTCTCCCTGAAGATATTCCCATATGTCGCTTTGTCTACTCATTGGCCTTTATTCCTTTTCGTTCGAGACACAATTGCAAATTACGTTTTCCATTCTGTATAAAGCTCTTGACCATCTTCAAAGTAAAACCCGAAGTTTGCCCGATTTCTTTATAAGACAGTTCATCCATAAAAAAATAACGAATGCAAAGCCGTTGTTTCTCAGGCAAAGCTTCCATACACTCCTGTAATGCTTTCTCCTGCCGATCGGTCTCTCTGCTGTATTCAAGATTAAAGTCATCGCAAAATTCCATAAATTTTTCGTCTAATCCGACAAAATTATTTCCACTCCGCCGTCGCAATTCCATCAAGCAATAATTGCGCACACAACTATACAACCAGGCTTTAAATACCTGTATGTCGTGATGCAATACTTTTTCGAACAGCTCTTCCCAAATCTGCATCACAGCATCCTGAGCATCCGGTACATTCTTCAGATACTTCAAAGCCACGCCGTATACCAAAGGCATATAACGCTCGTACAACCCGATTAAATAGTCCGGTTTCCGAGTACGGCGATAAAAGCTCAACAACTCTGCGTCACTGTATTTATGGAGATCTTTATTCACTAGCCAACAAATGGTTTACAAAGATAAAATAAATTCATTTATATAGAGACCGAATTTTAAATTCGATTTCTCTACCCAGAAAAAGGAAACGGTTTCGTTGCTTAGCCTTCAATTCGAATCAACGACTAAAGTTTTTTAACAGGAACTGCAAATCCTCTCAACAAGAACGGAGTAAATCTCAGCAAACCGAAAATTTCTAAACAACTAAAATCCAGAATTAAATGTTTTATAAAGTCCTTGAACCCTGCGGGTGCTTTTTCAACAGTCGCTGATACGGCCGGCCGGAACCGAAGGTTCGTTAAAAAGAGACCACAGACTTTATTAAATTCCGAAAAGTCACCTAACCCTAAACCGGGTTCTAACGTTAAAACCATTGAAACGAATCAATAAATTTTAATCGTATGCAAGAAGAATACAAACCTGCCGCAATTTATTCACCGATATCTATCGGAAACTGGATTATCTCACTGATTTTGACAATGATCCCGATCGTTAATATTATCATGCTGTTTGTCTGGGCTTTCAGTAACGGTACTAATCCTACAAAAGCCAATTGGGCAAAGGCTGCATTAATACTTATTCTGGTTTGGATCATCCTGGGAATTATCTTCGGAGGATATTTTATGCGAATGTTTTACGGGAATTATCCGACATATTAAAAAGATTACAGCTAGACAGACGTCAAGCCTAAACGTTTTTTTAGTTACAACGGTTACAGTAGTTAAAATTAACCTTTAGGGGACCTTTTTAACTATTGAAACCGCTGGAACTATTTAAGATGCAGACATTTATTGTTTAGAATTCCTTCATCATTACTTAGAGAACCGAAAATTCTGTTGCGATAAAATCCTTCGGATTTTCTGTTGAAAATTTTATCTTAAAGTTCGAATTGCAGAATAAAAACAGGTATTTATAAGCACAAATATGTATATAACTGCCTATTTTAGTATTTTTCACCGTATAGTCAACGAATACTGGCTTATCCTTACAAACTGCTCATTCTCTCCCCTAAGTGAGTAAAGGGCGACTTATTTTTGTAGTAGCGAATTATAAATCTTAAATTTACTGCTATAAAAACTATAATTTGCAAAATGAATCGTGCACATTTATAAAACGAAATGTGTACAATTTATTCGGTCAACCATACGACATACACACACAATTATATATGCTACCTACCGAACAGCAGACGAAACCCTTCCTCCGGCATTGCTTGCAGCAGTTTACAGCTCTCTTTATCTCTGTCAACACCATATTTCTTCATAATACGCCCTTCGATGAAACAACAAAGATAGCGAAATACTCACAAAAAAGCCATTCCAACGCTTTCCAACTCTTTTCGAAGCACCGGAATGACTTAACACCATTCAAACTATTCCCCCGACTTATATTATTTCAGTTGATTCAACCAGTTGACAATCTCCTGCAGCACTGCCGGAGCAATGGTCTCTTCAATATCGGAATACTCTACGGGAGAACCGGTAACGGCAGGCTGGAACATATGGTTCAAGCCTGGGAAAACAATGGTCTTCACCTGAGTGTTACCATTCTCTGAAATCCCTTTCCTGATAAACTCCAGATTTTCCACCGGCACCTGACAATCCTTGTCTCCATTGAGTGCCAACACCGGGCATGTAATTTCCGGGAAATCCCACTCGGGATTGTATTTCAACAACTCGATCTTGGCTACATTATACAACTGCTGCGTCGTTGCGGCTGCCTGACCGGCCAAAGGAGTACCATTGAAAAGTTCGGTTAGCTTCCGTTCACAAGTGGCAGCATCTCCCGATTGCAAAACAATATCCTGCGCCTGACGCATATAGTTGTTGTATTTTTCAATAAAATCCTCTTTTACACCGGATGCCCTCAACAAGGCAGCCCGCTGCATCAGCAACAGTTCGCTGCCGCTTACGCCTCCGCCCGCCAAAGTGATGATAAAAGGCACCTCTTTCCGGGCAGCCATACTGAATGCCACGAAAGCGCCTTCGCTATGCCCGATGACTCCAACACTATCGGCATTGATTTCCGGACGCTGTTTCAGGTAATTAACCGCAGCCACAGCATCCGCATCTGCATCCGGTAAACCGCTTTCCTTCAAATTGCCGCCGGACTTTCCGACACCACGGTCATCCACACGCAAGGTAGCTATCCCGTGACGGGCCAGATAATCCGCCAGAACGAAAAAAGTTTTGTGCTCTGAAAAAGTGTTATTACGATCCTGACCGCCACTGCCGGAAACCAACACCACGGCCTTGCACCTGGCTCCACTGGCTGGCCAAGTCAATGTTCCCGCCAAGGTGACTCCATCATCCGCATTCTGAAAAGTCACCTCTTCCGAATGATAAGAAAAAGGCTCTTTCGGAGTCTGCGGACGCTTGAACACCACCGGCGTGCGGGTAAGAAGAAGCTCGAAATCATATCCTTCCCACAAAAAAGTTCCCTTCAGCGAACCGTCGGCCTGAAGCCTGAGAATACTGCGAGTCTGCGCATCCGCAATATTCACCGTCAAAACATGATCCGCCAATTCTACCGCATCCGCCCGATAGGTCTTTTCCGACAAATCTGGAATCTTCAACGTAACCTGATAGCCACCACCGGCCTTTTCGACATGATACTCCAGACGCAAGCGCATATTCTTCAAATCGGGATAACCATACCACTTACCCGTTATATCCTGTGCACCCAGCGTCAGAGAAACGAATAATAAAAACAAAAGCGAAACAATTTTCATAATATACGATATTAAAATACCAACCATATGTCTATAATACGCGCCACCCGACAAAAGGGGGGGTACTCATCCGACCACAAAGCCACGAGCTACGGAGGAGTTACAGACGAGCCTGCTTTCAAACCAAAAGGGAAGCAGGAGCAGCAACAACTCATATCATGGAAAAATCAAAGATATCAGGAAAGGATTTTCAACCATACGGGCAAGTTTTTGCTTGCCGTTTTTTTTATGCTCCTTGACCGTATCTTCAGAAATCCGCAAACGGCTGGCAATTTCCGAAATCTTCAACCCTTCCAATGTAAGCTGCATTACGAGACGACACTGGGGCGGAAGCTGTTCAATCGCCGCCATCAGATTGGCATAGACATCTTCCTCTAACACTTTTTCCCAAAAACTACCCATTTCAGATGCCGTATCCAACAATTCACGCTGATACCGGTCGCGCACCTGCTGCTTTCTAAAATAACTGACACACCTGTTTTTCAAGGCACTGTAAAGGAAATATTTAACCTCATCTCCACTGATAAAGCGGTGGGTAGATTCCAATAACGAAATAAACACTTCCTGCACCAGATCACAGGCTGTCTGATCATCTTTTACATACCGGATAGCAATGGATTTCAAGGCTACGAAATAGACACCATATAAATGACGGAATGCCCGGTTGTCCTTTCGCGCCAAGTAATGTAGAAGGAGTTCTTCGTTCTGAATGCGCATAAAATTCATAAATCAATAAAACAAAGATACTACATTATCTATAATTTTTCAGTCTCCCCCCCTTTTTTCTTAGTTGCGCGTATTAAATAATATCGATGATATTTTATTGGGACATAACACAAACAAAAGATATGCTTACAGAAGGACAGGATAAAATAAAAGAAACACTCTCCATATCTGACAAGATCAGTGATATTCTCAGCGAAGAAGCGGATGCCGGGAGTCAGCATGTGATAGATTCGTGGCTTGCACAAAATGAACAAAACAAGGCTTTGTTCAACAAAATCTGCTCTGACAATACCATACGGAAAAAAATTTACAACTACAAAAACAGTGATGCAGAACAAGCATTCAACAATTTTCTGAAAGCAAGAAAACAACGTTCAAACCGCCGCATATATTACCGGTTCTTATCCGGCGCAGCCGTCATTGCCATTTGCTTCGGATTTTGGGCCCTGACCCGAATACAGGAACAGGCAACGCAAAATCTGCAAGTTACAGAAACAGAGCAGCAGCTTTCGGACATGCCTGCCAACAAGCCGGTGTTGACATTGGGAGACGGCACACGGATAAACGTCTGGGGAAACAACCTTTATTTCAAAGAGACAGAAAAAGGGCAAAAAATCATGTTGGGTGATTCGTTGCTTTCACAAAAAGAGGATTCCATAACGGCAGACAACTACAACACACTGGAAGTGCCGCTTAAGTGTGACTTCAGATTTACCATGAGCGACGGGACCAAAGTATGGATAAATGCAGGCTCCACACTGAAATACCCGGCAAAATTTGCAGCCGATTCGCGTACAGTATACGCATCCGGAGAGATATATCTGGAAGTGGCCAAGGATGCCGAACGTCCCTTTTATGTAGTTGTTGACGGCATAACCGTCAAAGTATTGGGAACCTCCTTCAATATCAGGGCATATGCCGATGAAAACGAGACGAAGGTGACTCTACTCGAGGGAAAGATTGCCGCACAAATCAACGATAAGGAGTACACGCTTACTCCCGGCAAACAATTAAAATGTGACAAGACTTTTGGAGGGACCAGTGTCCGAACGGTAGATCCTGCAGAGATTGTTTCCTGGACCAGGGGGTATTACATATTCAAAAAAGCAAGGCTGCAGGAGGTGGCAAATACGCTGAAAAACTGGTATGGAGTCAACATTGTGCTGAGCAGTGGTGCCAGCGACATCATCTATACGGGAGTAGTCAACAAAGAAGAGAAACTGGAGGTTTTCCTCCGGCGTCTGGAAGAGGTATCCAACGTAAAATGCAACTGCAACGGTAAGTTCGTAACAATATATTAAACAATAAATTCATCATCATTAATCTAAATCATCAAGTATGAAAAAATGGATCACCCTAAACTTGTGCCTGTTACTATCCGGATTCCTGGCCGGACAGTCTGAAAACAAAGAAACGCAGCCCGTCAAAGGCTATGAAATCAACGGCTTCATCACCGGCAAATACACCGGCAAGGTATATCTTGTAAAAGAAGACGGCATGCACGGACCACAAACCAAAGTGGACAGCTGCGAAGTGAAAGAGGGACGGTTCCGGTTCAAAGGAGATACTGTACCCGAATACTCCGTGATTTATTTCATCCAAAGCCACGACGGTCAGTTGGCACCCGTCTTTTTGGAGGCAGGTCAGATGAACATGACCATGCGTGCCGACTATTTCCTGGGTTCAGTAACCAAAGGTACCATCAACAACAACCTGTGGTCGCTCCACCAGTTGCAGACAAGATACTGGATCGACAGCATGCTGCTGGCTTCCAACACCCACTACATGCGCTACGGACGCGGAAGTTTTGCAGTGGAGGACAGCCTGTTCAAATACCGCACCTGGGAACAGAACACCAAGAAACTGAACATGGAGAAATACATGGCACGCTTCTATAACGACCAGGCTTTCGCACCGTTCATCATGCTGTTCGAGATGACCAACGAACTGTCATTGGACGAACTGAAAGAATTGCGCGGACAGTTGAACGAAAAGCTCAACAACCACCCGTACACCAAGGAGCTGGATGAAATCATCGCCAACAAGGAGTTCAAGGTGGGCGTAGAGGCTCCGGAATTCTCCATCAAGGGAATGGACGGCGAGGACATCGAACTGAAGAACTTTGCAGGCAAATACATCCTGCTCGACTTCTGGGCATCCTGGTGCGGACCATGCCGCAATGAAATGCCGAATGTAGTGAAGCTCTACAAGGAATGCAAGGGCAAGAACTTTGAAATCATCGGTATCTCTCTGGACCAGAAACCGGAACCCTGGAAAAAGGCTGTGAAAGACCTGAAGATGACCTGGCCGCAGGCTTGCGACTTCCAGGTATGGTACGGACCGGTGGCACGCAAATACAACCTTTCGGCTGTCCCCTACACCGTACTGATCAACCCGGAAGGAAGAATCGAAGCCCTGAACCTGCGCGGAGAAGAGCTGATCAATACCATCAAGACCCTATTGAAAAACGACAAAAAGAAATAATCCGAAGATGAAGAAAATATTGGTTTGTATGCTTGTATGCCTGTTCTGTGCAGGCGTACAAGCCCAGAAAACAGCGAAAATCAAGGCAACCGCTGTCGGATATACCGGCAAGGTGATCGATTTTGAGTTTATAGACAACACAGCGAACAACCAGCAGTTCCCGTTCAAGGACAACCAACTGATGGAGTTCGAGGTGGAACTGAAAGAGCCGGGCCTGATGAAGGTAAACGCCTGGCTCTGGATGATTGTATGTCCCGGAGACGAGATTGAAATGGCCATCCAATTCCAGGGAAAAAACTACAAGCACGTTGAGTTCAAGGGTACCCCGGCTGCCGTCACCCTGAACAGCGCCATCCGTGACGGACGCATGGTGCGCATCAACGACCACTACAAGACCAACCCGTTGGCAGCCGTGGTGACACAGGTGCCGGTACAGACCTATTATGATGCCTGCCTGCGGAACTGGAAGAAGGAACAGGAGATTCTGGAAGGCATCCGCGACAAGGTGGACCCGTTCGCATTCAACTATATCCATGCGGAACTGGAGGGCATGTACCTGGACAACCTGGTGAAATATCCGTTCATCGTATCCGATGTAAACAAAAAACCGCTTCAGGAATGCACTCCGAAAGGCTATTGGGAGGCTCTGGACGGCTATCAGGTGAAAAGCGACAAGGCTTCATTGAAAAGCTACGCCTACATCGGTTGGTTGATCGATTATCTGGAATACCGTGAAAAATGCGAGGCCCGGAAAGCCGGCAAAGAGTACAAGCCTGCCGGAAACATGGAAGAGATGTATGAGAAACTGTCAAAAGTGTACGAAGGCGATGTGAGAGACGCTGTGCTTTATCTGTTTTTGTACAACGCCATATCAAAACAGCAAGACTTCGACGTAATCAAAACACTTAGTAAAGATTACTTCAAAAAATACAATAAGAACAAGAAATTTAAGAAGGAGTTGACTGAAATGCAAAAGTAATATGTAACAGTATCTGCGAAATATCCTACACAAGGAATTTACTACAGCTGACGACAATATATTTACTAACTAAAATTACAAATTTATGCAAAAGAAGAAAATGTTACAGGAATTTCTAGGCCATCGGTTCCTGGTGTTTGCTTTATTTATGCTGATTTTTTCCGGTGGACTAAAAGCTGCAGAGGAAGAATATCAAAAAAAGAAAATTTCAGTACAGATAGTTAATGAAACAATAGAACAAGCCCTAAATAAAATCGGCAACATTGCTGATATCCGCTTTTTCTATAATCATGCGTCATTTGATTTTTCTAAAAAAATCAATATAAATATCACCGACAAGGAGTTGCGGGATGCTATCGGACAGGTGTTGGCAGGATATGCCGTAGATGTGGAATACCAGCCTAACCGTACCGTTGTATTACGCCCCCGGAAAGAGCTACCTGCCCATGACGTACAAAAAATCAGCGGTGTGGTAAAAGATGCCAAAACAGGCGAGCCGCTGCTTGGAGCCAGTATTGTACTGAAGGAACAGAGAGGTGTGGGGGCTGTGACCAACATGGACGGTCGTTTCCACCTGGAAATTATGGAAGGTAGCGCTACAGCACTGGTTATTAGTTTTGTCGGGTATCAAGAAGAAGAAGTCAACATTGCCGGTAAAGGAGATATGGCAGATATCGTGGTAAAACTGACAGCCATGTCTATTGAAATGGAAGATGTTGTGGTAACAGGTATGGCGCCCCGTAAAGTGTCCGGTTTTACCGGCCGTTATGTCACTGTCAAAGGCGATCAGTTGAAGAAATTGAATCCGAACAACCTGTTGCAGGCGCTCCAGCTTTTCGACCCGAGTTTCCGCATCGTGGAAAACAATACGGCAGGTTCCGACCCTAACGCATTGCCTGAATTCCGTCTGCGCGGAGACGTCCAGTTGGGCCAGGGAGCTACCGGTTCCAGTGCAGATTTCCAGATGTTGATGGGAGACTATTCCAACCGTCCTAACATGCCGTTGTTCATTCTGGACGGTTTTGAGACGACCTTGCAGCGCATTATCGACCTGGACCCGGAGCGCGTAGAATCTATTACCATTCTGAAAGATGCTGCCGGTACTGCCCTTTACGGTTCGAGAGCCTCTAACGGAGTGTTGGTTTTTGAAACCAAGAAACCGAAACCGGGTGCATTGACGTTGAGTTACAGCGGCAATGTGGGAATTTCTGTTCCGGACCTGTCCGACTACAACCTGATGAATGCGTCCGAAAAATTGGAATACGAGAGATCTGCCGGATTGTTTGAGAGCGTAGACATGTTGAACTATTACAACAAATACAAACAGGAAATATTGCGCGGAGTAAACACCTATTGGCTGTCGCAACCGTTGCGTACGGCACTCACCCATCGCCACACCCTGAACATGGAGGGCGGAGACGAGGCAATCCGTTATAGCCTGAGCCTGAACTACGGGGATGAGTTCGGAGTCATGAAAGGCTCGGACCGTAACAACGTAGGTCTGACCCTTTCCTTGCAATACCGCCGCAAGAAATGGAATATCAGCAACTCATTGAGCATGACAAACACCAAATCGCATAATTCGCCTTACGGTTCATTCTCGGAATATACGAAACTGAATCCCTATTACCGTCTGACAGATGAAAACGGCCGTTATCAGCAGGTAATAGAAATCAAGCCCATGTCATCGGCAAACAACCCGAAGACGGTTACCAATCCATTATATAATGTACAGTTTCCCAATAAAGACCTGTCAAACAATTTCAGTATTGTAGACAACTTCTCTATCGAATATGCCATTATGGACAATCTCCGTGTCAACGGACAGGTGTCTTTGACAAAGAGCACGGCCCGTTCGGAGCAGTTCAAATCGTCGCACCACACTGATTTTGCTCCTGAAGAAGACCTGACCCAGCGCGGTTCCTATACAAAAAGTACCGGAGAGTCTGTAAGCTGGAATGCCAACGCTGCCTTGAACTACAACCTGGTAAAAGGCAAACACGGAATGTTCGCCTTGCTCCGCTGGGATGTCTCTTCATCGAAAAGCGACGGTATCAACCTTTCTGCAAAGGGATTCCCGGATGACAACATGGACGATTTCCTGTTTGCCTTCGAAATGGACCAGCGGGTGAACGGAGAGGAATCCACCCAACGCAGCGTGGGTATGACCGGTTCGTTGAACTATATGTATGACCAGCGTTTTTCCGTAGACTTCAATATCCGCGGCGACCTTTCTTCACAATTCGGTGCCGATACCAAAATGGCACCCTTCTGGTCGGTGGGGCTGCGTTGGAACATGGAGCGCGAGAAGTGGCTGGAGGGAAGCATCATTTCCAATCTGACGCTTTTTGGAAGTGTCGGAACAACCGGTTCTCAAAGTTATTCGCCTTATCAAGCCAAGGAGACCTATTCGTTTGGAGATTTGATGTTCCCCTATCCTTCGGGAGATGTCCTGGGAGCACAGTTGATGGCAATCGGAAATCCGGATTTGGGATGGTCGAAAACCATGCAGAAAAGTGTCTCTTTGGAATTCGGTTTGTGGAACAGCCGCTTGAATGCAACTGTTTCATATTACCACAATTACACCGATGAGATGTTGCTGGGAACAAACATCCAGCCTTCTACCGGTTTCAGCACGCTGACCCGTAATGTGGGAGCTGTATTGAATGAGGGTGTAGACGTTTCATTGAATGGTTTGCTCATCAACAACTACGAAAACCAGTTCCAGTGGAGTCTCAGCGTAAATGCCACCCACAACCGGAATGTCATTAAAAAGCTGTCCAATGAGCTGAAAGAAATGAACCGTAAGAACCAGGAAAATAGAAACGAGATATTGCCTATATACGAAGAGGGTGAATCTACGACTGTCATCAAATCCGTACGTTCTTTGGGTATCGACCCGGCAACCGGTCAGGAACTGTTCCAGAAATTGAACGGCGAAAAGACCTTTGTCTGGGATGCTGCCGACAAAGTGCCGGTAGGCGACACGGAACCCAAAGTGCGCGGAGCAGTCAACTCTTCGCTTATATGGAAGAACCTTTCTGTCAATTTGGGTTTCTCCTATCAGTTCGGGGCAGACCGCTACAACCAGACCCTGGTAGATAAAATCGAGAACATAGACATCTCGCAAAACGTAGACCGCCGTGCTGCGGGTTCCGACCGCTGGAGTCCGACAAACCGCTATGCAAAATACAAAGGAATCTCTTTCTTTAATCAGCAGACACCGGTAAGTACCCGTTTCTTGCAGAAATTAAATGAATTTGTATTCAATTCCGTATCCATCGGCTACCGTTTTGAGCCCAAGCAGTTCAAATTCCTGGAAGCATGCAAGATTGCAAGTTTGTCGCTGAATGCTTCCATGCAGGATATCGGGCGAATCTCTTCCGTAAAACAGGAAAGAGGTCTGGATTATCCTTTTGCGCGGAGCTTTAACCTGTCTTTATCTGTATTATTCAATTAAAAAGAAATGTCATGTTTAGAATACGAATTTTAAGTGCCTGGGTTATAATGACAATGCTCTTTTCCGCCTGTGCAGATTGGGTGAATGTCAGCCCGAAAGATGAAATAGAAGCCGACAAGCTGTTCAAATCGGAAAACGGTTTCAAGGTTGCCCTGATAGGTGTATATTCCCGCATGACCTTGCTCGACAATTACGGGAAGAGACTGTCGTATGATTATATAGAACGACTTGCCCAGCGTTACGACAACTACGACATATCGGTTGCTCCGTCTGACAAAACGCGTGCGGAAATCTATGATTACAAGAATAATGCGAATGCCAAAGGGTATGTCAACTCCGTTTGGGTAAACCAGTTTGGAACCATTGCCAACCTCAACAACCTGCTTTACCGCCTGGAGCATGAAGGGAAAGATGTTGTGCTTACGGACGGCTATTGGAACCTGATGAAAGGTGAAGCATTGGGTTTGCGTGCATTCCATTATTTTGACCTGCTTCGCCTGTACGGTCCTGTATATAGTGAAGACCCGGAGATGAAATGCCTGCCCTGGCGTACGGAATTCAATGCCGACCAGAAATCCCTGGAGTCTGCCGGTGTCATTGCACAGCACATTCTGGAAGACCTGACGCAAGCCGAGGAGTTGTTGAAAGACGACCCGTTGAATTATAAAAATGATTTGAATGACCCGTTCCTGGGATTGCGCAAGCACAGAATGAACAAAATGGCAGTCAAGGCGTTGATGGCAAGAGTGTATCTCTGGATTGGCGACAAGGAAAACGCTGCGCTGAAAGCCAAGGAGGTGATAGAGCAGTGTGGACTGGAGCTCGTGATAAGCAATATCCAGGATGCCTCCCTGTATGATGAGACTATTTTCTGCCTGGGCATGGATGATATGGCGAACAAATTGAAAGATGACTGGAAAAGCATCAACACTTACAGTAATGAACTGTATATCTCGTACGATAATGCAAACACTGTATTTGAGCGCACCACCATCGGCTTGAACGATATACGCTACCGGAACAGCTACGGGTTTATCCACGGCAACAACGGGTTGATGTGCCGCAAATATCTGAGCAAAGACAAGAACTACAGCGAGAAAATACCGTTGATCCGCCTCTCTGAAATGTATTACATCCTGGCGGAATCCGTTTCTCTGAAAGAGAGCGTCACCTATATCAATAAGGTGAGGAATGCAAGGGGAATCTCCCGCAACAATAACATCGAAGCAAACGATTCATACGATGAGGCTGCACGCAAGGAGGCTCTGAACAAAGAGTACCAAAAGGATTTTTTTGCAGAAGGACAGTATTTCTATTTCCTGAAACGGCACAACTATAAAACCTTCTGGCGTTGTCCGGTTGAGAAGATGGACTATTACGTACTGCCGACTCCGGATGATGAAATTGCCTATGGAAACGGGAAATAACGGTTAACCATTAAAATGCAAGTACTATGAGAAAATATATTTATTCGATTTTTCTGCTGGGTCTGTTTTCCTGTCAGGAAGAAGGCGTGGTCCAATATACGCAGGAAAAAGACGGTTTGCAGTTTTCTGCCAACAGCAGTGAAGATATGACCAAAGTGTTCAATTTTGCCACTGCCACCTATGAAGAGGAAATAAACGGCGAGCCGAAAACATTCTATTACGGGGATTCGCTGGCAGCATATACCTTTGAACGGGTTGTGCTGGATTTGCAGGGGTTCCCGACTCCCGATGAAAGAGAGTATAAATTGAAAACCGTTTTGGTGGAAGACCAGGATTCCAGCAAGGTTGCCGAGGTTGTGTTTGAGCCGTATTATAGCCTGGCTCCCAATCAATTGAAAGATACCATCAAGATAACCGTGTTGCGTCCCAAGACAAGAGGAACCTATACGGTCGGAATCACGGTCGATACGGAAGGGAATGAGGCGTTCTTCGACAAGGGTGTCGTGGAGAAATCCATACTGCGTCTGGATATCCAGGATGTGTATGAACAACCGAAAGGTTGGGAGGAACGTCTGGAGTGGCTCGGAGAATTTGACGAAGAAAAGTATGCTTTTATGGTGACGGTTTCCAAACAGGCTTTCAGCAAGGAAAACAACCACATGTGGAACGAGACGGACAAATACAATCTGGAGTTACGTCAGGCATTGGCAAGGTTCAATGCCAGTGCAGCACCGGAAGACCAGAAGAAATTCAGTTTCCCTGTAACGACAAAATTGGTATGGTGGGACAAACAGCTGAAATTCCTGGGTGAATTTTCGGAAGAAAAGCATGAGTTTATCAAGAATCTGCTGAGTGAAGAGGGTGAGACCTTGGCAAACAACAGTAAATTGGAATACTGGAATCTGGTGTTCAGGGATGCAGTTGCGGAACAGGGTATCACCGAATTCTCTTTCCCGGTCGTTACCGTGCAGTCGTCCTGGTGGCGTGAGTCTTTGTTGGGAGCTTTCTCGCCCGAGAAACAGGAATTCATTGTCCGCGAACTTTTCCCGCGCAGTGATTATCAAATCAAAGACGGCACCTGGGATTATGCCAATCCGGTGCTGCGGGTGTTGTTGGAACAATACAATGCAGAACATCCGGAAGCTCCGCTTGCCTTTGATTTTCCGATAGAGGGACGTCCGGAATGGTGGGATTTCCGTGAATCGTATCTGGGAGAATATTCGGATATCAAACGGGACATTGCGGTAGTTGCCGTATTGACAGAGCAGATGTATTACGGCGAATGCAACATCAATCCTTTGGTGAACCAGAATATGAGCATGGATAATGTCATGGGTGCCATCCGTGATGCTATTAACGCATACAACAAGGAACATCCGGACAGCCAGCTTGAATTGCCGGCTTCTGCTCCGGGATGGTGGGCTGAAAAGAGCAACTATTTAGGCGACTATTCTCCGGAAAAAGAGGCATTCATGCAGCAGATAATGCCGGTGTATAATGCAACATATCAGGAATGGGCAAATTGGACAGATTGGAACCCCATTTTCCGCTATGAACTGGCAGCCTACAACAGTGCTTATCCGGATGCACCTTACGGATTCACTTTCCCTGAAGTCGATACCAAACCATCCTATTGGGATGAGTTGCCTTATTTGGGAGAATACTCGGAAGCGAAGCGGGTGTTTATATGGATTACTTTGATGCCTAAGAATTATGGTAATGTTGACGGTTGGTTCCTGGGAGCTCCTTCTGAATGGGGAAATCCAAACGACTGGCCTGCAAGACATACGACCTTGACCGAGGCATACGCCAATAGATACGAAGACTTTATGAAGAAATATGCCGGTGCAAATCCGACACCGTTTGATTTCCCGGCTTCTTGGTAAATTTAATACAGTAGATTATGAAAAAGACAATATCAATATTCATGCTGGCAGCCCTCTTAATCGGAGGGTTGGCCGGATGCTATGAGGACAAAGGCAACTATAAATACAGGGACATCAATGAGGTCACTTATAAAATATTGCCTGAAAGTGAGGACGGCTATTACCGGTTCAAGCAGCCGCCCATGGACACCATGTATGTAGATTATACCGTCGATTTGTCGCAGAGCCAGGCAGCCAACGAAGAAAACCTGGAGTTCTTGTGGCTGGTCAGCTACAGCAAAGACAAAAAAACAGTGACCGATACCATCACTACCAGGGATTTAAGGCTGGCATTCCCGCCGAAGAAATCCTCTGCTTTCGATATCGTGTTTTCCCTGACGGACAAGCAGACGAATGTCAGTTCGTACAAAGAGCTGCACATCAAGACCGTTTATCCGTATGTCAACAGTTGGCTGGTGTTGAACGGGGATAAAGAAAATGCACGTATCTCTGCCGTAGAAGACCCTGATTCGTTGAATTATGTCTTCACGGAAGACGCTTATACGGCATTGGGGTATAAAAAACGTTTTGAAGATATCACCGAGTTGGTATATGCACCGGCAATCACCGAAAACGTAAGTGCTCCGGAATGGCTCTATATCGTTTCGCCCGACAGTGTCTGGGCGTTGTTCCCTTTTGAAATGAAGGTGGAAAAAAAGCAGAGTGACATTTTGCCGGACATTATCGTTGCCAACAAAACCGAAGTGGCATATGGATTGGACGGAACACCCAACAGTGGCGGAACCGTGATATTGGTGGATGAAAACAAACGCTTTTATTATTCAAACTTCAATAACGGGAAAGGTGTGTTTCAGCAACCTGCCGTTGCAAAGGATTTGAAGGATACTTATCAGGTCGATTTGATTGCAAAATCTGAAAAGAGCAACTATCTGTGTTTTTGGGATGATGAAAGAAAGAAATTCCTCTACTTCAGTATAAGCGGAGGAAGTGAAATCACGCTTTTCCCGGAAGAGTATAATGACTGGACGGGCAAGGAAGTGGTATGGATGGGGACAGATAACCAAGACAAAGAGCACAAAGACGGGATAGCAATCGCCATTGTCAAAGATACCAAAGACCAAAGCTACTGGACTTATCGTTTTAGCACAGAACAGACCATCACAGGCACTCCTATCGGAGAACTGCCGATCAACAAGGATTCGCAATTTGCCACGACAAGCGCATTCCCTGACCAGTTTTTCTATACCGTAGACTCCAAGGTGTATCTGTTCAATGTAGCAAGTCTGGAAACGTACGAACTGTATGATGCCGGAAGTCCCATTACAAAAATGCAATTCCGCATTACAGGAGAGCACCAACTCACAGAAAAATGGAATTACATGCAACGCTGTCTGGCGCTTACTGTAGACAAGGGAGACCAAGGGGAACTGCACGAGCTGACCTTGACAACGGCAGGAGATATCGAGACCTCCCGTATTTTCGAGGGATTCGGTCCCATCAAGGATATGTGTTTCACCTTTATTAATCGCATTCAAAGATGAAAAAGATAGTATATTTGCTTTTATTGGGGTTGGCATCTTGCCAACAGGATGACATCATCACAGAAGTACCCAAAGACGATTGGTCGGTTATCGCAAATACAGCCGGGCAAATAAAAGGACAAGTGAACATCAAATTCAAAGAGCTGCCGAAGGATTTGCAGATTGTGACCACCCGCAGCGGAGTGGATACGGACAACGGCCAGTTGAACTCCGTTATCCGGCAATTGGGAGGTACCCGCCTGGAGCGGGTATTCCCCCATGCCGGGAAGTTCGAAGCACGTACCCGGAAGGCAGGTCTTCATCTATGGTATCAGGTATCTTTCGATGAGAATATTCCTACGGCAGAGGCAATGAAGGCGTTATCGGGTATTCCGAATGTCGCAACCGTAGAACCTATTTACAAAGGGAAGACAGAGTCGGTACCGTTACCTTATAATGACCCGTATCTGCCCCAACAATGGCACCTCTATAATAACGGCAGCAACGGGATGCTGGCAGGCGGGGATATCAGTATTCTGGAAGCCTGGGAGATTGAAAAAGGAAAGCCGGAAGTGATTGTAAATGTGGTGGATTCTAAGGTTGATGTTAACCATGAAGATTTGAAAGACAATCTTTGGAAGAATCCCGGAGAATATAACCAGAACCCCTGGGGAGACAATGACGGCAACGGTTATCAAGGCGACTGGCATGGAATCGGAGCGAACCCCATCAACGGTCTTCCTGATTATGGGGCGGTAGATAAGGATGATCACGGTACCCATGTTGCCGGTATATTGGCAGCCAAGAACAATAATGGCGTGGGTATTTGCGGAGTTGCCGGCGGTGACGCTCCTGACAACGGGATACGCATCATGTGTTGTCCGTTCAATAACGGCAATCCTGCTGCCAGCATCAAATACGGAGCCGACCACGGAGCCGTAATCTGTACGAACAGTTGGTATATCGCCGGAGGTTCGGTTGGCGAAGTCCTGCAGGATGCTGTCAATTATTTTGTAACGTATGCCGGTATCGATGAATACGGGAATCAGACGGGACCGATGCGTGGCGGTATTGTATTCGGTTCTGCCGGTAATGACGGTGTCGAGCCGGAGAGCCACTATCCTGCTTCGCTGGATAATGTTATCGCAGTTGCAGCCCTCGACCCTGCCTTTAGGAAAAGCGGCTATTCCAATTATGCGGAGTGGGTCGATATTGCAGCACCCGGAGGCGGAAACGGATATGGCTGGCAGATGTGGAGTTGTGCCATAGGCAATCGTTATCTGGAACTGGTGGGAACTTCGCAGGCAACGCCTGTGGCAGCGGGAGTGGCAGCCTTGATTGTATCGAAGTTTGCCCGCGAAGGGTTGACTCCATACGAAGTGGAATATCGCCTGAAGCGCGGCGTGAAGCCTATCGATGACTATAATCCCGAATATAAGGGCAAGTTAGGTGCAGGATGTGTGGATGCGTTGCTGGCATTGAGCGACGAACCTGTAAACTTCCTCCCGGTAATTACAGCACAAAAGCCAATAGAAGGAGTGCAAATCATACCGTATGGTTCGACAGCCCAATATGTCTATACAGTTAGCGATACGGAAGACGGAACCGATTTGGACTATGTTTTGGAAGACCCCAGCAAGAGTGTCACTGCCACCAAACAAGACGGAACCATCATGTTGACAGTGAACAACAGGAATTGCATTGCCGGAGACCACATTGTAAAATTGACGGTGACAGACCGGGGAGGGCTTTCAAGCACAACCGAGCTTTCCATTAAATTGCAGCCGGAACTGCTTCAAGAGGTTGAATTGTACCCGAATCCTGTGGTGGATATTCTGACTATCCGTGCCAGCATGACCTTTAGCGGTGAAATGAGAGCCTGTCTGTACGATGCTTCCGGTAATTTGGTTCTGGAACGCAAGGTGACAGCCTCTTTACATAAAGCCGGAGAGTTGGATTTAAGCAAGGTGGACGGAGGAAGCTATACTTTGAAACTCTACTGCAACAATAAAACAATCACCAAAAACATTATAAAATTGTAAGGATATGAACAGATTAAAATATAGCCTGATAGCGATATTTGCATTTGGAAGTCTCGCTGTTTTTGGACAAAAAAGCACAGGGGCGGCACAATTTCCTGAACTTACGCCCGATGTTCGCGGAGTAGGTATGGGAAACTCGGGAGTGGCGGCAACTGCCAATGCTTTCTCAATATACCGTAATGCAGCCAAGAGTATTTTTTCCACCCAAAAAGCCGAGATCGGTTATAGCTTTACTCCCTGGTTGCGCGAATTGTCCAAGGGGAGCAATTTACATGGGGTGGCCGGTTATTGGAATCTGGACGAGAAACAGGGAATTACCGCCGGATTCCGTTGGTTCAACCATTCGGAGACCAATATATGGGACAAGGAAGGCAATGATGCCGGAACTTTTACTCCCAAAGATTGGAGTGTGGACGTAGGTTATGCCCGTAAACTGACAGATGATTTGTCTGTAGGAGCAACAGCCCGTTTTATCCGTTCGGATATGAGTGGTCTTGATAAGGACGATGTTGCCAATGCCGTTGCATTTGATCTGGGGCTTTATTATAGACGCAATTTTGAAAATTGGGAACAGTCGCAGTGGGCTGTCGGTTTGCAGGCATCCAATTTCGGCACCAAGATCGATTACGGCTACGGTAAATATGACCAGGCTTCCAAGGTTGCCGCCGGCGGTATGATCGACCACGTATTTACAGACAAACACCGTCTGCAAGGAACCTTGGATGTGGCTTGCCAGGTGTTACCCAATACCAATTGGGGCGGAAGTGTCGGAGTGGAATACACTCTTTTGCAGATTGTAGCGATTCGTGGCGGTTATCACTACGGCGAACAGGACAACAAACTGCAACGCTACGGCACGTTGGGATGCGGTGTCGGTTGTCACCACATCAAAGCAGACTTTGCCTATTTGATTCCGGAGAAGGACAGTCTTTTAAAGAATACATGGCAGGTGGCATTAAGCATCGATTTGGGATTATTTAAAAGATAATCCCTATTAAAAACAAACCATTTAATTCAATTTGAATCATGAAGTATTTATTGACATGTATTTTCCTGTTAGCGGCAACTTCCTTTCTTGCAGCCCAGACATTCCATATCCAAGGAAATATAGAGCTTGACAAAGGGGAATTGCTTGTGCTGACCCAACAAGTGGAAGGCATGGATACTCTGGCACAGACAAAGTTTGAAAACAACCGGTTTGCCCTGACCGGCAATTTGCAGGAGCCGGTAGTCGCCTTGTTGAAGATTGCCGGTTATGAGGGCGGTTTTGTCATGATACTCGAACCGGGCATGGAATATACCGCGAAACTGACCCGTAACGGAGCCGGCGATATCCGTGGAGGAAAACTCCAGGATATTTACAATGATTATCAGAAAATTGTAGCCGATGCCAATGCTGAAAGCCGGGCTTTGAATAAAAAAGCATCGGAAGCAGCTGCCCAAAAGCATTTCAAGACATCCCACGAGCTGAAGGCCAAAGCAAACAAAGTGCAGCAGGCTGCCTTTGACAAGATGAACAACATCGTCCGCAAGAATGCAGACAATGTGCTGGCAGCCTATCTGCAGACCGCCGGTTCGGAACGTATCATGGAACTGGAACCGCTGAAACAGATTTACAGCCTGCTTTCTGAGAAAGCAAAGGAAACAGCTCCGGGGAAACTATTGGAGGCACGTATCGCTGACTTGGAGAAAGTGGGTATCGCCGCTACCGCTCCCGACTTTACCCTGACCACTCCAGAAGGAAAACAAGTGTCGCTCTACAGCGTGAAGGGGAAACTGAAAATTATCGATTTCTGGGCTTCCTGGTGCGGACCGTGCCGCATGGAAAATCCCAACATGGTGAAACTCTACAATGACTTCAAGGACAAAGGTCTTGCTATTGTCAGCGTGTCGCTGGACGAACGTAAGGTACCCTGGGTACAGGCTATCAAGAAAGACGGTATGCCGTGGACGCATGTCTCTTCGCTGAAAGGATGGAAGTGTGAAGTAGTGAAACAATACAACATCGATGCCGTGCCGTCGATTATCGTACTGGACGAAAACAACCGCATTTTAGCCAAGAACATCAGAGCTGAAAAATTGCGTGCATTCGTTACGGAATACCTGAAATAAAATACCTGTTTCCCTATCGGAAACAAAGTCCCGAAAAAGAAGTAATCCCCAAAAATGAAGTGCTCCCCAAAAAGTCGGACATAAAACTTTTTGGGAGCACTTCACTTTGCGATGGGGCAGCATTATCAAAAAATCGACCCCGGAACCAATCTACAAAAACAACATTAAGATCAATTGAGCAAAAATCACACGGATAAACATGGAGAGCGGATATACCGTCGCATAAGATACGGCCGGATTATCTCCCTCGACGGTCGCATTGACATAATTCAACGCCATCGGATTGGCCATACTTCCACACAACATCCCTGCCAGGGAACCGAAATCTATTTTCATCAATTTCAAAGCGATAACGGCCACCAGGACAACGGGCACAAAAGTGATCGCAAATCCCAAAGCTACCCACAGCAGCCCTTCGGGACGAAACACCGTCTCAAAGAAATGTACCCCGGCATCTAACCCCAGACAAGCCAGGTAAATGGAAAGTCCCAATCCCCGGAGCATCAGATTGGCACTCCGGGTCGTATAAGTAATCATATGTAAACGCGGTCCGAACGCCCCCATCAGAATCCCGACGATAATCGGTCCGCCTGCTATTCCCAACCGGACAGGGAAACTGACTCCGGGGATAGAAAAAGGAATAGCCCCGACAGCCAAACCCAACACAATCCCCACAAATACGGCGATCAGATTCGGTTCTTTAAGACTAATAATACGGTTTCCCAACACTTTCTCCACATTGCTGATAGCAGCAGCTTCGCCCACAACGGTCAATTTATCTCCCAATTGCAGTACCAGCCCGGGAGTTGCCAACAACTGTACCCCAGCCCGATATATACGGGTGATATTGATACCATAATGATTACGCAAACGTAAGGATCCCAATTTCTTTCCATTGATCTCCGAACGGCTCACGACAATACGCTGAGAAACCAACTGGCTATCGATGGCATTCCAGTCGATATCCTTTTTATTCCAATCCACCTTTTCCTCTTCACCGAAAAGGATACGCAACGATTCTTCCTCAGCCTCGGTGGTAATCACCAGCAAACGGTCTCCTTCGAGCAATACCGTATCGGAAGTGGGGATCGTCACTTTCCCATCGCGCCATAAGCGTGAAATAACAAATCGATGTGCCGCAAGATGAGCTACTTCTTTTACATTCTTCCCAAAAATTCCGGGATTGCGGACTTCAAAACCGGCAATAAAAGTGTGCTTGCTTTTATCTTCTGCCACAACGGTTTCTGCCGTCCGGCGAGGAAACATCTTACGCAATACGATAACCGCCAGAATGACACCGACCACTCCTAAAGGATAGGTCACCGCACACCCTAAAGCAGGATCAGCCGCATCGATATGCATCTGCTTCAAAGTTTGCTGTGCAGCCCCCAAAGCAGGGGTATTGGTTACAGCACCACTCAATATACCTACCATATCGGGCAACGACACGCCTGTCACCACATGAAGGCCCAAAGTCATTGCCGTGCCCACCAGGATCACAGCAAAGGCAAGCATATTCAATGTCATACCTCCCTTCCGGAACGAACCGAAAAAACCAGGCCCGACCTGCAATCCCAAGGCATAAACAAAAATAATCAATCCGAAACTCTCGGCATAATTCAACATTTGGGAATCTATCGATAAGCCGAAATGTCCGGCCGCAATTCCAACAAAAAAGACAAAAGTAACCCCCAGCGAAACCCCGTAGACGCTGATCTTTCCCAAAGCCAATCCTAAAGCCGAGATCATAGCAATTACAACAACAGCTTGTATGACACTGTGCTCTATCAATATACTATTTATCCATTCCATAGTCGATTTATTAAAATCCGAACCCGTTTTTCCTAATTTAAAAGTGGGCACAAAGGTAGTACAAATAACTTCAATTCATTAAAAATAAACAGGTAAAAGCAAGGAAAACAATGCTTTAACAGAAAACGTTAACATGTTAAATAAAGTTGTAATCTATAGACAATCAGTAGGTTTTGAAACTTTTTCAATTATCTTTGCGTTTCAGGAATGATCTAATTTGTCTTTTTAATAGTAAAAACAGTCATTTCTAACTTAATATTCACCAAAAAGATACAGTATGAGATTGCACAACAGAGCACTGGTTGCTGTTATTTTGAGTTTGGCAGGATTTTATTCTTGTTCACGTCAAGCCACAATTCCCACTCAGTTAACTTATACCCCTGTTCCTGTATTTACTATCCCAGACAGTCTTTTAGCAACTTCTCCGATCGAATATGCTTTTTATAAAGCGGAGCCCGTCGAATTCTTCGAACCGAAACCAGAAGTCCGGGATTCTTTTAACCGGATCGAAAAAACGATGGTCGGTTATGCAGACGATCAATTTTTCGTCCGCCAGCCCGAATTGGTATTAGACCTGGCCGACCTGGAAGAGGGTGCTTTTGTTTTTCCCCTGCCCGGCGGAAGGGTATTATCTCCTTATGGACGACGGAATGGAAGAAATCATACCGGCATGGACCTGAAAATCAATCGCCGGGACACCGTTCTGTCAGCTTTCGACGGAATCGTCAGAATGACAGGTTGGAGCCGGGGTTATGGCAACGTAGTCGTCGTGCGTCATTACAACGGCCTGGAAACGGTATACGCCCATAATTCCAAACACCTGGTCCGTTCGGGCGATCATGTAAAAGCAGGTACTCCGGTTTCTATTACCGGCGAAACAGGCCGGGCCACCACCGACCACGTACATTTTGAAATCCGGATAAATGGGAAAACCATCGATCCGGCTTTGGTGATCGATTTCAACAACCAAACCCTTCTGCACAAACGCCTGGTATTTACTCCTACCCCGAAAGGAAAAATTCAGGTAGAGGCGGTGTAAAAACTTCGGGCCCCGGTTAGCGGATCAGCCTGTATATTCAAAACTAAAAGGCAACAAGGAAGAGGCTTTTATCACTACCGTTTCTTCTTCACCTATCATCAGTACATCAAAATCCCGGCCGTAACGCCGGATTACTTCCGCCATCACCTGCCGGCAAGCCCCGCAAGGAGAAACGACCTCTTTTCTGGGACGCCCTTTAAAACAAGCAGCAATAGCCAATGCTTTGACCGGAACGTCCGGATAAGCAGCACCAGCATAAAATAAAGCCGTCCGTTCTGCACACATTCCACTGGGATAAGCCACATTTTCCTGATTATTGCCTAAAACGATCGTACCGTTTTCCAGCAAAACAGCCGCTCCGACAGCAAAATCGGAATAGATGCAATAAGCTTTGCCGGCAGCAGCCAGAGCTTTTTCGGACAATTCCTCATAGCATGCGGGCACTGAATTCCGGCACACAAAATAATCTATTTTCAGTTCTCTTTTATCCATCACTATTTTTTACTATTTTTACCCCCCTAAGATACAGAATAATTATAAACCGGAAATTGAAAAATCAGCATTTATCTTTTGCCAGGTAAATGCCTGACGCCAACGAGTGAGTGTTATGAAAAAGAGTATGAAAATATTGGTATTGTTTAGTCTGTTGCTCATCAGCTTTAATGTTATGGCAGACAAACGTAAAGAGTTTATCCGCAAATACAAACATATAGCTATCCGTGAAATGGAACGGACCGGAATTCCGGCCAGTATCACGCTTGCACAAGGTATTCTCGAATCCGGTTGCGGCGAATCGGAACTGGCCGTCAATGCCAACAACCATTTCGGGATCAAATGCCACGAAACCTGGAACGGCGATACATATACCATGGACGACGATACCCGGAACGAATGTTTCCGGAAATATAAAAATATCGAACAATCGTGGATCGACCACAGTGATTTTCTGACTAGCCGTCCCCGTTATGCCGGTTTATTCAGTATTCCTACTACAGATTATAAAGCCTGGGCGAAGGGGTTGAAAGCCGCCGGATATGCGACCAACCCGCAATATGCCAATATGCTGATTAAAATCATCGAAGAAGAAGAATTGTACAAATTCGACCGCTCGATCAAAAGACGGGGTACACCGCCGACGATCACTGCAGAAGAATTTGCCCAAAGTGTAGCAACCCAGGACCACCCGAATACTACCAACTACCGTAACCGCGAAGAAATGCGCAATGGCATTATCTGTATAGAAACGATGCCGGGCGATTCTTTTGAAAAAATTGCCGGTTATTACGGAATCAAACTTAAAAAATTATTACAATACAACGACAAATCCAGCAGTACCCTGGACCCCGGTCAATTGGTCTTCCTGAAAAAGAAAAAGAGCAAAGCGGCACGGGGATACGAATTCCACCGTGTAAAAGCCGGAGATACTATGTACAGCATCTCACAGCAATACGGAGTACGGCTCAAAAATCTTTGCAGGTTCAACTACCTGTCGGCCGACAGTCCGCTGACAGAAGGAGAAAAGATCTATCTGCGTAAACAAGCCGATTTATTGTAAGGATAAAGAAAAATACATGGCACCTTCGAAGAAAAAGAATTTTTTTTCACAAAATACCCTGTTCGGTTTATTCGTCGGACTGAGTTTTATTGCTGTAGCTTATGCCTACTACCGTTCAGGACGGGGAGTCAGTCTCAATCCGCAATTGAACAATGTGATCCTGCTGCTCTCCATCGTCGGAGCATTTATCGGAGTTCGTAAATACCGGGACGAATTGCCGGATAATTGTCTGTCTTACGGGAAAGCACTGGGCGCTTGTACCTATCTGATCGCTGTAGCCTCGGTCATCTACGGATGCTTTGTATTCTATCTCTATCGTCACCATCCGGAATTACTGGAGAATTATCTGACTTCGATAGAAACGACGTTCAAAGAGGTATATTCGGATTCGGCTTTCACCGAAAATATGATCTCGATGTTAAAAGCGTTTACAACGCCTGCTACAATTGCCTTTGCAGAAACATTCAATAAAATATTCACCGGATTTATTTTCTCCTTGCTCCTGGCAGGATTACTCAGGCGCACCCGAAAAAATGAATTTATTTAACCGTAATTTTCAGATCATGGACATATCAGTCGTTATACCGTTATATAATGAAGACGAATCTCTGCCGGAACTAACAGCCTGGATCGAACGGGTCATGGCAGCGAATCATTTTACGTATGAAATCATCATGGTAGACGATGGCAGTAGCGATAATTCCTGGGCACTCATCGAAACCCTTTCGACCCAAAACGAACATATCCGTGCCATAAAATTCCGGCGGAATTACGGTAAATCCGCAGCCTTACACTGCGGGTTCCAGAATGCCCAAGGAGATGTTGTCATTACGATGGACGCCGATATGCAGGATAGCCCGGACGAAATACCGGCTCTTTATCAAATGATCATGTCCGAAGATTATGACATGGTTTCCGGTTGGAAGAAAAAAAGATTCGATCCGAAATCAAAGACAATACCCACCAAATTATTCAATGCGACAGCCCGGAAATTTTCAGGGATCCATCTGCACGATTTCAACTGTGGGCTCAAAGCTTACAAGAATAAAGTTGTGAAAAGCATCGAAGTATACGGAGAAATGCATCGCTATATCCCGATCCTGGCCCAACAGGCCGGTTTCACTAAAATCGGAGAAAAGGTCGTACAGCACCGGGCACGGAAATACGGAGTAACCAAATTCGGCGGTTTAAACCGATTTATCAATGGAATGCTGGATTTGTTGTCCATCACCTTTATTACCCGTTTTGCCAAAAAACCGATGCATCTGTTCGGGGCAATAGGGACCTTGCTGTTTATCATCGGATTTTGTGCTGCCGGCTGGATCGGTATAGATAAACTGATCTGTCTTTCACAAGGGATCAGGGCCCGTTTGGTAACCGACAACCCCTATTTTTATATTTCTTTGGTTTGTATGATCCTCGGGACCCAACTGTTTTTAGCCGGTTTTGTAGCCGAGCTGGTATCCCGTTCGGCTACCGACCGCAACGTCTATCTGATAGAGAAAGAAATCTGATACCCTTTCTCTAGAAGAACCCACCGACCTCTCCGAACATACGCTTATAAGCCGCTGCCTTTTCAGGCAAGGGTTTCGGATAGGCACGGGAAGAAGAGGGCATGCGGTATAACCGGATCGTTCTACCCTCGAAATGAAAAGTCGAAAAACCTCCTACCGGTGGCTGAGAGGCTTCGACCAGAGAAAGCAAAGTGTCCGTCGCTTTCTGCCCTGTTGTCGCAATGGCTACACAGTGCGGTAATTGCCGCAATACGTCGGACAAATCGATCTTGCGGACGATTTCCAAAAATTTATCCGAGGCATTATCTTTCTGCCGAACGACTTCCCGGCCGGAATCGGTCAAGGCAATTCCTTGCCGGATAAGAAAATCCCGGATCCGTTGTTCGCAAAATGATTTTTTATCTGCCGTCAGAAAATGCTCCTTGTCGTCGAAAAATACCAATCCAAAGATACGCCACATGTCATTCTGAAAATTAGGATAGTAAAAATCCATTTTCCAACGTTCACGTTTCGGCGGGAAACTTCCCATCATCAATAGCCTTGCCCCTTGCGGGAAGAAAGGCTCCAAGGGATGGATTTCAGTTTTTATTTCATCTGTTTTCATGCATACAAAATTAATCAAAACATACATACTTTGGTTTATTTTACTAGTTTTGCCCCGTGCTAAAAAATCTAAAACAAAAAAAGTATGACAACGACAGCAAAAAACAAAGAAAAAATCAGGTTCAGTAAAGCATTCTGGGTGGCCAACACCGTGGAATTATTCGAACGTGCTGCCTACTACGGTGTATTTATCGTGATCACCCTCTACCTTAGCCGTATATTGGGGTTCAATGACATTCAGGCTGCCACCATCGCAGGTACTTTCTCCGCTTTCCTTTATCTGCTGCCAACTTTTGCCGGAGCTTTGGCCGACAAGATCGGTTTCCGGAACTCTATGCTCCTGGCTTTCACCTTATTGACTACCGGTTACGGTGGTCTGGCTTTATTTCCTACCTGGCTCGAAAGTGCCGGACTGGTAGAATATGGGCATACCACCGTCTTTAAAGGCCTCACCGAGAGTGGCCTGCAATACGGCATTATCCCGATTATGGCTCTGATCGTCATCGGAGGAGCTTTTATCAAAAGTGTAATCTCGGGAACGGTGGCCAAAGAAACGACAGAAGCTACCCGGGCCAAAGGATTCGCCATCTTTTACGGCATGGTCAATATCGGTGCATTCTCGGGTAAAACCATTGTAAAACCCCTTAGAGAGGCTTTAGGGAATGAAGGATTGATCACCTTGAATTATTTTTCGGCCAGTATGACCTTTCTGGCTCTCATAGCGATCTGGTTTTTCTATAAAAGTGCTCAACACAGCGGAGAGGGAAAAACCTTCCGGCAAATCTGGAATGCTCTATTAAAAGTATGTTCTAACGGCCGGCTGATCATCCTGATCCTGATCATTACGGGTTTCTGGATGGTACAACATCAATTGTATGCCACCATGCCCAAATACGTACTCCGTCTGGCCGGGGAAGGCGCATCCCCTTCCTGGTATGCCAATGTCAACCCTTTGGTCGTAGTGCTGTGTGTCAACCTGGTCACCCAGCTGATGCGTCACCGGACAGCCCTTACTTCGATGACCGTCGGAATGTTTATCATGCCGTTGTCCGCTTTGTGCATGGCTTCGGGAAATATGCTGAATCCGGAATCGACCATTCTGACCATGCACCCGGTAGCTTTTATGATGGTTGTAGGTATCGTCTTCCAGGGACTGGCGGAAACTTTTATTTCCCCGCGTTTTCTGGAATATTTCTCCCTGCAAGCCCCCAAGGGCGAGGAAGGATTATACCTGGGTTTCAGCCACCTGCATTCGTTTTTGTCTTCCATTTTAGGATTCGGACTTTCCGGCTATTTATTAAGTAAATATTGCCCTGACGAAAGCCTGTTCGCCACTCGTAGCGAATGGCTCGCTGCCAGCAGTAATGCCCATTACATCTGGTATTATTTTGCTGTAATCGCACTGGCTTCCGCCATTGCCCTGATCATCTACGGCCAAGTTGTCAAGCGCCTCGATCAGGCAAAAGCATAAAATAACAGCATCGGTTGTAAAGTCCGTAAAGTTTGTAAAGTCGATGGCCTTCGGGGATACTTTATAAACTTTACGGACTCTCAATTTTATAAACTATCGCCTTCTTTCTTCAGATTCTAAAGTTAAAAATAAACCTTTCCGGCTAAAGCCCGTTTGATATAAAAATTGAAACGTTTAAATTATGGCAAACATAGCAGAGCAAATTGTAGATATGCTGGTAAAAGCCGGTGTAAAAAGAATTTATGCTGTCACAGGTGACAGTTTAAATAAGATTAACGATGCTGTCCGCAAAGACGGCCGGATTCAGTGGATTCACGTACGTCACGAAGAAACCGGAGCTTTTGCTGCCGGAGCAGAAGCCCAGCTTCACGGCAACCTGGCCTGTTGTGCAGGTAGCGGCGGTCCCGGCCATGTGCACCTGATCAACGGGCTCTATGACGCCCACCGTTCAGGGGCTCCTGTCTTAGCCATCGCTTCTACCATTATTTCAGGTGAATTCGGAACGACCTACTTCCAGGAGACCGACACCATCCGCCTGTTCGACGACTGCAGTTATTACAACCAATTAGCGACTACACCGGGTCAACTCCCCCGCATGCTACAGGGGGCTATACAAACCGCTCTCTCCCGCAGAGGAGTCAGTGTCATCGGTATCCCCGGAGATTTGACCGGAGAAAGCCAGGTCAATATTCCTTCTTCAGAGATCAACTATCCGACTCATCCCCGCACCTGTCCATCGGATACCGAATTACAGGCGCTGGCCGATCTGTTGAACAACAATAGCAATATAACCCTGTTTTGTGGCATCGGAGCCAAAGATGCACACGAAGAAATCGTCGAATTGTCCCATCGGTTGAAAGCCCCGGTAGCCTATTCTTTCAAAAGTAAAATGGAAATCCAATATGATAATCCCAATGAAGTAGGGATGACCGGCTTATTAGGCATGGCATCGGGTTACAACAGCATGCATGCGGCCGATGTACTGGTTTTATTAGGTACCGATTTCCCGTACGGCCCGTTTTTACCGACTCACAATAAAATCGTTCAGATCGACATCGATCCCAGTCACCTGGGCCGAAGAGCCAAAGTACAAATGGGGCTATGCGGAGATATCAAGACGACACTCGAAGCTTTATTACCTCTTTTACAAGCCAAAAGCGACAAAAGCTTTCTGAACGATCAGTTGCTCGGTTATTCCAAAGTAATTAAAGACCTGAATGCTTACGTCGAAAACAAAGGCAGTGATAATAAGATTCACCCGGAATATGTCATGGCGATGGTCGACGAAACTGCTCAGGCAAATGCTATTTTTACCGTCGATACGGGTATGACCTGTGTCTGGGGAGCCCGTTACCTGAAAGCTTCCGGCCAGCGAAAGATGTTAGGCTCTTTCAATCACGGCACAATGGCCAACGCTATGCCCCAGGCTATAGGAGCATCGTTCGCCTATCCGGGCAGACAGGTGATCGCTCTCTGCGGCGACGGAGGCATCTCTATGTTACTGGGTGATCTGGCAACCATCGCCCAATATAAGCTACCGGTCAAGATTATTGTATTCAATAACCGTTCTTTGGGTATGGTAAAACTCGAAATGGAAGTCGCCGGCCTGCCGGACAACGAAACCGACATGCAAAATCCGGATTTTGCCCTGGTGGCTCAAGCGATGGGTATAAAGAGCTATACCGTCAGCCGTCCGGACGATGTACTCCCGGTATTGGTCGAAGCCTTGAACTCACCGGAAGCTACTCTACTGAATGTAATGACCGATCCGAATGCACTGGCTATGCCCCCGCAAATAGAATGGAATCAAATGACCGGATTCGCACAAGCCATGTATAAAATGTTATTGACCGGCCGGACACAGGAGATTATCGATACGATCAATTCCAATTATAAACACCTGAAAGAAATTTTATAAAGACAATTCCGGCCTCAACGACAATGTCACATTTCTGTCATTAAATAGTAACATGGATAAAATACATTCGTAATTAAATCAATACATTGCATTTTATCCATGAAAGTAACAAGGAAAAAAGGTGAGATTCCCTACCTGGAAAGGGATATCAGTTGGATGTATTTTAACCGGAGAATCCTGTCCGAAGCAGAAAAAACCCCGGTTCCTTTACTCGAACGGTTATCCTTTCTGGGAATCTACTCCAATAATCTGGACGAATTTTACAGGGTACGGGTAGCCACCCTCAACCGAATCATCGAATATGAGGATAAAACCATTAAGGCAGAAAGAGAAACCGCCATTCAAACCTTCAGGGAAATCAGCCGGTTGAATGCCCTGTATACACAAAAATTCGAGGAAACATTTACAGCAATAAATACAGTACTCCGGCAAAACCGGATTTACCTCCTGAACGAACAAGAATTACAGGAGGAGCAAGCCGACTATATCCGAGAATTTTACAAGACACAACTGATCGGCTCTACGACCCCGCTTTTCACTTCTTCTTTCCGTCATTTCAGCGACCAACCCGACGACCATATCTATCTGAGCGTCTGTCTGCAAACCACAGGAAAAACGAAAAAAGATTTTGCCATCATCGCTTTGCCGGTGCAATCATACGGCCGTTTTATCCGGATCCCCGGCGATAACGACCGCATATGCCTGATGTTCCTGGACGACATCGTCCGCTTTTGCCTTCCCCTGATATTCAACGGCCGGCCTTACGATCACTTCGAGGCTTACACGTTCAAGTTCACTAAAGACGCAGAAATGGAACTCGATTCAGATCTTCGGAACAGCATTATGCAAAAAATATCGAAGGGGGTGAAAAGCAGAAAAAACGGGGAACCGATCCGGTTGGTATACGACAGCCGGATGCCTGCAGTTATGCAGCGCCACCTCAGCCGGATGCTTTGTATGGACCGCTGGGATACTCAGGTCGGAGCCGGTAGATACCAAAATCTGAAAGATCTGATGAAATTTCCCGATTGTAAACGTGACGATTTAAAATATCCCCCTCAGCCTCCATTGTTCAAAACGGACTTTTCAGGGGACGGCAGCATTTTGAATACCATCCGTACCCGCGATCTCTTCCTGCACTATCCCTATCACAGTTTTTCTTCTTTCTTGCGTGTACTCCGGGAAGCCACGATCGACCCGAACGTCAAAGCCATAAAAATGACCCTCTACCGGGTAGCGAAAAATTCCAAGGTTATCCAAACTTTAATCGCAGCAGCCAGAAACGGGAAAAAAGTAACTGTAGTTATCGAACTACTCGCCCGTTTCGACGAAGCATCGAATATCAGCTGGTCTAAACAAATGCAAGATGCCGGAATCAAAGTCGTATTCGGAGTCGAAGGTCTGAAAATACACGCAAAACTAGTATATATATCGGGTAGACAGGGAGATATCGCCTGTGTCAGTACCGGAAATTTTCATGAAGGGAATGCCACCCGATATACCGACATCACCCTTTTTACCGCACGCAAAACCCTGGTAAAAGAAGTCCGGCATGTCTTCGACTTTATTGAAAAACCTTATCTACCCGTAAAATTCAAAGAATTACTGGTCTCTCCCAACGATATGCGTTCCAAACTATTGAAATTGATCGAAGAGGAAGTCAAAAATGCCAGAAAACAAAAAACGGCCCGAATATTAGGAAAGGTAAACCATATTACAGACCGGACATTGATCGCTAAGCTTTATGAAGCTTCGGCCGCAGGCGTAAAGATCGACCTGGTGGTACGAGGTAATTGTTCTATCGTCACAGGAATCCCGGGAATAAGCGAAAACATCCGGATCAACGGAATTATCGACCGTTATCTGGAACATTCACGAATTTTCATTTTCGAAAATGCAGGTGATATGATCTGCCTGACAGGTTCTGCCGACTGGATGCCCCGGAATCTGGACAACCGGATCGAAGTACTTACCCCTGTTTATGATAAGAAAATTCAAACCGAATTGAAACGAATCGTCGAATATGGCCTGAAAGACTCTCTGCAGGGACGACAAGTCGACGGCACAGGACAGAATATCCCCTGGAAAAACGAAGACCATTCGCTATTCCGGTCACAATCGGCCTTATATCACTATTATCAGGAAGACATACAAGAAATCACAACTAATAACATACCCCATGAGTAAAGTAAATTATGCAGCGATCGATATCGGCTCCAATGCAGTCAGATTATTGATCAAAAGTATCAATCCCGAAACAGCGGAACAGTTGTTTACAAAAGAGCTCCTTCTAAGGGTTCCCCTGCGCCTGGGAGAAGAAGTATTTACACAAGGTGAAATACCGGCCAGTAAAGCTAAAAAACTACTCCGTCTGATGAAGGCTTATCGGCAACTGATGAAAATATACGAAGTCGATGCCTATCGGGCTTGTGCCACATCGGCAATGCGGGATGCCGCAAACGGGAAAGAAGTAATCGAAACCATCACCCGGAAGTCAGGTATCCGGATAGATATTATCAACGGAGAGGAAGAAGCCCGTTTGGTATACGATAATCACATCGAATACCTGGCGGATAAAAACGCCGATTATATCTATGTCGACGTCGGGGGAGGTAGCACGGAAATCAGCTTGATCCATCAAGGAACACTCCGCAGTTCACATTCTTACAACATCGGAACCGTACGTCTGTTGAAAGGAAAAGTCGTTCCCAGCGTATACAACCGTTTGAAAAGAGACCTGAATAAATTGCGGAAACAATACCCGGTAATCACGATCATCGGGTCCGGTGGAAATATCAACAAATTGTTCCGGTTAGCTAAACTTCCGGCCAAAAATAAAATGACTCTCCCGGTAGAAAAATTAGTACAACTCAACAACACTCTAAAAAACTATTCCTTAGAAGAACGTGCCCGGTTATACAATCTGAAACCCGACCGTGCAGATGTCATTACCAATGCCGCAGATATCTTCCTGCTAGTCGCAGAGCATACCCAAGCGAAGCATATCGTCGTGCCTACCATCGGCCTGGTCGACGGTATCATCGACAGTCTCTATCTGCAACACCACAAAACCCCGGAAGAACAAATCCCCCTCCCCATTTATTAATAAATACAGATAATAGTAAATTTTTCAAATAAATCGTTAAAATTTCGACTTCAACCCTCAATGATATCAATAGATACCGATTAGTATAATAAAGACAGGTATTTTTTAAATCATTTTTTTTACGTAACCTTGCAGTTTAAATGGTGTGTTAATTTCTGAGAAGGAATTACGCAAGTTAATAATAAACTAAATTACTATGTCACTTAAAAGGAATATTCTTGACTTAAGAAAGAGGAAAGAAATTGTACTTCAGGGTGGTGGCGAAGATGCTATCAAAAAGCAGGCCGCCATGGGTAAATTGACAGCCCGTGAGCGTATCGAGGGGATTTTGGACAAAGGTTCTTTCCACGAGTACGACATGTTCGTAGAGCACCAATCTAAGGATTTTGATATGGACAAGAAAGTTCTTCACGGCGACGGTGTCGTTATCGGTACCGGTACTGTCTATGGAGAACCCGTTGCTATTTATGCTCAGGATTTCACTGTTGCAGGAGGTTCGTTAGGACTGATGCACGCCCGTAAAATCACCAAAATTATGGATCATGCCATCAAAATGCGGATGCCGATCATCGGTATCAACGACTCGGGTGGTGCACGTATCCAGGAAGGGGTGGATTCACTGGCCGGTTATGGAGAAATTTTCTTCCGCAATACACAGGCTTCCGGTGTTATCCCTCAATTGTCCGTTATTCTGGGTCCTTGTGCTGGTGGAGCCGTTTATTCTCCGGCATTGACCGATTTCGTATTTGTGGTAGATAATATTTCCAAAATGTTCATCACAGGTCCGGAAGTAGTAAAAACAGTACTGGGAGAAGAAGTTAGTATGGAAGACCTCGGAGGAGCACGCGTTCATGCCTGTATCAGTGGAAATGCCCACTTCTTTGCCTCTACAGAAGCAGAATGTTTCGAACAAATAAAAAAACTGCTCACCTTTATCCCCTGGAACAATCAACGTAAAGCGAAAGCCTTTCCGTCAAAAGCTCCGAAAGCAGAATACAATATCGAAAAAATCCTTCCTGCAGATCCTACCCAGCCTTATGATGTAAGAGATATTATCAAAGCCGTTGCCGACGATTCCGATTTCTTCGAGGTACAACAGGACTTTGCACAGAATATCGTTGTCGGATTCGGTCGGGTAGATGGAGAAACGATCGGTTTCGTAGCCAATCAACCCTTGGTATTAGCCGGTGTATTGGATTGCGACTCTGCCGATAAAGCAGGCCGGTTTATCCGTTTCTGCGACGCATTCAATATTCCGATCGTGACCTTCGAAGACATGCCGGGATATCTACCGGGCGTTGAACAGGAACATATGGGTGTGATCCGCCACGGAGCAAAAGTATTGTATGCTTATAGTGAAGCTACCGTACCTAAAGTGACGGTAATCCTGCGTAAAGCTTACGGTGGTGGATACATCGCCATGAACTCACGCCACCTGAAAGCCGACTTTATGTTTGCCTGGCCGACAGCCGAAATCGCCGTAATGGGACCGGAAGGGGCTGCTAACATTATTTTCCGTAAAGAAATAAAAGAATCTGCTAATCCGGAAGAAACACGGAAGCAGAAAGTTGCCGAATATCGCGAGAAATTTGCTAATCCTTATGTAGCAGCTTCCAAAGGATATATCGACTCGGTGATCGAACCGTCGGAAACACGCCTGTTATTGAAACATTCTATCGAAGTCTCCGGTAATAAAACCGTTATGACACCTGCTAAGAAACACGGAATTCCTCCGTTCTAACAGTGTTCAGAGTTTATAAAGTCCAGGAATTCCCGGACTTTTAAACTGAAAGACTTAAAAGTTTCAGAACCACTAAAAAGGAGGTAAAATGACTGTTAAATATGAAAAATTCCTGCTGAATGGCGTAGAATATAAAACTCAGCTTACCCAGAAATGGGTAAACCGAAAAAAATGGGAAGAACCGAATCCCTATCTGCTGACTTCACACATTCCGGGAACCATTATGCAAATCGAAGTGAAAGAGGGCCAGGAAGTCCAGGAAGGAGATGTTCTTCTGATTCTTCAGGCTATGAAGATGAATAACAAACTGGCTGCACCATTTTCGGGTAAAATCAAAAAAATATATGTCAACTCAGGAGATAAAATTCCGAAGGGGACATTGATGATCGAAATGGAAGAAAATGAAGCTGTCTGAATACAGCTGATCTGTTATGCTGATGTGCTAATATGTAAATGTGCCGACCACAGGAGCGTATTAACATATCAGCATTTGTATTTATAATAATGGCAGGTATAATGAATTGGTAAAGTTGATAAAGTCCAAAGACTTTATCAACCAATTTAATTCTGCAATTTATGTCGTTACAAAGATTTCAAAGGTTACAAGGATCTTAGACGTGAATCCTGACCATTATAACCGTTGTAACTTTTGTAACTGTTGTAAGTGAAAAGGTATGAGTTTTTTTGTCGCTAAAAATATTATTAAAAATTATGCCAATCACCGGGCTTTGGACGATGTATCTATCGAAATCCCGGAAGGAGCTATTTATGGATTGTTAGGCCCCAACGGAGCCGGAAAGACTTCTCTGATCCGAATTATAAACCAGATTACAGGACCGGATTCGGGTGAACTTTATTTTAAAGACCATAAACTGGAACCTGCCGACATGAACCGCATCGGTTATCTGCCTGAAGAAAGAGGCCTCTATAAAAAGATGAAAGTCGGTGAACAGGCCGTTTATCTGGCTCGTCTGAAAGGAGTGAGTCGTCATGACGCGATTCAACAATTGAAAGCCTGGTTCGAGAAATTCGGAATCGAGGCCTGGTGGGATCGGAAAGTAGAAGAATTATCCAAAGGAATGGCCCAAAAGGTGCAATTCATCACCACCGTCCTGCACGAACCGGAAATGCTGATTTTTGATGAACCGTTCAGCGGATTCGACCCCATCAATGTCGAACTCCTGAAAAAAGAAATACTGGAACTGCGCAAAAAAGGAACGACCATTATTTTTTCCACCCACAATATGGCTTCCGTCGAGGAAATCTGTAGCCATATTGCCTTGATTAACAAATCAAAAAAAATTATCGAAGGCCCGATCAATCAGATCCGGAATAAGTATGCCAACAATACTTACCGACTCATCTGTAAATATCAACCGGATTTTCATCCGCAAGAAGTGATCGGAGAAGAATATGAGCTGCTTTCCGAAAAGATAGAAGACGGACAACACGAACTGGTCCTGCAACGCCTCGCGGCTTGTCCTACCAATACTTTATTACGTCGTCTGCTCGACAAAACCGATATTATCTCTTATCAAAAGGTCATACCGGGAATGAACGATATCTTTATCAAATTAGTGAAAGGAGAAATGGTTAACGACATCAAACAGGAAGAATAATCCACTTCGTAAACCCCAAATCATAAATCTGAAATGAATAAAACGCTTATCATCATAGGACGCGAATTTACAACCAGAGTACGGAAAAGAAGTTTTCTGGTACTGACACTCGTCGTTCCCATTCTTTTAGCCGGTTTTTATGCTTTCCTGATGTGGATGCTTCTGAAAGACGACACACAGGACCGTAAAATTGCAGTGATCAATCAGTCAGTACTCGAGACACCATTCGAGCAAATCAACAACAATACATTCGAATATCTGAATACCCCGGTCGATGAATCGGGAGCTTCGGAATTTCTCCGGCAACATGACTATTACGCCCTGATTTCAATCCCGGAAAATATTATGGATCACCCGGAAATTCCGGTCTATTCTTTCTCTCAGGTTCCTATGGAATTGAAAAATGAAATCGCGGCCCAATTGCGCAAAAAAATTGAAGACATAAAAAGAGCAAAAGTCATTGCCGAATCACAAGTCCCCGATTTGGAAGAACAATTATCGGCCACACAAACACCTGTACTGGTGCGTACGTTAAAGATCACCGACTCGGGCGAAGCCAAAGAAAGCTCGTCGGAAGTCGCTTCGGCTATCGGATTGATCGGCGGCATGATTATCTACTTCTTTATATTCATGTATGCCTCTCAAGTCATGAAAGGAGTGATCGAAGAAAAAACAAACCGGATTATCGAGGTATTGGTCTCTTCTGTCAAACCGTTTCAATTTCTGTTAGGTAAAATCATCGGAGTAGCAGCTGTCGGCCTCGTACAATTCCTGATTTGGGTAGTATTCGGCCTTGTGCTGATCCTGGTCATGCAAACATTCTTCCTGCCGGGCATCGATCTGGAAGCACTGAGAAATGCCGGCAACCTGGCCGGCGGCCTGCCGGATATAGCCGGTACAGGGAATCTGAGCGCTGAAAAAATGCAAATCATCCAAAAGGTTGCGATGACCATCGACCCGATCTTTATCATTAAATTCCTGGCCTCTTTCTTATTCTATTTTATCGGAGGCTACCTGTTATATGCTTCTTTATTCGCCGCTATCGGTGCTGCCGTCGATAACGAAACCGATTCGCAACAATTCCTGACCCCTTTGTCGATTATCCTCGTCATCGGGTTATACATCGGTTTCGCCGCCATGAAAAGTCCCGAATCCCCGATGGTATTCTGGAGTTCGTTGATCCCGTTCACCTCACCGATCGTTATGCTGGTCCGTATCCCCTTCGGAGTACCGACCTGGGAAATCCTGACCTCTATGGCATTATTAATCGTCAGTTTTATCTTTTTTACCTGGCTATCCGGAAAAATTTACCGCATCGGTATTTTAATGTATGGCAAAAAAGTCACTTGGAAAGAACTTTACAAATGGCTGAAATATTAACCTCTCCCGGGATTCCGGGACGGACTTTTCGTCCCATTTTAAGCAAGCTCTCTTTTCACCTACTTCTAAAATAAAAGATAAGCAATGTTACAGCGGTTTCTATGGTTACTCCTTAACCACTGTAACCATTGCAACTAACAAAATACCGGGCAGTAAGTCTGATATAAAACCGGACAAAAGGTCCGTCCCGGAATCCCAAATTTTTCGACCGATAAGGATTTTCTGCGTTATATTAGTGAATCCACAAAATAAATTATGGAAACACTAGAAATACAAAAATTAATTCAACAAAGCAGACGGCAAGACAGCTATGCTTTCAGTCTCCTCGTAAGACAATATCAGGATTTTGTATTTCGCCTTGCTTTTAGACTCCTTTGTAATTATGAAGAAGCCCAGGACATCACACAAGAAACATTTATCCGGGTCTGGACTCATCTTCCCCAATTCAATTTGCAAGCAAAATTTACAACCTGGTTATATAAAATCACCGTCAATCTCTGTTACGATTCATTGCGTTCGTATAAAAAGCGCCCGATCGTACATGATTCGGAAATTGATTTTCTAAAAGCTTATCAACAACTTTCCGATGAAAATTTGGAGAACAAAGTGATGAATGAGGAGTTGATCCAGATCATCCTTTACCTCACTCAAGAATTGACGCCCAAGCAAAAATTGATCTTTACATTATGGGACCTGGAAGGGCTGGAGGCTGAGGAAGTGAAAGATATCAGCGGGCTCAGCAGTGCTAAAATAAAAAGTAATTTATATCTGGCACGGAAATACATACGGGAAAGAATCGAAAAATTAAACCTATAAATCCTATGGACAAGTACAATGCTATTCTGAATAAATTACAACACACTGCTCCGATAGTCACTGATCCCGAAGGATTGACCCAACGGATTATGAAGGAAATCGAGCAGCCTGTAATCCGTAGAAGATCTAAAATACGAATTATAATGACGGGTATAGCTGCTTCGGTATTATCGGTATGGATGATCGATGAAATAAATTACCGACCGGTCGTCTCACCGACAACAAAAACAGAGGAAATAAATCGTCCGCCCGATAATGCCGACCGTTCGTATATTCCGGCCGAACTTTCCAGCCAGGAAAAAAGGACGATATTCTATTCTGAACTAAAAAGCAGAATGAATAAACAACAAAAGATCAAACAACTCATCCAAAAAATTCAAGATTATGAAACGAAATAATTTATATCTCAGCCTGATATTGGTGGTATTTACCCTTTTTTCCTGCACCCATCGATCTTACCGAATGCAAACCCAAGTCAACCGGGACGGTTCTTGTGTCCGTTCCATTTCGGTGGAGACCCGGGATTCTGCTTTTATTGCCGGAGATACGACTGCGAATCCGCTTCCTATCCAACTCGACACGACCTGGACCGTCGAATGCTATAACGGACAACAAAAAGTAACATGGCCTGTTGTAAATTTCGCTTTATTCCAAACAGATACATTACCCCGCCTGACAATTGTCGCTTCCCGTCGCTTCCCGTCAGTCGAGGCCATGGCTGAAAATTTTCATTTTAATCACGGATTATGGAGTGTTTGTAAACCTTCTATCATTTTCAAGAAGGAATTCAGATGGTTTTACACCTATTATTCTTATACCGAAACCTATCCCCCATTTTCAGTCCTCACCAAGATTCCGTTGGATCATTATCTTACCTCCGAGGAACAGACACTATGGTTTCAGGGAAATGATCCGGCTTTTCAAGGGAAAAACGGCACTGAACTATGCGATTTATTGTCAAAAATCGAACCTAAAGCCTATCTTTGGCTAAATCACAATCTTTTTGCCGAAAGTTATGCAGCTATCGACCGGCTTCTTCCCGACCATCCGTTCAAAAACCGTTTCGAAGCTGCCAGAGACTCTATTTTCCGGCTGAACCAGGACAAATACGATGCCCTCGATGCAAAACTTCCCGAGATGTTGGACAACTATTTTAAAACCGATTATTTTAGCCGGCACGGACAACGGATAGACTCACTCGACGACCCGGAATTAAACCATAAACTCGATTCTCTGGATCTCTATGAAATTACTTTTCAATATGAATTGCTCTTACCGGGAAAAATTCTCTCGAGCAACACCCGGCAAACCACCGCAGGTAAACTGTCCTGGCAACTCGATGCCTATCGTTTCCTGCCGCAAGATTACGTCATGACAGCGCAATCCCGTGCAATAAATGTATGGGCTTTCGCCCTTACTGCCCTTTTGCTGCTCACCGCCCTATATTTTATATGGAAAAGAAAGTGAAATACTATTTTTTGTATAAATTTGTTACAATACCATATCCTTTATTGCTATGCTTAGATCCGCCCATCAACAATCTATTACAAATAGAGGAGATGAATTTGAACGTTTAGATGAAATTATTAAGCAAAATAAGGATTTTCAATTCTACTTTGATTATACTCATAATTTTTTTAAACTAAATCCTCTTATTCCTCGTAGTCAAACATTTCTAATTGAAGATAATAAAATTTTATGTGGTTCTCCTCTCGATAATAAAATGATAATGAATATATTTATCGATTATATAAAGAATTAAATATGAAAAAAACAGTTTATATATGTTTATTACTATTGGTATTATCTTGTACCTCCAGAGAAAAACCATATTCATGTAAACTAGTTGAGTTACAAGATTTAAATACTTTTCCTGTCATCGATTTAACACCGACTTCTATCGCATTAACGGATACGACATTATTGAATCCTGAAAAAATCTGGATTTCAGATACCTTATTGATTATCAAAGATGCAGAAACGGACGAGAATAAATTCTTGAAATATTATTCCCTAAATTCTTTCCATTTATTAAAAACCTACGGAAGTATAGGACGGGGACCCAATGAATATCTAACGCCGAGGGTTTACCGGCATTCCCCGAATAAATTTCTTATTATTGAAAAACTAAGATATACTTTATTTTGTACCGATAGCTTATTCTCCAATCCTCTATACACCCCAGAGAAAATCAATGTCAGAGTGGGATTGACAGCTGCGGATTGTGTATATTTAATCAACGATTCGACCATTTTTGCAAATTCAGGTATGTCCGATTATCAATTTTCCATTGCCAATATTTCCAGTAATCGATATTTATTAAATTACAAGAATTATCCTTCCATAATAAAAGAAAAAAAGATTACCGATTTTATAGCCAATTCGAATATCTATCATGCATTTTACATATTGAAACCGAATACGATGGATTCTGTTGCCATTATTTACAGGCATTTCCCCATCATCGATATTATTTCATTAAATAATTTAGAATCGACCCGTTACCAATTTCCCATCGATAAATCTGTAAATAAAGTTACCGTCCTGGACAAATTAAATGCCCGGGTTGAAGAGGAAGTCAACTACTATAAAAACTATTTCAGCACGGACAACTATATCTATTTATTATACTGCGATTCTAAAAATAAAGATTTATCGATCTCCAATAATAATTTTGAAATACACCAATTCGACTGGCAGGGCCGTTTTTTGAAAAGATATCGTTTGAACCGTTATATTTTAAGCTTCTGTGTCGATGAAAAATCCAACCGAATATACGCAATCAGTTTCCAAAACAATAAGAATTTCTCTCCGGAGATACTCTGTTATTCGTTATCTTCAACGAATTAAGGATATTTGCGAAAACGGGGAAATCTGTCATCCGAATTTAATTACGTACCTTTCCCAACACCAATACAGGATTATCATCATCGGCTATTGCATTATACCAATCATGGTAAGGGGAATTTGCTGATTTTATCCTTTCCCGAAATTTCATTGCAGAAAAAGATTGACAAAGATAATGCTCAGAAACTTCGAACAGATAATCCTCCAATTCAAAGTCAAGGTCGTCGAAATAAATACTCTTTACTTTGAATAAACCATCGTTCAGTTTATCGAATACATAAGTTTCAGGATCCCGGTTTTCGTCGTAAGTAATTATATTTTTACCAAATCTGGAATCAGCCATCCGGATGAATAAACGATCGAATAAGATGAACCGAGAAGTTTCAACTATCATTTCAATTTCTTCTCCTTTTTCATCAGGCTTGAATTCTTTCAAATAATATCCTGCATGAAAATAATATTCGGGTTTTCTTGTATCGGCAGTTATCCGATACAAAGTATCCGTTATCCCTGACATATAGTGAACAAATCCTCCCGCTATCCCCAGATAAGAATGATTCTTCTGACGCTCCTCCCGACAAGTCTCTTTTTTAATCCCTCCCAGGAATTGTCCGGAAGAAGTAAGGGCATAAATTTCATAGGCTGCATCTTTCAATAACAAAGGAATACAATAAAGAACCGAATCACCGGCCAGTATCATCTTCTTCGGAAATCCGTAAATTCCGGGCAGGGAATTTTCATATTCTCCATTTTTCAAATTAATTACCTGGATACTATTTTGCCTTCCATAATCCGAAAAATACAATCGTTCGCCCGGTTCATCTACTGTGAGGGCTATAATATTCTGATATTCGCCCGGAGCACGTCCATAAGAAGCCAATTTACGGATATAAGTACCATCGGCGGCGAACTGATACATTTCTTCGTTTCCGTAAGTAATAATATACTTCTCTCCGGCCCATACCCGAAAATAATCGTTTAACAAAGCCTCTTCTTTCGTCTCCAAACGCACTAACCGGCTCTCACCGACCAATTGACTCCATTTCAAAACAGTGTCCTTTTCCACAGCTCTTGTATCCAGTCGTTTCACCCCGGAGCCGTTACCACATCCCACTACCACCCAAATAATCATCGAAATCAGAATATCTTTAAGCATAAATCGTGAACGCTTTATCCTGTACTGAAACTAACACCCAAATTCACATCCGAAAAAAATACCATCCTCTGAGAGAAGATGGTATCTTATTTCAGATTTTCAAAAATCAAATTTTATGGATTACTAAACCGGAACGAAGTTTCGGTTCGAACCAGGTAGTTTTCGGCGGCATGATATTACCGGTATCGGCAATATTCAGCAACTGTTCCATAGAAACCGGATACAGAGCGAAAGCCACTTTCATCTCCCCGCTGTCTACGCGTTTTTTCAGTTCACCTAATCCACGTATCCCCCCCACGAAATCGATTCGTTTAGAGGTACGCAAATCCTGAATATCGAGGATATCGGCCAACACATGTTTGGAAAGAATGGTCACATCCAATACTCCGATCGGATCGTTGTCATCATACGAACCTGCTTTAGCGGTCAGACGATACCACTTACCGCCCAGATACATACTGAACTCGTGCAATTTTGCCGGATGATAAATCTCGGTACCCATTTCCTTTACTTCGAAATGAGCGTTCAATTTCTCGAGCAACTGAGCTTCGGTCAGACCATTCAGATCTTTCACTACCCGGTTGTAATCGATAATCTTCAGCTGATGGTCGGGGAAATGTACGGCCATAAAGAAGTTGTACTCTTCTTTACCGGTATGATTCGGATTCTTTGCTGTATATTCGGCACCGATACGGGCAGCTGCAGCTGTACGGTGGTGTCCGTCGGCCACATAGGTGTTCGGCACTTTCGTTGCGAACAACTCTTCCAACCGTTTATTGGTTTCCGGACAGTTGATCGCCCAAAAATGGTGTCCGAACCCGTCTTCTGCCACAAAATCGTAGTCTGCTTTCTGATTCTTCACAATATCTTCAACGATAGCGTCAATTTCAGGCACGGCACGATAGGCAAAAAATACCGGTTCCAGGTTAGCATTCACATAACGGGTCAGCACCATCCGGTCCTCTTCTTTATCGGGACGGGTGAGTTCATGTTTTTTAATCACCCCGTTCATATAATCCTCACAGGCAGCACAACCGACAATACCGTATTGGGTACGGCCTTCCATGGTCTGAGCATAAATATAAAATTTCGCTTCCGGATCCTGTACCAACCATCCCTTGTCCTGAAACATTTTGAAATTTTCGACACTCTTATTGTAAACTTCTTCCGAGTGGATATCCGTTCCGGCAGGGCAATCGATTTCGGCCCGGGTAACATGCAGCAATGATTTCGGTTTTCCTGCAGCCATCTGTGCAGCTTCTTCCGAATTCATCACGTCATACGGGAGGCAAGCCAATTCCTCGCATACTTCCTGGTTAGGAGTACGTAAGCCTTTGAATGGTTTTACTATAGCCATAAAAATATTATTTATTTACTTTAAATTTAGCATCTCCATGTTCCAGGAAAGCCACAATTTGACGGGCAGCAGCCAAGCCTGCATTTACATTCGCTTCTTCAGTCTGAGCACCCATTTTCTTCGGAGTAAAGAAATAACGGCCTTCGAACTGGGCATATTCAGCGGCATTGTCCGGAGCGATATCGGAAATATATTTGAAATCGGGACGATCGGCCATCAATTTCACCAATTCTTCTTCATTGATCACTTCCTTACGGGCAGTGTTGATCAATACAGCTCCTTTCGGCATGCGATTCAACAATTCATAATTGATCGATTTCTTTGTCTTCTCGGTAGCCGGGATATGCAGAGATACATAATCACACATCGCATACATTTCTTCGGCAGAATGCAACGGAGTAGCCCCCGCAGCCTTGATTTGTTCATCGGTCATGAACGGGTCGAAAGCATACACTTCCATTCCGAAGCCTTTGGCAATACGTCCCACGTTTTGTCCCACGTTTCCGTAAGCATGTACACCGATTTTCTTTCCTTTCAGTTCATGCCCGGATTTACCGTTATAGAAATTACGAGCCAGATAAACAGCCATACCGAATACCAATTCAGCCACAGCATTCGAGTTCTGTCCCGGAGTATTCATAGCCACTACGCCATGATCGGTACAAGCCTGCAGGTCGATATTATCATAACCGGCTCCGGCACGTACAATTACTTTCAGTTTTTTAGCAGCATCGATCACTTCTTTTGTCGCTTTATCCGAACGGATGATCATAGCATCTACGTCGGCAACAGCAGCGATCAATTCTTCCGGAGAAGTATATTTTTCCAATAAAGCCAATTCATAACCCTGAGCTTCCACGATTTCGCGGATACCTTTTACTGCCACCGGAGCAAAAGGTTTATCGGTTGCAATCAGAACCTTTGTCATAACTACCAAAATTTACGATTAAGATTTACAATTTACGAGAGGCCTCAGCACGGTCGTAAATCGTAAATCTTTCATCTGAATTAATATTATTTATTTTTTATGTGCTTTTTCAAATTCCTGCATGGCAGCAATCAAAGCATTTACATCTTCCATCGTACAAGCATTGTAGGTAGAAGCACGGAAACCACCCACCAAACGGTGACCTTTCACGCCTACGATGTTTTTAGATTTACAGAAATCCAAAAATTCTTTCTCCAGTTCTTCATATCCTTCGGCTAACAAGAACGGAATATTCATACGAGAACGTGAACCTTCTTCAACAACAGCACGGAATACCGTATTGCGGTCGAATTCGCTGTACAATGCATTGCATCTTTCGATAGCACGTCTTTCCATAGCTTCAACACCGCCCATTTGTTTGATCCATTTCAGGGTCTGACCAACGGCAAAGATATTGATACAAGGAGGGGTATTGAACATAGATCCGTTATCGACATGAGTCTGATATTTCAGCATGGTCGGGATCTTGCGGTCAGCCACTACTTTATCCAGATAGTCGTTACGGATAATCACGAAAGTAGCACCGGCAGGTCCTAAGTTCTTCTGGCATCCGCCATAGATCATCATATATTTTTTTACGTCGATCGGACGACTACAAATATCGGACGACATATCGGCAATCAAGGGCACAGGGCTATCCAGATCTTCGAAAATCTCGGTACCACGGATCGTATTATTCGATGTAATATGCAGATAATCGACATCGGCAGGAATCTGGAATCCTTTCGGATAATAAGTAAAATTCCGGTCCTCAGAAGAAGCGATCACTTCAACTTCACCCCAAAGTTTAGCCTCAGCGATTGCTTTTTTAGACCAAACGCCGGTATTCACATAAGCCGCTTTTTTACCCAGGAAATTGTAAGGAATCATGCAGAACTGCATACTGGCACCACCACCCAAGAAAATAACAGAATAATTATCGGGGATATTCAACACTTCTTTGAACAGGGCGACAGTCTCATCATAAACAGCCTGAAAATCAGCTGAACGGTGAGATACTTCCAGAATAGACTGGCCACAATTCCCTAATTCCATCACAGCTTTTGCCGTATTTTCCAATGTCATATCCGGCAACTTACAAGGACCTGCGTTAAAAATATGTTTTCTCATTTTGTATAATAATTAAAGGTTTTAAATTTTAATTCAATTTTTCTTCAAACGTTACAAATATGCAAAATATACTGCGCAAAATATCATTTTATAAGAGAAATATTCGGATTTACTTATAATTTAAAATCACCTTAACAAATCGGTGCCGAATATACCTCAAAAAAGAAATCATTTAATCACTCTCTCTAAGAGAGACACTAATCCCAAAGTCAAAATAATGACTTTGGGATAGTTTTTCGGTATTTGAATTTCCGGTATCAGAAAAAAGGAGTTTTTACAATTTTTGCTTTCAACGCCTTATTTCTCACCCGGATAAATATTTCACTATCTAATTTATGAAAACCGCTTTTAACATATCCAGTACCGATAGATTTTCCGGTTAAAGGAGATACCGTTCCCGAACATACTACACCGATTTCATTTCCTTCGGCATCTTCGATAGGATATCCTTGCCGTGCAATTCCCCGGTCGATGATTTCAAAAGGTTTCATATAACGGGTCGGTTTATCTGCTTTCAATTTTTCATGGTATTCCCGCATGATAAAATCATTTCCGGGCACGAATTTAGTAATCCATCCCAAACCGGCTTCGATAGGCGAATGATCATCGTCGATTTCATGCCCATAGAGACAGAAACCGGCTTCCAATCTCAAGGTATCGCGGGCACCCAATCCGATCGGTTGTATCCCGAATTCCGCTCCGGCTTCGAAAACGGCATTCCACAATTTCTCAGCATCTTTATTATAAGCATAAACTTCACAACCACCAGAACCGGTATAACCTGTCGTGGAGAAAATAACTTTATCGATCCCCGCAAACGGTATTTCTTTAAAAGTATAATACTCCATATCGACAACATTTTCCGAGGTCAGCTTCTGCATGGCTTTCAATGCCAAAGGCCCCTGGATAGCCAGCTGGCAAATATTGTCGGAAGCATTTTCCAGTTCGACGCCCGGTTTCATACCCAGTTCTGCGCCGTATTTTACCACCCAGTTCCAGTCTTTTTCGATATTAGCAGCATTAACTACCAGCAGGTATTTTTCAGCACTGAAACGATACACCAGCAAGTCGTCTACAATACCACCCTTATCATTGGGGAAACAACTATATTGTACTTTTCCGTCTATCAAAGCGGCCACATCATTTGTGGTTAATTTCTGAACCAATTCAAAAGCTTTCGGTCCTTTAATCCAAAATTCTCCCATATGGGAAACATCAAAAACTCCAAGTTTATTACGGACATTCAGATGCTCTTCTTTAATTCCTGTCGGATATTCGATGGGCATATTATATCCTGCAAACGGAGCCATACGTGCTCCCAAAGCTTCATGAAAATGGGTAAAAGGTGTTGTTTTCATTTTATTTTATTTATATCGTAAATTTAGTCGATTCATATTCATCCCGATCCGTCACCGCTTCCACACAAATCCACCTGTCATCTTCCCCGTCATAATTGCAAACGTTAGCATTTAAAAACATCACAAAGATATAATTTATATCTGTTCAGACTTCCTCTTTCGTCAAATTTTTATCCGGCCGGAATATGATTTTCTTATAAAAAAGATTTGGTTATTTATACTTTTTGTCCTATTTTCGACATTCTATAGGCAACCTAAGGAAACATAATTTATTTACATTCAAGAAAAACAACTAATCTAAACCAAAACGCATTATTAAAAATCAAAAAAATGATTACAAAATTAACTGAGCAGAAAGGATGCATCATTGCAGAATTTATCGATTTAAAGAGATTTACATTAGCAGTGACAGAAGAAGTTAAATCAGAATTAAAACCTATACTTTCGCAAGAAGGTAATAAAATGATTTTCGATTTTAAAAACATTGAATTTATAGACAGCAGTGGTATCGGCTGTATTATCTCATTAGTAAAAACAGCCAAAAGCAATCATTCTGAAATCAAATTGTGCAATATATCGTCAGAAGTCATGGACGTTCTGGAATTATTACACTTACCCATGATTCTCGATATCGAACCCGACTTGGCCAGTGCACTGACCAGTTTCTAAAAAAGCTCCCTACCCGGGGGCTTTTTTATCAGATTGAACTTTTTAACCCGAGAATTGCCTGTCAGGCAAATTTTCGATTGGCGAATCCAGAGTCCGACACCATAATAAACAGGGACTCCCGGTTCGCCAATTTATTTCTCCCCTCCAAAACGGAGCAGATTTCCAACCAGGCGATTTCAGTTGTATTTCAGAATTACTATATTTGTTTGTAGAAAAAATGAGTTTATGAAAGTTCTTGTTATAGAAGACGATCCGTCATTACGCGAAATTATTTGCCGTAGCCTCGAGAAAGAAAGGTATGTTACGGAGGAAGCTCCTGATTTTCAAACAGCGTTGGAAAAAACGGCCGATTATACTTACGATTGTATTCTGCTCGACATCATGTTACCGGACGGAAACGGGCTGGATCTGCTGGAAGAATTAAAAAAGGAAAATAAGAAAGAAAATATCATCATCATTTCGGCCAAAGATTCACTGGAGGACAAGGTCACCGGCCTGGATCTGGGTGCCGACGACTATTTACCCAAACCTTTCCATCTGGCCGAACTCATTGCCCGGGTCAAAAGTGTTATCCGTAGAAATCATCATGCCGGTGCCACTTATATCGAATACGGTAATATCCGGATCGACCCGGACCATTTCCAGGTATTTGTTGCAGGTACCCCCATCGAACTGAACCGAAAAGAATACGATATACTACTTTATTTTATCCAGCGTCCCGAAAGAGTAATCAATAAAATGACTCTGGCAGAATCGGTATGGGGAGATCACATCGATCAGGTGGATAATTTCGATTTTATTTATGCCCAGGTGAAAAACCTCCGCAAAAAACTGACCGAAGCGGGTGCAAACGCGGAGGTCAAAGCAGTCTATGGTTTTGGATATAAAATGTCACTTCAAGCCCTATGAAATTAATCTACCGCATCCTGATTCATCTGTCCCTGGCCCTACCGATCATTTTAGCGGCTTGGGGCATACTATTTTATATGGCTATTATAGATGAAGTCAACGATGAAGTAGACGATTCTCTGGAAGATTATTCAGAGGTACTGATCACCCGGGCCTTGGCAGGAGAACAATTACCTTCCCAATCTGACGGTAGTAATAATAGTTATTATCTGATTACAGTAACTGCAGATTATGCCGAGAAACAGAAACGGATCCGGTATTCCGACGAAATGGTCCACATCGAAGCCAAGGGAGAAACCGAGCCGGCACGGGTCCTAAGAACCATTTTCAAAGACAAAGACCGACAATATTACGAACTCACGGTCAGTACTCCGACGATCGAAAAGCAAGACTTACAGGAAGCTATTCTGAATTGGATGCTTCTCCTCTATTTTTCGCTTCTCCTGCTTATTCTTTTGGTGAATACCTGGGTTTACTACCGGAGTATGCGTCCCCTTTATGTGCTACTCAAATGGATGGACCAATATACGATCGGTAAAAGCCAGAGTCCTCCGGATTTGCAAACCAACATCACAGAGTTCCGGAAATTAAATGAAGCAGCCATTCAAACTCACCGACGTAACCAGGCGATCTATGAACAACAAAAACAATTCATCGGTAATGCTTCGCATGAATTGCAGACTCCTCTGGCAATCTGCCAAAACCGTCTGGAAATGATGGCAGAAAGCGAGTCACTTACAGAAGACCAACTGACCGAAATAGCCAAGATCCAACAGACCCTTACCTATATTATCCGACTGAATAAGTCTTTGCTTTTCCTCTCCAAAATAGAAAACGGCCAATTCCAGGAGAGTCAGGAAATTTGTCTGAACGATCTGATCAGCTCACAGCTCGAAGATTACCAGGATATCTACGACTATAAAAACATCCAAGTCGAAGTGCATCAATCAGCCACTTTAACGGTGAATATGAACGAAACACTGGCAACCGCCCTAATCACAAACCTGCTCAAAAATGCTTTTATCCACAATAAATCACAAGGAAAAATCGACATCGAAATTCAGTCCGATCACCTTACCATTTGCAATACCGGTCACCCGGAAGCACTGGATGCCTCCCGTATATTCCATCGTTTCTATCAAGGCAAACATACCGGTGAAGGCTCCAGCGGCCTGGGCCTGTCTATTGCCGAATCGATCTGCAAATTATATCAGCTTCACATCCGATATTATTATACAGGAAAGCATTGTTTCCAGATCGATTTTCTCAATAAGTCGAAATAAAATTCATTTTTTTCCCGATTTCAAAATCTTTTCAGTTTTGGGTTCTACTTTTGAATTGTAAAACTTAAAATTTGAAAGCTATGAAACAAATCATTTTATTATTTGCCTGCCTGTTCGCTTTGCAGGGCTTAGCGAAAGCCGACGACGATAGAGCAATTACAGTCGATCAACTACCTCAAAAAGCTCAGGAATTTATCCAAAAGTATTTCCCTAAGAATGAAATTTCCCTGGCCAAAATGGAAAAAGACTTTTGGGAAAAGAAATATGAAGTTGTATTTGTCAACGGAGAAAAAGCTGAATTTCTGAAAGACGGCTCATGGGAAAAAGTCGACTGTAAATATTCTACAGTACCGACAGGAATCGTACCTCAAGCCATTAAAGACTACGTAAGCAAACACTACCCGGAAGCTAAAATTTTGAAAATTGAACGGGACAGTAAAACTTATGAAGTAAAATTGAACAATCAGCTTGAACTCGAATTCAACAAAGCATTTCAACTCATCGATATCGATAATTAATTAAAAATAAATAACTATGAACTTATACGCATTATTTTTCGGATTAGCCCTATTCGGCTTTTGCAGTTGCGACAACGACGATTCGGTAACCCCTGATCCTCAAGCCCGCCAAGCTTTTGAAAGTAAATATCCCAACGCCACACAAGTGGAATGGGAAAAGAAAAACAATTACCTGATAGCAGAATTCATCGACAATCAACTCGACGGGAAAGCCTGGTTCGATGCTACAGGCCAATGGTATATGACCGAAACCGAGTTGACCCACACCAGCCAACTGCCTGAGGACGTACAAAAAGCTTTGGCAAACAGTGAATATGCACAATGGTATATCGACGATATCGATCGTTTGGAGCGTAACGAAACCGAAACGATTTATGTCATCGAAGTGAAAAAAGACAAACAAGAATACGATCTCTATTATTCAGCCGACGGAATTTTGGTCAAAGTTCAGGCCGACCTAACCGATGACGATTACGAAAACTATCTTCCCGACGCCTCGGAATTACCGGCTTCGCTCCAGCAATTCATCAATGACAAATATCCGACTTGCCGTATCATCGAAACTGAAACCGAACATAACCGTACAGAGGTAGATATCATACACGAAAACCGCAGCAAAGAAGTGATATTCGATGCCTCCGGCAATTGGCTGAATACCCATTACGATGTCCGCCAAAACGAAGTTGAAACCGCCGTAATGAATGCCTTGAAAACTTCGGCTTATGCCGATTATATCATCGACGATATTGAACGTTACGAAACGCCGGATCAAACCTATTACCTGTTCGAACTCGAAAAAGGAGCCAAAGAAATCGAAATAAAAATAGATCTGTCAGGGAAACTGCTTTAAACAGTGACAACGGGCAAAACGGACAAGGGTTTGAGATAGTTTCTGAAACCCTTGTAATCGTTTAAACCTATACCGCCGCAGCATAACAGATAAACTCCGGGGACGTATCGATGTGAAATCGGAATTCACCCACACTTTTAAAGTCCGCCGATATGAAAATGTTTCAAGGCATGTACAATACCTTCGTCGTCGACACCGGATGTAACGAAATCGGCGTGCCGCTGCACTTCTTCGGAAGCATTTCCCATAGCCACCCCTATTCCGGCATATTCCAACATAGGAATGTCATTTCCTCCATCCCCGAAAGCCATCGTCTCTTCGCGGGAAATTCCGAAATAAGCCAATATTTTTTCCATTCCGATACTCTTGTTTCCCCCAACCGGCACGACATCGGTAAACAACGGATTCCAGCGGGTAGCCTCACATTCCGGTAAGGCCTGCATAATCCGGTCTTCCTGTTGCTCTGAGAAAAACGCAATCAACTGAAAAACCCCTTCCCGGGTAGCCTCATGAATATCTTTCACTACCGGTTCCGGAAAATCCAGCATCCGGAATACCTCCCGGGTATGCTGATTATTATAGTTGATAAACATATCCTTCTCCCGGACAAAAATACAGGGGAAGGTCTCCTTCTCTTCCTGATACTTTATCAGATGTTCCAAGGCGATCTCCGGAATCATCCTCCGGTAAATGACCCGATCCCGTCCGATATAACAACAACTGCCATTCAGGGTCACATACCCGTCGAACTCCAGATCACCCAGATTATTAATTACTTGTAAATGCCGCCCGGTAGCTATAAATACTTTTATTCCCTGAGTCCTTAACTGCCGGATAGCTTGCCGGGTAGCTTCGGAAACCCGGTGAGTGTGAAAACTCACCAATGTTCCGTCTATATCAAAAAAAACTGCTTTTATCATCCTACACTCCTCTGCCTGTTCCCTGTTATTTTATATCACTGATTTTACAAACTTCAAGGAAAGATGCCCCGCGGACATGTCCGAAACTTCCTCCGATCACCAGGATCTGATCTTCAGGCTGGTAACCGTTCTGCAATAATACCTGTGGAATGTCCCGCATAAACTCATCCCTTGAATGGGGTTTTACGGAAAAATAAGGTCTCACCCCGAAAGAAAGAGCTAATTCGCGCATCACATGTTCGTCGTAACAACGGGCATATACAGGCAAACCGCCCCGAAAAGCCGACAGATAACGGGCTGTACGTCCGGAATTCGTATCTACCACAATCGCCTTGATGGGCAACATGGTAGTCATCCGGACAGCCACTCTGGCCAAAGCTGCTGTAATCTCATTATTAATACGAACTAAATTCCGGTTGGCATCGGGCGGTAAAATCGACTCATTGGCCTCAGCAACACGGCTCATCACTTTAACGGCTTCCAAAGGATAATCTCCATAAGCCGTCTCCCCACTCAGCATAATGGCATCCGTTCCACTGAAAACAGCATTGGCAATATCGCTCACCTCGGCCCGGGTCGGACGCGGATGGTCGATCATCGTGTGCAACATCTGGGTTGCGATGATCACCGGCTTTTTACTCTCGATACATTTATTGACGATATAGCGCTGAATCAGGGGTATCTTTTCAGCATCGATCTCGATAGCTAAATCCCCTCTGGCCACCATCACGCCATATACATGATCGAGAATCTCATCGATATGATTCACCCCTTCCTGATTTTCTATTTTTGCAATAATTTTGATGTTGCTATGCTGTTCATCCAAAATTTGCTGGATTTCCATCACATCCTGCTTATTTCTGACAAAAGAATGGGCGATGAAATCCAATTTATTATCCATAGCGAACTGAATAAATTTCCGGTCTTTATCACTTAACGACTCGAGATGCATGTTCACTCCCGGCACATTGATACTCTTCTTATCTTTTATCTCTCCCGGATTCGAAGCTTCCAATTCGAGACAGTTTTCTTTTTTATCCCGTACGATCAGCTCGACATCCCCGTCATCTACCAGAATTTTATCGCCGATCTGAACATCACGGACAAAATGTTCATAAGACACATGGATCAACTTTTCAGCCACCAAAGTCCGGTCACCCGTCATAAAAATAATTTCCCCCTTCCCGACACGGACAGGCACGACAATATCACAAGTTCTGACTTCGGGGCCTTTGGTATCGATCAACAAGGCGATCTGATCTGAGACAGCACGTACATTCCGTACCACTTTCATCGCTTCGTCGAGCGTCTGGTGAGCAGTATTCAACCGAACCACATTCATCCCGGCTTCATACAACTCTCTTAAAAAGCCTATTTCGCATCTTTTATCCGAAATGGTTGCGACAATCTTTGTTCTTTTCATTTAGTAATTTATTTATCCCGTTATATTTTTATATACGCAATCCGTCCTTTTCCGTATACATTATTTTTCATTAATCAAAGCCAATAAGGCTAATTCATAAGATTTCAGTCCGAACCCCATGATCACGCCCCGGCAAACAGCTGTCAGATAAGAAACATGCCGGAAAGCCTCCCGCCGGGCTGTATTGGAAATATGTACCTCGACCACCGGAGCTTTAACCGCAGCAATCGCATCGGCTAAAGCGATCGAAGTATGGGTATAGGCACCTGCATTCAAAATAATCCCGTCGTAACTGAAACCTACCTCGTGGATCTTATCGATCAGTTCCCCCTCTACATTGGATTGAAAACAGGAAATATCCACCAACGGATATTTATTTTTTAACTGACGAAAATAATCTGTAAATGTTTCTTTTCCATACACCTCCGGTTCCCGCACTCCCAGTAAATTCAAATTGGGGCCATTAAGTAATAATATCTGCATTTTCTCCGTATTTGTGATCTAAACTTATTCTACAAAATTACTCATTTTTCTAACTTTTACGTCGGTATTTCAAAATTTCTAATATCAAATTCCTACTTTTTTACTATATTTGTTCAAAATCTCAAATCCATAATAATCAACTTTTTACACAAATGTATTTGTTAATTATTTTACTTTACATAGTTAAATTCAGAAAAATATAAATCGAATAAAAAAAAAAGATATACCTTTAGGCATTAATTAAAAATATACTGTGTGATAAGGTGGACTTTTGTTTAATTATTAATACATATAAATTTGACAACAATGACTTGGGAAGATGCTATTGAAAGTTACAAAACTTATCTGATTTTAGAAAAATCACTTTCATCGAATTCAGTAGAAGCTTACTTAAACGACATTAAGAAGCTGGCAAAGTATTGCGCTGACAAACATCACGTTACAACGCCTGATGCGATATCCTACGACCATCTGAAAGATTATTTGATGTTTATAAACGAAGTTGGAGTTACCAATCGTACACAAGCGAGATGTATTTCCAGTATTCGTTCATTTTATAAATTTTTAGTATTCGACGGACAGTTGGAAAACAATCCGACCAAATTACTCGAAGCTCCGAAAATCGGACGGAAATTACCGAACATCCTGACAACCGAAGAAATCGACGCCATGTTGAATTCTGTAGAGATGTACAAACCGGAAGCCCAGCGTAATAAAGCCATTATCGAAATGCTTTATTCCTGCGGATTACGCGTTTCAGAGCTGATCAGTATAAAATTATCCAACATCAATTTCCGTCAGGGAATTGTGAAAATCGAAGGGAAAGGGAACAAAGAACGGATGATTCCACTGAGCAAAAATGCAAAACAGGAAATCAAACAATATATGAAAGTATACCGCGATTACCTGGAAATTGAAAAAGGATACGAAGATGTTTTATTCCTGAACAAACGGGGAACTGCTCTTTCGAGAGTAATGGTGTTCAATATTATCAAACACCTGGCTACCCGTGCCGGAATCAAGAAAAATGTGTCTCCTCATACTTTCCGTCATTCTTTTGCTTCTCATTTGGTGAGTGGAGGAGCAGACCTGAGAGCGGTACAAGATATGTTGGGACATGAATCCATCCTGACAACAGAAATTTATACCCATCTCGACGATCATTATCTGAAAGATACAATTAATAAATTTCACCCGCGTTCCAAAGGGAATGAGGAAGAAACGAAATAATAAATAAAAAAAGAGCGTGAACAACGCTCTTTTTTTTATCTTCGCGGCAAAATAAAATACGATGGAAAATAACGAGGAAATACTAAAGAAAATCAGCAGCGGAGATCCCGAAGCAATCGCAGAAGCTGTCGATACCGTAAAGGAAAACGGCGACCTGGTTATTGCCGGTAAATTACTGGACATCCTGTCCCAGCCTCTCGCACCGTCGACAATCACTATCATCGCCAATTTGCTGGCCGATATTAAAGATAATCAGTTCAAAGACCTGTTAATCCAAAAACTGGAACAGACTTCCGAAGGAACGCTCAAGAAGGAATTACTTCGGATTGTCTGGGAATCTTCATTGGACTACTCCTCCTATTTAGATCATTTTTTACAAATCTTGCAGGAGGACGATTTTACTGTAGCTTTCGAAGCTTCCACAGTGATTGAAAACCTGGTCCCTCACCTGATGCCAGAACAACGGACAAAATTAACCGACATACTGCAAATATTTCCCGAAGACAAAAAGTTTTTAGCTGAAAATATACTGGAAGAACTCAGTTATCAGGAGTGAGCCACCACCTTTTTACGACCTCTACTTTTTCTTCCATAGGCATCCCGAATTCCAACCAATGGATATCGAATCCATCGCGTTCCATTTTCCGGAACCAGGTCATTTGCCGTTTAGCAAACTGATGAATGGCCACGTTCAATTGTTGCACCATTTCCTCATAGCCCAACTGTCCGGTCAGGTACAGCGTCAGGTATTTATATTCCAAACCGTAATAAATCAAATCTTCGGGCTTCACACCACTTTGCAAAATCCGTTCCACCTCCTCCACCATGCCCTGCTGCAAACGGGCATGTAATCGCTGCGTGATACGCTCACGCCTCACCTCCCGGCTCACACCTACCCCGACAACCAAAGGATGGATCTGAGGAAAGTCTTTCTCCTCATAAGGATGTGTCTTATAATATTCTTCAATTTCTATCGCCCGGATGGCCCGTTTAGGTGTATCTATCTCTGTCGTATTATGTAATTTCTTATATGTCGCCAAACGAGCGGCCAATTCCGGCAAAGACAGTCCGGCCAATGAAGCCCGCAAATCCTCGTCGACCGGTACAGCCAGTAACTTATACCCTTTCAACACAGCCTCCACATACAAGCCACTTCCACCGCATAACACAGGCAAAACACCCCGCTGCCTGCAATCTTCCCAAACCTTCACAAAGTCCGACTGATATTCAAAGACATTATATTTATACCCAGCCTCCACAATATCGATCAAATGGTAAGGAATTTTTTTCCCCTCCCATACATACTCATCCAGATCCTTACCGGTCCCGATATCCATCCCCCGATATACTTGCCGGGAATCGGCACTGATGATCTCTCCGCCGAATGCAGCAGCCAAACGAACAGCCAAATTCGTCTTTCCACTCGCAGTCGGTCCGACGATACACAACAAATCAAACATTTTATCTTCGATTACGTATTACCCAGGCAAAGGTAGTGAAAATATAAATGATAAATTAATTACAAGCCAAAAGGAGTTAAATACGGAGTAAAAAAACTATATTTGTAAAAGATGGAAATTTCCATTCGGATAAGGGAAAAGTTAAGAAAAGGATTGATTACAGTATGTCTGTTTTACTGCGGTTTTCATTCCGCTCTCTTAGGTCAATCTTTATCCAGAAGCAAACAAAACAATAATATGGTAACGAGTCGGCACTATTCTTCGGCCTTTGCAGGTCCGCAAAATAAAGTCGTATCCTCCTTTTCTTTCGGAGAATACGACTTCCGGGATACTCTCCCGGGTAAAAACTATACCATACAATTATTCACGTCGTTCGATACACCGGCAGATCCGATTCTAACAGAAAGCAACAAAATAAAGATCATCCGGATGGGTGAATTATACCGGTATATTTTCTCTCAATACCATGCACTGGACACTGCCCGTCAAGCGTTAATCCCTATTCGCCGATTATACCCACAAGCCTGCATCCGGGAATACCAGGAAGGAAAATTAGGCCCTATTATAGATATGAATATTGACCATAGAATAAATGACAAAACTTATGATGCAAGATGAAAACATTCTGATCCGGGCACTCGAACCCGAAGATTTGGAGTACCTCTACAAGTGGGAAAACGATATGGACCTTTGGGATGTCAGTGACACCCTGACCCCATTCTCTCATTTCACACTGAAAAAATACATTGAAAATGCCCATGTAGACATTTATACCAGCAAGCAATTGCGGCTGATGATTACACGTGTCGATACCCAAGAGCCCATCGGACTGATCGACCTGTACGATTTCGACCCTTATCACCAGCGGGCCGGCCTGGGAATCATGATTCACAATATGGAAAACCGCAAACAAGGCTATGCCAGCTCGGCGATTAAGCTCATGCTGGATTATTGTTTCGAAACCCTGGGCTTGAATCAGGTATACAGTAGTGTGCCCAGTTGTAACGTGGCCAGTCTGAAACTCTTCGAAGCCACGGGCTTTACCCAAACCGGTTACCGGAAACAATGGTTAAAAAGGGGTAATGAATGGGAAGATGTCATTTACTTCCAGCAACTTGCCTCTACCTGGAATAACAACTAAATAATCTCTCATATGCTATAAACCTTTGTTCGGATAGATTGTCTTATATAATATAAAACCAATTTTTATAGAAAACATTTATTGAACTAAAAAAGCGATTATGAAAAAGTTAGTATTCTTAGCCACCACATTATTGATGTTCCTGGCCATAACAGTAAATGCCCAACAAAGGGGCCCGCGTGAACGAATGACTCCGGAACAGCAAGCGACCCGGACGGTCGAACGCCTGACCACCGAATTAAAGTTGACAGACAAACAACAGGCAGACCTGAAAAAATGGTATACCGAATCGTTCAAAAAGCGTGAAGAAGCCATGCAGAAAAACCGGGATAACCGTGAAGCCATGCGTGATCAAATGAAAAAAGACCGTGAAGCTGCAGACGCCGAACTAAAAAAAGTATTGACCGAAGAGCAATATAAAACCTACAAAGCCAACGAAGAAAAACGCATGAAAGAGTGGCAACAAAGAGGTCGTCAAGGTGGCGGACACCCTCAACGATAAAATAATTGATAACCTGAAAGCAACAACTTTCAGGTTATTTTTTATCCTAGCCCTATCCCCTGTTCATTCCAGCCCGAATTGACAAGCTCTTCATCCATACACACGCATAGACTTTGTTCCATCCAATCGACCATAACAACATAAAGAATATCTTAATTAGGGATATTCAGTAAATAGTATAAAATTAGCCAACTAATTCATACACAAAATGTTGCGAATTAGTTGGCTTTTTTGTATCTTTAGGTATTCCCCCGCAAATAAGGTTTGGAATCCAAAACGGGGGAAATTCCCCAACAAAGATATGGCTAAGATACAAAATATTTCGGAAATTCACCCTACTTTGGGCTTTACAGAATTTGATATTATAGAAAAATATCGCAAGAGTTTTCATGAGAGTGAGCTTGGCAGGCTTCATTCGGTGTTTCCGTTTGAGCGTATGGCAAAGACCATGGGCCTGTCGGAACAGCGACTGGGACGCAGGAACATCTTCAGTCCTTCGGCGAAGATCGCCCTTATGGTCCTGAAGGCGTACACCGGATTCTCTGACAGGCAGCTGGTGGAACATCTTAACGGGAACATACACTACCAGATGTTCTGCGGGATTATGATAAATCCGTCCTTTCCCATAACCAACTACAAGATAGTCAGTGCCATCCGCAATGAGATAGCGTCCCGTCTTGATGTTGATTCCCTCCAGGAAGTGCTGGCTTCACACTGGAAACCCTATCTTGACAGCCTTCACGTCTGTATGACCGATGCCACATGCTATGAGAGCCATATGCGTTTTCCTACGGATATGAAACTCCTTTGGGAAAGTCTGGAATGGCTCTACAGGCAAATCTGCCTTCATTGCAGAGATTTGGGTATAAGGCGTCCGCGCAACAAGTATGCGGATGTGGCGAAGTCCTATCTGTCCTACTGCAAGAAGAGAAAGAGGAAGGCTTCAAGGACAAGGATGCTCAAGCGTCGTATGATCAGACTCCTTGAAAAGCTCCTCATACAGAGGGATGAAATCCATAGAGAACATGGAACCTCACTCCGATATACCCAGGATTACCAGAAGCGTCTTTCCATCATCAGAAAGGTTCTTGTACAGGAAAAGGAGTTGTTTGAAGGCAGGAAGGTCAGGGACCGCATCGTCAGCATTGACCGTCATTATGTACGTCCCATTGTAAGAGGCAAGGAAACAAAGTCCGTCGAGTTCGGTGCGAAGGTCAACAACATACAGATAGACGGCATATCGTTCATCGAACACCTCTCGTTCAAGGCTTTCAACGAAGGTATACGCCTGAAGGACTGTATCCGCATGCAGCAGAAGCTCATGAATGTGAGGGTAAGATGCGTGGCTGCCGATTCCATATATGCCAATAATGCCAACAGAAAGTTCTGTACAAAATATGGAATATCCACATCCTTTGTACGCAAGGGAAGGGCGGCCAGGGATGAATCCTTGAGAAAGGTTCTCAGAAGTGAACTGTCAAAAGAAAGGGCCACCCGACTTGAAGGCAGCTTCGGCACACAGAAGCAGCATTACTCACTCTCAAGGATAAAGGCACGGAACAGGAAGACGGAAATCCTATGGATTTTCTTTGGAATACATACGGCAAATGCCATACTGATGATAGATAAAATCAGGAACCGGGCGGATAAAGCGGCATGACATAAATTTACCGACAGAACCAGAAGGGGTCATCAGACCTCTTCCGAAGCGTCGTGTCTAACAAGATAGGATTATGTGAAAAAACACAGAAAAAGGGCAATAATAATGGCATATAAAGTGATTATACTCTATCAACTTTATATGCCATCTTACTTTTTAGGGACATTTACTGAATATCCCTATATAATAACGGTCATTAAAGTCAAGTTGAGTATCTTTTTCTTTTGGCAAGTCAATAATTATGCGCATTCGTTGGCTATTTCAAAACATATTACTACTTTTGTATTGTAAATATCAATATAGTGAATATAATGGCGATATATAGTATTTAATTATCAGTATAATGATATATAAATATGAAAGATTTGTTTGAATACTCCACTCCTGAGCTAGTACGCATGTTGGGGACTCGTTTTAAGGAATATAGAATGCGGTGCAATCTGACACAAAAAGAAGTGTCGGAACTCTCAGGTGTCGGACTGACTACCATACACAAGTTTGAAAATGGTACGGCAGGCAATCTTTCATTGTCAACATTTATTCTCTTGTTGAAGGTGGTAGGTCAGATTAATTCTTTAGACGATATTTTGCCGGAATTGCCCGAATCGCCTTATCTTATGCGTGAAAATGAGAAAAAAGCGCAACGAATCAGACACTCTAAATAAGACATACAGATATGATGAAGTCGTTAAAAATAATACTTTGGGAAGAAGAAATTGGTCGCTTGGCTTGGGATGAACGCCGACATCTTTCTTATTTCACATATAATCCCGATTTTATCAGAAAAGGATTGAATATATCCCCTTTGGTTGCACCTGTTGACGGTACCAGAGGGCTGTTGCCTGTTTGGGGTGAAGATGCCAAGATTTACCAGAAGCTTCCGGCATTTGTCGCAGATTCATTGCCTGATGCCTGGGGTAACCAATTGTTTGATTTATGGCGTCAACAGCAAAAAATATCCAATTCAGAGATAAATCCGTTGGATAAGCTCTCGTTTATTGGCAGACGAGGAATGGGAGCGTTAGAATTTATTCCGGAAACTAACAGGGAGCGAAGAACAGAAAAAATAGATGTTAAGTCGTTGGCAGATTTGGCAGAACGCATTTTTGTAGAAAGGGAGAATGCCCGTATTATGCCGGAGGAGTCCATAACCATGCAATCTTTGTTGACTGTAGGTACATCCGCTGGGGGGCGTCAGCCGAAAGCGATTATTGCGATAAACAGAGAAACAGGAGAGATACGAAGCGGTCAAATTGCAGCTTTGGAAGGATATGACTATTATCTTCTCAAATTTGGTAACTCCGAATATTGTTCGGCAGAATTAGAAATGACTTATTATAAGTTGGCAACTATGGCAGGTATCAATATGATGCCGTCAATGTTATATTCAGTGGATGGAAACAATCATTTTTTAACCAGACGGTTTGATCGTAATGGTGGAAAAAAGATTCATACACAGACTTTGGCAGCCATATATCCCGATGCAGAGAGTTATGAGCAATTGATATCTGTTTGCCGTAAGCTCCGTCTGCCTGATGCGGATTGTCAGGAAGTATTCCGAAGAATGGTCTTCAATATTCTATCGAATAACACAGACGACCATAACAAGAACTTTTCATTTATTATGAATGAAGATGGTGCCTGGCGTCTTGCTCCTGCATACGATATTACCTATATCATTGACAGAGGTGGTTATTTGCCGAACATGGATCATTGCATGTATATTCGAACCAAACTGCATGACATCACACGCTCGGATGTCATTGATTTTGCCCGTGATAACGGAATCCGCCGTCCCGATGCTATCATCAGAGATGTCGTTTCCTCATTGAAACAATTCCGTACAATAGCAGTTGAAAATGGGGTATCGGAGTCGTGGATAGGCAGAGTTGAGTCAACTATCGCCAACCACCTGAAAGCATGGGACGAATGGGAATGCGAAGCCGAGAATGCTACAATGGAAATCAACGGACACGCCATCAGCGATATACGTGTTGAGCAGACTTATAAAGGAAACTATCATCTGCTGGCAAGCATTGATGGCGTAGAAAGGAAATTTGTGATAAATAAAAAGAATGCAGACTTTGCCTATATAGAACAAATTGGTTTGGCAAATCTTACGACTGAGCATTTGAAAACTCTGGTGGAAAAATGTTTTAATCTGTAAGGTTAAGTTATGCTGACCAAAAGAAAACCCCTTTACAATGAGGATGCTGGGTGATTATTACGATGTTTGCGTTACGATAATTATGTAATGGTAAAAATCAGTATTTTCAGTTATTCGAAAAATTCAAATAACTGAAAATACTCTATCACAACATATCATATAATATGCAAAACCGAGCTGTTTTGTTTACTATATGATACATTGATGTCTTAAGGCATATCAACCAAGACAATATTTGCTACAAGACAAGGAACTTGCCCGGCTCAAAACCATTGGCGAGATGTTCATTTTGGAAAACATACCCCATCTGATTGCAAACAACCTTTGTTCCGTTTATCTCAGCATCAATGTTGGTATGCGAATGACCATAAATCCACGCATCAATGCGACTGTCAGCAATAAGCCCACTAAGTTCAGTTGCAAATGCACTATTCAGCACAGAACCCTTATGATGAGGGGCTACCACCTCTAATGTAGGAAGATGATGCGTTACTACCACAATGTGTTTGGCGGTGCTTTCTGCCAGACTTTGTTTGATGAAATCCAAGCAGAAACTGTGCATCTTATTGAATTCCTCTGTCTGGAGCAATTTCCCATTATACATTATCTGCCGAAAGTCGTTCATGCCCTTCCATACGAAGTATTCGTCGATAGGAGAAATCCTAGACCACAAAGTGCTCATGATAAAGTCGGTATCATCAATCCGCACTACCTGATTCTGATAATATCCTACATTGTTTTTGAACTTCCTATTCCATTGCAATCCCTTGTCCATCACATCACAATAATTGTAATACTCATGGTTCCCGGGCACAATGAGCACCTGCCGATAATTTGCAGATGCCCACTTCCAGAAATTGCTCAAAGGAGCAACCTTGTTTTTCAAATAGAATATATCTCCGGCTAGCACCAGAATATCACCTGTTACAGGTAATTCATTATGTTTTAGCCACCTGCTGTTATCGCTGAACTCCAAATGCAGGTCGTTCATGTATTGTATCTTCATATCACCGTCCTCCTTTTTCTATTTGTTTGGTAATAATTCTTTTAACCTGTTCAAATGAAACGGGTGTAAAGTTGTTGTTATCAACTCCGACATCGTATTGTGTCGGATAGAGATATTGAAGCCGGGCAGCGTCAAGTCCGGTGTTGTTCTTTCTTGTGTGAACATGCCCGAACAGTTGCCACACATCCTTGTATCCACCATCAAAGCATAAAAAGGGATAATGATTCAGATATATCCTCTGCTTGCCGATTTCTATGTGCATCTGCATTGCTACATGCTCAAATCTATCAATGTAGCCTTGGCGTATATTTTTCAAATCGTGATTACCCATAATCAGATATATCTTTCCGTTCAACCTGTCAAGGATTTTAGTCCATTCGGCCGAACCGCCAAGACAGAAATCGCCCAAATGAAAGATGGTGTCATCCTGCCCGACTGTATTGTTCCAATTAGAGATTATAGTCTCATTCATCACTTCCACATCCTTGAACGGTCTGTTACAGAAACGAATGATATTTCCATGATAAAAATGGGTGTCAGATGTAAAGAACACCTTGCTGCCGTCAAATTTGTAGTTCATTTTCTTCTCAATTTATGTGCATCACTGCACGTTAATAATCCGGTTACTAACAGCCCATCAGACGGAAATGGCAGAGGAGCATCACAAAGGCAACTGTCACAAATGGGCATAACAAAAAAAGTTGGAAAGTTTGGTAAGGACTCTCCAACTATTCAGTTTCTATTCTCTCAAAGTACAATAAAGTACTTGCTATGTTCGCTGGAAAGTATTTACTCTACGAGGTTCAATGCATGAAACATGAACACTTGACACGGATTCTGTGCGTTTATTGCTCAGAATTGCGGTTGTTGGTAATATGTTCATTCTGTTTCTTTGCATCGTTAATGTTTATATTGTCTCAAAAGCGGTGCAAAATTAGTAAATAAATCCCAATCACACACCATTTTACATTAAATTCTTTTGCCATACGGAAAATACTTGGCTCAAAATTTTGTGTTATGCTATAAAAACATTATGTTTGCATAGCATAATAAAAGCGTAATATGAACTTCGTTGATAGAATAGAAGAAACAGCACGACTGAGGGATGCTCTTTCAAGAGAGAAGTCCTCGTTGGTCGTAGTGTACGGTCGCAGGCGGTTGGGTAAGTCAACACTTATCAAAAGGGTGTTGTCGGACAGTGATGTATATTTCCTTGCCGACCGTTCCGAAGGGCAACATCAAAGAACTTTGCTTGCAAAGGTGGTAGCACAAGTATTTCCTGATTTTGATAAGCTGACTTATCCGGATTGGGAATCTCTGTTTCGTGCGGTCAATTATCGCACAGACAAGCGTTTCACGTTATGCTTGGATGAATTTCCATATCTTGTGGAGCAATCCCCGGAACTGCCGTCAGTGTTGCAGAAGCTTGTTGATGAGAAGCAGTTGAAGTATAATCTTGTACTTTGTGGTTCATCACAGAATATGATGTATGGACTGTTTCTTGATTCTACTGCACCTCTCTATGGCCGTGCTGATGAGATAATGAGACTTGCGCCGATACGTTTGCCGTATATTCAGGAGGCTTTGAACCTTGATGCTGTGAGTGCCGTTGAAGAGTATGCTGTATGGGGCGGTGTACCTCGTTATTGGGAACTAAGAGAAAACAGAAACTCACTTTCCGATGCGTTGTGGCACAATATCCTTTCGATAAATGGGACTCTTTACGAGGAGCCGATAAAACTGTTTCAGGATGATGTGAAGGATATTGTCAAGACTTCTACAATCATGTCCTATATCGGCTCCGGTGCAAATCGTCTTTCTGAGATTGCTGCCAGATGTAATGAGCCTGCAACTAATCTGTCACGTCCGTTGAAGAAACTTATTGACCTCGGATTTTTAGAGAAAGATGTTCCGTTCGGAATTGACGAAAAGAATGCGAAAAAGAGCCTATATAAGATTGCAGACCCATTTATGGCATTCTACTATCAGTTTGTCGTACCAAACCGTTCGTTCATTGAGCTTGGTCGTCGTTTGCCATTAGAACAGGCTTTGGCAGTCCATTTCCCGGAGTATGTGAGTATGCATTGGGAAAAACTATGCAGGGACGCTGTAACGGGAAATATGGTCAATGGAATTGTTTACGGTAAGGCAAAACGCTGGTGGGGACCGGTTCTCAATGAGAGGAAAGAACCGGAACAAATAGAGATTGATGTGATGGCCGAGTCGCTGGATAAAAAATATTTGTTAGTTGGCGAATGCAAATGGACAAATCTGGAGAATGGCAAACAACTTACAGCCGAGCTTCTCCGTAAAGCCAACCTGCTGCCATTTGCCAAGAATTACAATATTCTCCCGGTCTTATTTCTTAAGAATGCACCGAAAGATGATGTCGGAAATGCGATGTTGCCGGAAAATGTTGTTGAGTTGATGAAATGAATTGACAAAATTAAAGAACTATGAGCGGAGGATATTTTGATAGGAGCACATACGCAATGCGTGAGATTGCCAATACTATTGAGCGCGATATTGCGAGGGCATTGAAACCTAAACCTGAGAAAATTCAAGAGGACTATTGGACTATTTACGAGAAAGATTGCTTTGGCTCATACCATAGTCATAAAGATTTCATGAGTTTTGGGAGCTATGAAGATGCGGAGTCTTTTCTTCTGAGAGATAAAACCATTGTCAAGGCGGAACAAAAATACGCAGACCGACGATTCTTTGATGATGGGGTGATTTTCCAATCGAAAAAGCGATATATGTCAGATGTTCCTGATGACGAACAGATTCCGGTATTGTACTCAATCCATCATTGTTATTATGACCATTATCCGTATAATGCTGATGTATTGGAACTATCGAATGAGACGATTGATGCGATGAAGGAGGCATATCGGCAAATTCGTATAGCAGAGATATATGCTACTCGTGTAGATTGGATGATGAGTGGTGATGATAGCGAAGAGAGTTTCCGTGAACGCATCAAGGAAGATTTGGAAGAGTTTGAAAAGGAATATGCCACTAAAGACTGGACTTTTTCAGATGACAATGATGAATAAAAGAACATGTCAATCAAGTGGTTGGTATGGTGTAATGACTAATCATTGCGCTTTGAATAATATATGGAAGTAGGGAACTATCCGAAAAACTGGGATAGTTCAGTCGGAAATTCAAGAAAAATTAGCATGGATGATAATTAGTCTATGTACCCATCCTGTCCCAAAAAACCACTCAGTCTTATTCCAAATCAATATAACAGACTATTTGCTTGGCGATGTTCACAAATTTGTTTATTTTTGCACATAAATGTAGATGTAAATTCAATGGAAAAGAAAGAGTATAGAAATCGCATTCGGGTTATTTTAGCCGAGAAGATGATTACAAACACCTATTTGGCAGAACAGCTTGGCGTGTCGAAAATGACAATAAGTCGCTGGTGTACCAATACCACACAGCCAAGTGCACCGCAATTGATTGAGATTTCTCAGATATTGCAGTGTGATTTGAAAGATTTATATGAAATGGTAAAGTAGTCTGAGAAAGGAAATGATGAAAAAAAAATATACATTCATAGACCTGTTTGCTGGTATCGGTGGATTTCATACAGCAATGCATTATGTTGGTGGTAAGTGCGTTTTTGCCAGTGAATGGGATAAAAATGCTCGTTTGTCATATGAAGCAAACTATAAAAATATTGAGCCTAAGCTTTTCAAAAAAGACAAGGATGGAAAATATCTTTATTTTAATGAAGGAATTCCTGTCCACACTTTCGATTTGGATATACCGGACAATAAGCGTATATAAACAATCTCACAACGACAATATACTTGAAAGCAAGGAATATCAGTCCGAAAGCAGAGGACGAAAACAGAAGCACAACACTCTACTGGATGTGATAATAGCCCTAAGGGATTTCAACAGAAACAATCAGAACTATTTTACATTCGTGGCCAAGAACGTTCATTCCGGTTATAACAAAATCAACTGGAACAAGACCATAACTTCATCGCAAGCCATCATACAAAGAGGAAGTCCTGTTTACATCGAGCCGGTAAACAGGAAGAAAATGGTGAATTTTGACGAGGAGCTGCTTGTCATATATTTCTCCATTTTGAATTACATTCGAGAGACGCATGGATTCTCCTTTGAAATCAATATCCAATATCCGCTTATCAGTTGTGACAAGTTGAAGAAGTCCTATATTGACAGGAATCTTGGATGCCGAAGACTGAAACAAATCAAGTACAAATATTTCTCGGACAAGGCTCTTCGGATATGGGATTTGTGTTACGCTTTCTTTGACAGGGAGTATAAGATTGCGATGAACAGGCAGTCGGAGGACTATTTGCTGGCAAAAGATTTCGAGCACATTTTTGAAGTCATGATTGACACTCTGGTAAGTGGTAATGACAAGCAAAACCTGCCAAAAGAACTGACGGAACAAAGAGACGGCAAGCTGGTTGACCACATGTTTGTCGGGCAAGGGCTTATCGAGCAGTCTGATTTGACTTCCGAACTCACTTATTACATTGGAGACAGCAAGTATTACAAACGTTCCAAGAATGACAGAACACAACTTGGCGACAAATCGATATACAAGCAATACACATACGCCAGAAATGTCATTCAGTGGAATATGAATCTGTTTTTGGACGGTGACGGTAACGGAGCGCATCCTCAGTTAAGGGATGCATTGACTGAAGGATATAATCCTATCCCCAATTTCTTTATCAGTGCCCGGATTCCTAACAAAAAGACTGGCGGAGGCAAATTTCTGTCCTTTGATGATAAGGAGTTGAAAGCGCAGGATGGTGGAGTACAGTTGAACCGCCAATTTGAAAATCGTCTGTTTGACAGGGATACGCTGTTGTTGTGCCACTATGATGTAAACTTTTTGTACATCGTATCGTTGTATGGTCGCAACAATAAGAGTGCACAAGCAGCATGGCGAGAGTATGTTCGCAAAGAATTCAGAAATAAGATTCAAGGTACTCTAAATCGACTCTACACATTCAGAACTCTGCAGCCACGTGATAGCATGGATTGCTATCAGTTCATTCAGGATAATTTCCAACGGCTGAACGGCAAATTGTATCGTCCGAAGAGTGACAGTAATTATCTGATTCTTGCTCTGATGAAGGATGAAGATTCCGATATATGGAACTCTCTCAAAATAAAATCAGCAACGATAAAAAGGGAAACGGCTCAAAGTAAAGAGCTTTTGGAAACTTTACAGACACATTTCTATGTCAGTGATCCGTTTGAACTTGAAACGGAGTTTCATATCGATAGCATTGACAATGTCGGAACTTTGGAACAACAACCGAAACAGGAGTTTAGGAATATCCTTACTGGATTGGTACGGAGAACCGATGCAGATTATTCAGATTTTGACAGTCATATCGCAAAGACATATACTATGGAGAAGATACCTACATCTATCAATGTGTTGGATATCAGGTATTTCCTGCCTATGGTTGGTGGAGAGATTGATGGTTATTATAAAGTTGAGAAAGTATATTTGGGCACTAAGAACGGAAATCTATGCCTAAAGTTAAATTTGTCCTCCTTTATTTCATTGGGCAGCAGTCGAACTCCCATATATCGCATAAAAATGCAGCCGGGAGAATTGATTTCCAATGATTTGATGGTGGAATTATACGAACAAAGGATTTAAAATTAATGTAGAATATGAGAATAAAAGAAATAAAACTCCGACATTTTAAACGTTTTACAGATCTTACCATTTGTGGTATTCCCGAAACAGCAAAACTTGTTGTTTTAGTCGGGCCGAATGGGTGTGGAAAAACATCGATTTTTGAAGCATTCAATCATTGGTATCGTTATCGAGGGTTTAGACACGGAAGTGATGGTGCATATTATCTAAAAACAGGTGAGATAACTACCGAATTCGAAAGTAACTGGCTGTATGATGTGGTTAATGTGACGACATATGATTGCCCATTAACGAATCAATCAGAAATCCACGGTAAGTTTTATTTCAGAACTGCTCATCGAAATGAACCTGATTTTATAACTCAAAGTTTATCAAGACAGAATAATCCGATTGATAATATTAGGTTTAATACCCTCATGGAAACAGAGACAACTGTTTCCGAGAACTATCAGCGCATAGTGTCTCTAACATTGTCAAATGTGTATGATACTTCATTTGATAACGAATCTGTAAAAACTTTAAGAGAAAGAATAATTGGTCGTGTTAGAAATTCAGTCAAAAATGTATTCGAAGATTTAGAGTTATCTTCCATTGGTGATCCGTTAAGCAATGGAAGTTTCTTTTTTACCAAAGGAACAGCCCAAAATTTCCATTATAAGAATCTTTCTGCTGGCGAGAAAGCTGCATTTGATTTAATTCTTGATATAATTATTAAATCAGAATATTTTGACAATACTATATATTGCATAGACGAACCGGAAGTACATATGCATACTGCTCTTCAAGCTAAATTATTGAACGAACTCTATCAACTTATTTCCGAAAGATCACAATTATGGATTGCCACTCATTCTATTGGGATGCTTAATAAAGCAAAAGAATTAGAAGAAGAAGCACCTGGTAGTGTATGCTTCTTATGTTTCGATGAACTTAATCCAGACACTCAGATTGTCTTAACTCCAACAACTGTCAACACTGTAATTTGGAATAAATTTCTTGAATTGTCCTTTGGCGATTTTGCCAAAATTATCGCTCCCTCTCAAATCGTTTTTTGTGAAGGTACAAAAAGAGGACGCAAATACAAAGACTTTGATGCTCAGATATATACAAAAATCTTTTTTTCATCCTATCCTGATACCTCTTTTATCTCAATTGGTTCATGTAGTGAAATAGAAGATGAGAACAACTTAAGTATGCGGATTATATCCCAAGCTTTAAAAAACTCAAAAATAATCAAACTTGTAGATCGTGATGATAAAAGTGATCAAGAAGTTGAAGAGTGTAATGCGAAAGGCATAAAAGTTCTATGCAGACGCCACATAGAATGTTTTTTATATGATGACGAGATTATAACTAAGTTATGTATGTCGTTAGGGAAACAGGATAAAGTTGAAGAATGCTTGGCTGCAAAACAATCAGAACTTAGTGACAGTATAAATCGAGGAAATCCTATTGACGACGTAAAATCGGCAGGAGGGCCAATATATGTTGCTTTAAAACGTATTCTTGGGCTATCACAGTGCGGGAATACTCAGGAGCCTTTCATGCGAGATACTTTAGCTCCGTTAATAACTCCTGATACCAACGTATTCAAAGAATTAGAACATGCTATTTTTGCATAATGATACTAGGGAGTAACAAACAACGTTGGCATGATGAATATCCCCAATAAGATATTTTTAAGTAGTGCTGAAATTCCTTTAATAAAAGGAAGGATATTAAAGAAAACATCGACGAATGAATATGGAAGATAGTAAAGATATTCAAGAAATAAAATTGAAGGTAAAAAAATACCTCGAATTGGAAAATGTTAGTGTTTTAGCAGGAGCTGGGACAAGTTTTCATTTGGGTGCTCCCATCATAAGAACTCTTCCAGAAGATTTAAAGGCGTCTTGTGCTTCTGAAATAACTAAATATTTTGGTGAAGATGCAAATATTCCATCATATGAAGATTTGTTTAATTGTCTTCAAGCGGATAGGTTTCTCCGAGAACAAAAACATGTGTGCGCCTGTGATATAAACAATAAAATTGTCGAAATGCAAAAATGGCTTTTCGATAAATGCGATACAAATAAAACAGAGCTCAATGATAATTATAAATGTGATGAAAATTTGCAAGCTAACAGATATTATTATCACGAAAAATTTATAAAGAAATTACTTCAAAGGCCTAATAATTTGCGACGGGCAAATCTGTTTACTACAAATTATGATATGGCTTTTGATTACGCATTAGACAATTTGGGTGTCCATTATATAAATGGATTCATGGGCGTTCATAATCGTTGTTTCAGACCGGAAGTATATGATTATGATATTTACTATCCTGGACAAAGTGTTTCTGGAAAGGTTCATCGTGCAGAAAAAGTTTTGAGATATTATAAAATGCATGGCTCATTATCGTGGGTTTCCTCAAAGCCTACTCCATCAAACGTCTATGGGATAAATGAGGTAACTATGAATGGAAGATTTGAACCATCTATTGACAAACAGATTATTATATATCCATGTGTTAGCAAAAAGACATTTACGTTAGATTTGCCATATTCTGAATTGTTTCGTCAATTTTCACAAGCAATTATACAACCTCAATCTGTTTTGTTTTGTTTAGGTTATTCGTTCTATGATGAACATATAAATGATATAATATACCAAGCATTGTCAATACCGTCATTTACACTTATCATAGCTAATTATATTACAAATCCTGAAATACAAAAATTGAAGTGTTTAGATGACCCGAGAATAATAATTTTGGATGAAACAGATTCTGAACAATCAACTTTTGTAGGGTTCGTAAAAAACATAATGCCGGATTTGTACGAGGAAAATGAACAAATGATTGTCGTTGATACATTAAATAAATTATACCCTCAAGTCGAAAGAAAAGAAAAGGAAGCATAGACAATGAACTATATAAACCAAAATAGAATAATTGGCAGAGTTTTATCTGTTGATAACTTCAGAGTCTTTATTAAGATTGAAGAACATATAATGGGTTCTTTTAAAAGTGGGGTCAACGACATTTATGAAGTTGCTCGAATTAATTCATATCTCATAATTCCTGTTGGTGCTGATAGAATTGTTGCTTTAATAACAAGGGTTACAATGAAAGAAGAAGTTGAATTGAACAGTAATTCTGCAAGTAGTATTTCATTACCATCCACAGCTCGTTATATTTCCGCAACAATGCTTGGTACGATAGCACAAAGGCAAAATAAAGATTGTTTTATACAAGGTGTGTATAGTTTCCCTTCATTAGATAATCCGGTTTGGTATGTTACCGAAAATGATTTAGACCAAATTTTTGACAATAAGGTAAGTTCAGATACTATTGATTATCGAAAAGACTTTTATCTCCCGATAGGGACTTCTCCTGCATTTCAAAATTATAAAGTCAAAATATGTCCAGATCAATTTTTCGTAAAACATGCAGCAATATTGGGAAATACAGGTTCTGGAAAATCATGCACATTGACATCAATTCTTAGAAACCTGTTTAAATTTGAGTATAATAGCAATACCATCCTCTCGAATGCGCATATTGTTATTTTTGATACTAATGGAGAATACAAGGATGCTTTTATTTCAGAGCAACAAAATAATGAATTGGAAAGGATTAATGCGTATTATTATGGTGGTGAGGGTCTGGTAAAAGTTCCATATTGGTTAATGAATTGGGATGATTTTAAATTTTTATTATCTCCAGGAGAAGGAGTACAAGCCCCCATTTTAAATAGAGCAATTGGATTGGCAAAAAATGAGATAGAACTCACTAAAAAAGAAGGATTTCCAAATATTTATATTCAATACTTACAAGATATCGTAAATCAAATTAATGGCAGTGCTGAGGATTATTGGAAAATAAAAAACTATTCAGATGTTATATCTGATTTAATGTCACAAAACTTTAAACTTGACAATGGAGTATGCTTAAATGAAATTTTGTCTCAAATTCCAGATGCGACAACTTATAACAAGCCTGCTGCGAGTCAAATATCAAATGTAACAAAAAGTCTTGAAACATTTATTCGTGGTATGGAGGATAAGAATATGGAAATTCAGATTACGAATGAACAAAATATAGATTTGCCCACTTGGTTTTCATATCAAGAGTTGTGTAAAAAATATATAGATGCTGCAATAAATCAAGATAGCACAAACAATAATAGAATCGCTGAGTATTTATCAACATTAAGATTAAGAATGAATAGTTTTTTAAATGATAAAAGGATCGCTGTTCCTTTAATGCTGAAGGACTCAGAAGAAGCAAACAAGAATATTTTACCTCAATTCTTATCTTTAATTTTAGGTGATTTTAATAAAGTATATAAAAGTGAGGACGATCACTTCATAAATCAATACAACAATGATATTAGAATTGCAGATTCTAGCCGAACCAATCAAATAACAATCGTTGATGTGTCTCAACTTCCATACGAGGTATTAGAAACATTTGCAGGATTATTGGGAAGGATAATTCTTGAATTTGTTGCTAATTTTATTCCTGAACAGAGAGGAAAATATCCCATTGTAATAGTACTTGAAGAGGCTCAAAATTACATTGCAGAAAATAAAGACTCTATTGCGAAAACAGTATTTGAAAGAATCGCTCGTGAAGGTAGAAAATATGGTATTTCCTTGATTGTGTCTAGTCAAAGACCATCGGAACTATCGAAGACCGTTCTTTCACAGTGTAATTCATTTATTATTCATCGTTTGCAGAACCCGGACGATCAAAAATATGTTCGAGGTTTAATCTCTAGTGCTAATGCCGACTTGTTAGATCAATTACCAATTATTCCACAACAACATGCAATTATAACAGGAGATTGTGTTCGGACACCTATTCAAGTGAGAATTGATGATGTTTCACCAACCCCCAATAGTCACAATCCGGAATTTGTGAATAATTGGATTAGCATTAATGATAGAATTAATCCGTCACAAATCTATGACGAAACATGTAAACGTTGGATAGGAATAGATGGAAATTAATAAATGGACAAACTGACCAAAGAACAGCGTCATCGTTGCATGTCTGCAATAAAGGGCAAGAACACAAAGCCGGAATTAGTAGTGAGGAAGTTCTTGTTCTGCCGTGGTTTTCGGTATAGGCTGAATCACCCATGGCTTCCCGGACATCCCGATTTGGTTTTACGCAAATACAGAACTGTTATTTTCGTAAATGGCTGTTTCTGGCATGGTCATGAAGGATGCAAATATTATGTTCTTCCGAAGACAAATGTCGAATTTTGGCAGAATAAGATTAAACGCAATACGAGCAGAGATATAGAGGAACGGCAACAGCTAACTTCGATGGGGTGGCATTGTATTACCATTTGGGAATGTCAGTTGAAACCGAAAGTCCGCCAACAGACTTTAGAGGCTTTAGAATACACGCTATACCATATCTATCTTGAGGATAGAAGAATCAAATCATATGAGACAACTGAAGAAGAATATAGCATGGTGGCAGAACCCGTTGAAAGTTATGGCAAATCGAAATGAATAATTGTGAAGGTGATAATTTAAATTATGGCAAAGAATATAGAAATACGAAATAGTATAGGAAAGTGACGGACTAATTCAAAATGATAGCATTATTAATAATCCACAAAATCGATGCTTTATTATGGTAACCATATATTTTGACAAACAGCTTTTTAGTTATCTATTCAATGCCAAAGAGGAAAAATATATCATTTTGCGAGATAAAATACTGTCTCATAAAGACGATTTCGTTTTTTTATTTTCAGATGCTCATCTATTGGATCTTCAACAAGACAGTACTGATATAAAATACAAAGAAATGGATTTCATGCAATCCATTGTAGGGGAAAATTGTTTGATATGCAAAGATTCGAATATTGTTGTAGCGAACGAATCCCCTCGCTCGGCTTTCAGTCATTTTGCAAATACACAACAATTGTCTTGGCTGGATAATTTTGATTTGTCACAAATACCCAAAGAGCAATATGATTTCATTAATAATGCTATTGATTTGTCCATTAAAGACTTGAAAGGAGAACTTGAATTAGATTGGATAACAAAGAGAACTCCTATACATACGAATGAACTTAATGTGAATAAAGATGAGTTTTCTTCATTCCTTAAATTTATCATGGCCAATCTTTATGATAAAAAGGATACGTATAAAGCAATGAGAGATGTTGCTATGGAAAATTATAATCCTACAAAGATTACAGCGGATGGTGACAGGGTTTTTAATGACCAGTTGTCATCATCTCCATTAGGTTTGTCATTCATTAATCTCATTAAGGCTGTATCAAATCAGTTAGGAATGTCATCTTTAGGTTTTGGCATGGCATATTTTTTATCTTATACTCTCCTTGATTTATTAGGGATTTGTAGGGAGCCACGGAAGAAAGTTAAAATACGAAACATGCAAACTGATAGTTTTCATAGTTTCTTTGGAACATATTGTGATTGCATTGTTAGCGATGATGAAGGAGTGCGTGATAAGAGCAAAATTTTATATCGTCTTTTTAATGTTGAAACTCAGGTGTATTCAATAGATGAGTTTATAGGGCAATTTGACAAGGCAATAAATGATAATAGAAAAACAGCAAGAGAGTATTTTGATGAAATTCGTAATGATTACGAACAAAAAGAAGTGCTTCATACAGAAAATCACTCTGAATATACAATTACACAGTTAAAAGCAGCACACAAATACTTTGGATATTTTAATCACATATTTGAAAGAGAATCTAAAGATGGAACAGTGATTATGCTTCATAAAAACATAAATATTAAAAATTCAATTTATGTACATGAAGTAGAAATTATAGTAAATAGAATTACTCGCATCTTTAACAGTATGGGAGCTGAAATCAAATTGTTTGACAAAGAAACTGATTGGGAGCAAATAAGGTCAGAAAATTGGAGAAGAGGAGTGGATTTTAATGATGCAGAGGCATATCTTGCAAAGTTTAAAGACATTCCTGCTTTGTTTTTTTTAATAGAGTTTAAGAACCCAAATTGAATCTGTTTTTAATAACCTCAATAGGTAAAACGATTAAATAATAAAGCACATGGACGAACAGAACAAAGTAATCATATACACCGCGAGTGACGGGCAGACAAAGATAGATGTGAAGCTAGAAGATGAGACGCTGTGGCTTACGCAGGCTCAGATGTGTGAACTTTATCAGACAAGTAAATCAAACATAAGTGAGCACATAAAACATATTTTTGAAGAAGGTGAATTGCAGGAAGATTCAGTTGTTCGGAAATTCCGAACAACTGCCGCCGACGGGAAATCGTATCTGACCACCTTTTACAATTTAGACATGATAATAGCTCTTGGTTATCGTGTCCGCTCCATCATTGCAACACGTTTCCGCCAATGGGCTACTCTGCGGTTAAAGGAGTATATGGTAAAGGGCTTTACGCTTGATGACGAACGGTTGAAGAAACTGGGTGGTGGCGGCTATTGGAAGGAACTTTTGGAAAGAATCAGGGATATCCGTGCCACAGAAAAGGTTATGTATCGTCAGGTGCTTGAAATATATGCCACCAGTATCGATTATGACCCAAGGGCTTCCGTGTCACAGGAGTTTTTCAAGAAAGTTCAGAACAAGATACATTATGCGATTCACGGTCATACGGCAGCGGAGCTTATTGTTGAACGAGCTGATGCAGAGAAAGATTTTATGGGGTTGTTGACATTCAAGGGTAATCATCCTACATTGATGGAGGCAAAGATCGCAAAGAACTATCTGGACGACAAAGAACTTCGTGCCATGGGACAATTGGTTTCAGGATATTTGGATTTTGCCGAGCGTCAGGCAGAGCGTGAACAACCGATGACTATGAACGATTGGGCTGTCTATTTGGATAGGATTCTGACAATGTCTGGAGAAAAACTTTTGCAAGGTTCTGGAAGTGTTTCTCATGAAGATGCGATGGAACACGCCACCAATGAGTACCGCAAATATAAGCAACGCACCATCAGCGATGTGGAACACGATTATCTGTTGTCTATAAAAGCTATCGAGGACTTGGGTAAGAAAGGTGGTACGCAATAGATAACAACTGAACATTATTAAGTTATGGACAGGAATATCTTAAAATTATGGCGCAAAATATAGTGATACGAAATAGCACGGCTGAGTTTCTCATCTTCATGCTTGAAGGCAAAGAGGATGGGATTCAGGTGATGTATAAAGGTGAGACAATTTGGGCTACACAAAAGGCTATATCGCAGCTTTTTGATGTGGGAGTGCCTGCAATCAGCAAGCATCTTAAAAATATATTTGAGAGTGGTGAGTTGGACGAACATTCAGTTATTTCCAAAATGGAAACAACTGCTTCGGATGGCAAGAATTACGATACGACATTCTATAATCTTGATGCGATTATCAGTGTCGGTTATCGTGTTAATTCTGTTCGTGCCACTCAGTTCCGTCAGTGGTGTACGTTTGTACTCCGTCAGTTTGCTATTCGCGGATATGTGCTTGATCATAAGCGAATGGAGAACGGGGCTTTCTTAGGTGTGGATTACTTTGAGCATTTGTTGGCCGAAATAAGGGAGATAAGGCTGAGTGAGCGTCGTTTTTATCAGAAACTGACCGATATTTATGCTACGGCTATAGACTATAACAAGGATGCTCCGACAACACGTCTTTTCTTCAAGAAGGTACAGAACAAAATGCACTATGCTGTGCATGGACATACTGCTGCGGAACTGATTGTAGAACGGGCCAATGCAGATAAAGAACACATGGGATTGACCACATGGGAGAATGCTCCGAATGGAAAAATTGTCAGAACTGACGTGTCTGTAGCAAAGAACTATTTGCGAGAGAAAGAATTGGATGAAATGGGCAGAATGGTCAATGCATTCCTTGATATGGCAGAAAGTATGGCTAAGCGTCATATCCCTATGACAATGGAAGATTGGGCAAAACGAATAGACAAATTCATTAATTTATTTGATGGCCCGATATTGCAGGATAGCGGAAAAGTTTCTGCCGAATATGCCAAAGAGTTTGCTGAATCTGAGTTTGAAAAATACAGGATTATTCAAGACCGCCTTTTCCAATCTGACTTTGATAGATTTGAGAATAATAGCCTTCCTCCATTGGATGTGGAATAATTATGATGCCATATGGAGGTTGGCTAAATCAGCCTTGGAGATGTGGCAAATTCGTTTCGCTTAACTGATTGGAGTTGGTGGCAACTAAAAGTCAAAAACGATTACTAAAAGGGTTCGTAAAAGAGCAAAAAACAGTTCCTGAAAGACGGAAATAAGTTCCAAAAGGTGATGAAGTGTTCCTGAAAGAAACTGCTGAGTTCACAAAAGAGTTCATAAAAGAACCGGTAGGGTTCATAAAAGAGTTCGTAAAAGAACTACTGAAATATGCTTGTCTGTGACCGTTGTCAAACGGAGGCTACAGAGGTGTTAGACGACACTCCAAAAATACGATGCACATGGAGTGAAAACGAACTCCATAATTGCTATAAAGTTCAATCCTGCTTGCTGGAGATTGGCAACATCTCACAAGCGATTTATCGCTTGGGGTATTGAGTTACCCTACCTCAATAAATGTTGTATAATGGGCAAGCCCAGACGCAATTTAACTAGCAAATTTCGCTTTTGGGCGAGAAAGACGAGGAGAAATGCTGGCGAAAAGAAAAAATGCCCAAATAACGCCTTTTTCTCATCAATCAGCTTGCTGGCAGATTTGGCACTCTCAAACAACCGATTGGTTGCTTGGGGGATTAGGCTCCCCATATAAGATAATGTCTGTACAACGGGCAAGCCCAATCAATGGCAGCGACCGATTCCGTGAATTATCATGAAACCAGTCGTTGCGCTTGAACTTTGACTTATATACGAATAGGCACTTTTAGAATAAAGTCAAGTGGGGGATTAGTAGTGATAATCCGGCATGAACCGATAAATGCCACGGCTTTCCTGAATCACCATCCGTTTGTTTGTGAGGAACTTTATCAGCTCTACAATCTTGTTGTGATTCAATTTCGTTCCTGCCAGTTCGTAGGCAGTGGTCAGTTCTTCTTCCAGAGCCTTATATCCCGAAATAGTTTCTCTTCCCTCAAAAGCTAGTTCGAGAGCTTTGCGATGGATGGCTTCGTGGATATCCTTATAAGGGGAGAACGGTTCCTGTTTGGGACGACCTGCACTCTTCTTTGTCGGCACATAGTCCGGCAGAAGTTCGGGAAGCGATTGGTCATTGATGCAGAAGGCGAATGGCAGGAAGTCCTTTGAGCGGGTATGCACACTTTCCACTTTGCTGATGTTGCTGTCGTCCTTGTCTTTCTCGATTTGGATGACCGTTTCCGCTTTGTTATTGATTTCCGTGCCAATATGCCCACGGGCATTTTCATCGCTTTTGTTCTGGTGAAGGATGGTGTGAAGATGAATCTGGTGCTCGTCAGTCCACTGCATAAGTTTGGATATTACGCATGTGGCTTCACTCGGTGAATTGATGTCATAAACCAAGTCACGTATTCCGTCAATCACCACGAAACCGAGACCCTCAATCTGACTGATGGCATCGTCTATTATAGCCAAACGCTCCTTCGGATTGAATTTGCGTAGAGCGAGAAAATAGAAACGGCCGCAATCCTCATTAGCCGGCAACTCTGCCAGTTTCATGATACGATGCATCACAATCATACAATGGTTCTGACTTTGCTCGGTGTCAATGTAAAGGATGCGGTCCTTTCCTTCTGGGAAGTCCGTTGTGTAGTTAAGGACTTCCTTCCCGGACAAAGCTGCTGCCACCATAGCAGACACATTGAAAGTCTTTTTGCTTTTAGCCTTGCCAATGGATGCACTGAAATTTCCCAATGTCCCGACAGGTACTCCGCCTATTTTCAGAACTTCCGGCTCCTGTTCGTACTCCTTTTCCAAGCTGAGCATGGTATCTTGCCATTTTACTGTGACCTGAGCAAGATCTTGAATGGGTGCTGTTGTTTCCATACTCACCAGTTTTTAGGATTAGGCTTGCGACGATGTGAGGCATACATCGCTTCGTTTTCTTCATCGTATGTGAGAGGTACTGACGTTTTGCGTGATGCTTCCAGCCATTTGTCGAGCTCGTCACGATAGATATAAAGGTGCTTTCCTTGTTTGATTACCGGAATGCTGTCCTTCTTTATCTTGTAATAAAAGGTGGAGACCGGCATTTTCAGATAAGTACAGGCTTCCTGTACCGTCATAGGTACATGCAGATTCTCCTTTGGTTCGCTTTGACGGTTAAGATTGTCCCTAAGCAAATTTTCCATACTTGCGATTCGCTCGCATAGTTCGCCTACCACTTTCGGCAGGTCGTTAAAAGTTAACTCAGTTGCAGTCATATTATCAATAATTTAAATTAATATGCTGCAAACCAACAGAATGAAATCTTGCAGAAATTCGTCAGCCGGAAGAATGATTACCGTCTGCACGGTTTAATTCTCAAGTATTGTTATGAAAGCGGAAATCCCCTTTGTCCGGCACGTCAATAGGGATGTCGCAAGGGACATTAACACGCAAATTGGCTTCCAGATATTCTATATCAGCGTTTCGCAATTCGTATGGGAAAGATGATTTGATAAATATCGCCCTGTCGTGACGGGAGACTCCAAGCCGTTCTCCAATATTCCAAGCCAAATGTCTTAAAGAGGGAGAACTGAGCTTCGTTTCTTTCGTTGAATGGATTGGCTGGCAGTCTGTCACCCGATTTTCGGCAAGACACTCGATATTGTGGAATAACGTGCTGATATTCTCCTTTGACAGATATTTCGAGGTCTTTTCCACCACATATTCACGGATGGCTATCATAGTATCCCTTTTCCGCTTCACCTCTTTCAGCTGCTCTTCCACGAGAATACTCTCATATTTTTCCAAACTGTCAGGTATTTGTTCCAGTATAACCGGTTGAGTCTCGGTTATAGAATTATTTGAGCTAACCTCTTGCGAACAGTTATTTTGTACTCGCTCATTTATAGCACTATTGTTAATACTCTTATAAAGCCCTGCCATTACTTTGCGGAATACGGCAAAGGTCAAAATGAGCATTACCAAAGAGATAATAAAAATGGTGACATCAAACAGGATATAGTGATTGAACTTTTCACCAAGATTGTATGCGGTGAGTGCTGAGAGTGAAACGATTACCACACAAACCAGACTACTGATGTCCGCTGTTTTCTGAACATGTACATTATTCTCCATATAGTTGTGATAGTTTACAATTTTATGACACAAAGTTCAGCACTAATTTCCATATAACCATAAATACTAATGGTTGTTGGACAGATATTTATAAATAATTATGGTTAGAATATGAATCATACTCAGAAATCATACTCTAACCATATAAAAAGCGGTGTTTATGCCCGTTATCTCTTACGAATCAGGGAGATTTTATTGCTGGCTTTTCGCTTGTTGCTATCCACTACTTTCATGTATCGTTGGGTAGTGGTGATGCTCTTGTGCGCCATGATACTTTGAATGGTCCGGATGTCAGTTCCGGTAGCAGCCTGCAAGGTGGCAAATGTTCTCCGGTACGAGTGGAACGTGATGTTTTTGGTGATACCGGCAGTTCGAATCCACTCTTTCATGGGGTATTGCGTCCAGCATCTTTTCAATCCTTTGAATACCAGCCCTGTCTTTTCCGGGGAATAGCCGATTAATTGCAAGGCTTCGTCACTAATGGGGATGATATCTTCTGTCTTTGTCTTTTGAGTGACAGTATATACGCATTTTCCTCCGGCTGCAAAGTCAACGATTTCTTCCCACCGCAATGTGAGAATATCGCTTATTCTCAAACTTGTCAGGCAAGAGAACAACGAGGCGGTTTTCAGAACCGGTATCTTGCAGGGCGTTTCTGCCAATCTGTACAGTTCTTCTACGCTGAGATAGTCTTTGACCACATCTTCCGGCTCTATTTTCTCCAAGAAATCGTTTACATTGGAATGAATCAGTTTATTGCGATAGAGTATTTTGAGGAATCCTCTGAATGTGGACCAGTAGCCCACGGCTGAATTGCGTGATATGGGACGCTCCGGACGTCTCAGTTGCTTCGCATTGAGCAGATACTCCCTGAACTTGTTGCATAAGTCCACATCAATCTCCTCGAATGAGCATTTCCCGCCCACGAAATTGCAGAAATGCAGATAGACGAACTCCCATTTCTGGTCGTGCTTGCGGAGTGTCTTTTTATAATAGGCAAGGAAATCTCCTTTCATCTTGCTCTTGTCAAAGAAATCATACCGCTCATTGACGATGGATTCAAAACGTCTGCATCGGATGGCTTCCGCCTTTTCCGACATGACGGCATTGAAGTTCTGTTCCCGTTGATTTTTAGGGTCGGCATAGATGTAGATGCCCAAAGACTCATGACGGATTACCTTCATACTCTCTTTGTCGCGATAACCGGGATAATAATCCAGATAGAACGACAACATGTTTTTCTTTAGAGGTCTTGTCCTCAATGTTACAGTTTTACATTCGTGCATAATGATAAAATTTAAACTTCACTTCGTTCGTTTACAATCACTCTCGCCTCGGCAATTCAAACAAGTTTGATTGCTCTCGGCTTAATCGTTTATTTGGTGATTAATCTGTTGCAAACCAATACAATGAAACAATGCTGATGACTGCCATTGCTGAAAATGATTCTTGTCTGTGCAGAATAATTCTCAGATGCCGGATTTTTCAGCCATAACCTTGTCAAAATCCTCTTTCAGCAGGAACATCGACTTGCCGTGGTGCATCTTCCGTATGCTGTTATACCTCGCATAATTGTAGACATCATCCCTGCGAATGCCGTATTTTTCCATCGCTTCGGTTACGCTGTAATACTTTTCCCGTTGGTCAAAGCCACCGTTTTTGATGATGTCGATATGGCCTTTGGAATATTGGACTTTGCCATAAACAACACGGGAGGGGATTTTATGGCGATGCACAAACGAACATCGGGCATTTTTGCTCATGCCGTAAATTTCTTCCATTTGCTCCGCACCAATCCATTCCTTGATATTGTCAGCCGCTTTGTACTTGGCAAAGAATCGGTCAACTGACAGTTGTTCGTAATAGTTGAACCCACCATGACTGATTTTAGGGATGTCGTTTTCACGGCACAGCCTGCAAATGGTTTTCCTGTTCATCTGATAGGTCGTTGCAATTTGCTCGGATGAGTAATAGCCTTCGGGGATTACAAAAGTCTCTTTCTGCCGGTCGCTTTTCTTTTCCCGTTTCTTGGGCGTATATGTTCCATCACGATGCTCAATATAGATTTTGTCAAACTCCGAACAGAGCACCATTGTCCGGCTTCCTTGCTTGAACCGCTTGATGTCGTACTTGTTGACATAGTAGCTGATATTAATCTTGGTAAGTCCGTATTTCTCGGTGATTTCATCGTAGGTATAATAGTCGGGATTCAGCTTCTCCTGCTTTTCTTTAATCGCATCTATATGGGCACGGGAATAATATACCTCATGGTGGCGGTTAATTCGGGGGATATTGTGTCGCATGGCAAAGGTGACAACTGCATTGCGGCTCATATTATATTTCACCATGACCTGCTCCGGCGTATAATAGCTTGCTGGATTGATATCCTCGGCAAGATCTGCAAAGTATTTGTCTATAAGACTACGGTTGTAGAACACTCGATTGCCCTCCTCAATCTTCGGAATGTTATACAGCTTGCATCTGCGGTAGAGGGTTTTCTTCTGGATTTGGTATTTCTCCAATACCTCATTCGTGGTGTAATAGAGTGCAGTCTGCTTCCGTCCATAGCTGCGCTTCTTGTAGCCGGGTGCGTTGTCGAACATCTTTTCAATGTCAGACTTGCGGATAATAGTACGCCCACGAAGTTGTAAAGCCCGGATGATTCCGACAGCCATGTGGCGATAGATGGTCGCACGGCTGATACCTAAAAGGGTAGCGGCTTCGGCAGGGGAGAGATACAATTTGCTTCCCACGATACCGACTTCCTGCATAGGCTGCTCATTTTGCCGTTCCTCGTATTCCTGTAACCTCTGCTTCCGCTTCTTCTCTTTGTACGCTTTTTCATTGCACGATTTGCTGCAATAACGTGTTACCATCGTGTGTGCTATAAATGGTTTGCCGCACCACTGGCATTTTCTCTGGATTTCCATATATTAGTCGCCTTTAATTTCGCCTATTCTGTCTCAACGCGTCTCACAATTTCTCACAGCGTCTCACACTGTGTCTTCTATAGCGGTTTTACACATTCTCATAGCGTCTCACATCGTGCCTAAGATGTCGCTATGATGAGTGCGAAGTGTCCGTTTATTTGTTCAGCGGTAGAATTATGGTACAAAATGATGCTGGAAATCCGCAACCAGTCAGAATTGACTGAAAACTACATAAAAAGAAAAGCCACTGGTTCTCAGCGGCTTTCTTCTAATTGGCTATGGTTGTTTATGGCTGTTTACAAGCCGTCATTTGCCGATACAAAAATTCTTAAAAATATTACCCAGAACCTCATCCGTAGTAATCTCGCCGGTAATTTCACCAAGATAATGAAGACACTCACGGATATCCTGAGAGATGAATTCGCCACTGAGTCCGGATTCAAGACCTTCGTTCACACGCTCGATGGCTGTGCGGGCATTACGAAGGGCTTCGTAGTGACGGACGTTACTGACGATGACATCGGAAGTATTGAGGGTATTTAGATTTACAGTCCGGGTCAATTCCTGAATCAAGCGATCCAGATTTGCTCCGGTACGGGCTGAAATCGGAATAATCTCTTCACCGGAAGTAAAAAGCCGGATGGTTTCCTGAGGCGTCAATAAATCTTCTACCTGATCGGTTTTATTAAGGACGATGATTAACTTTGCATCCGAAGTGAGGCGGGATTTCACCTGATGATAATATTCTTCGAAAGACTCTACTCCCCGATTCAGATCGGTCAATAACAGGACGACACTAGCCTGACCGATTTTAGCAAAAGTCCTTTCGATCCCGATATTTTCGACCTCATCCGAGGTGGCCCGTATACCGGCCGTATCGATAAAACGGAAAGTGATTCCATTCAAATTGATCGTATCTTCGATCACATCCCGGGTTGTACCGGCAATATCCGACACAATAGCCCGGTCCTCACGCAACAAAGCATTCAACAAGGTACTCTTTCCTACATTCGTATTGCCGACAATAGCTACAGGTACCCCATTTTTAATCACATTTCCCAAAGAAAAAGATCTACACAAGCGGGTCAGTAATTCATCGATATTTCCGGCAATACGTCTCAATTCCGAACGATCGGCAAATTCAACATCTTCCTCTGAAAAATCCAGCTCCAACTCAAGCAAGGAAGTAATATGTAACAATTCGGCCCGCAATTTCATCAATTCAGCTGAAAAGCCACCTTTCATTTGCTTCAGAGCCATCCGATGCGATGCAGCCGAAGAAGAGGCGATCAAGTCTGCAACCGCTTCTGCCTGCGACAAATCCATTTTTCCGTTCAGGAAAGCCCGTTGCGTAAATTCGCCGGGAGTAGCCAGCCGGGCCCCCTGATTCACCAACAGCTGCAATAAACGCTGTTGGATATACAAGGAGCCATGACAAGCGATTTCTACAGACTCCTCCCCTGTGAATGAATGAGGTGCATGAAAAATAGTCACCAGGACTTCATCCAACAAACAACCTTCTTCAAGGATCCTGCCGAAATGCACTGTATTCGCTTTCGCGCCGGTCAGTTTTTTCCCGGATGGAGACTCGAAAATCCGGTCGGTAAGAGCGATACAACCCGTCCCGGACATTCTCAAAACTGCGATAGCTCCGATTCCGGGAGCCGTCGATACAGCGCAAATTACCTCAGAAGTTTCCATGATAGCCAGAATTTATCGTTTTATAAAATCAATTTTATCATTTTTTTAGAAGCGTCATTCCCAATATGGCATAAAATATGCAAAACCTTTCCTAACAGCTATTTCTGACAAAAGTACTCTTTTTTACTGACATGACAGAAACGAAGTTTTATACTTTTTTAAATACAGGTTGAAAACTATTGGAGAAATTAACACGTATATGAGGGAAATTAATAAACGGTGATATATGATAACAATCTGAATAACCGGATATAATATAAAACAACTAAATAAAAACGACCTATTATGAAACGAGTATTATTTTTATTGCTGGTATCTGTATTTATGCTGCCCGCTTTCCATAGCGAAGCACAGGTACAAGGAACACAAACTCCGACTCATTATCAGGAGCTAACCAAACAACAACAACGACAAGTGAAGCGGGATCTTCGCAAGAAAGCCCGTGAGGTTGCTAACCAACAAGCTTTCAACGCTGCTGTAGATGCTTTGAAAGACCGGAATTGGGTATTAATGGCCAGTACACTTTATGGCCCCAGAGGTTCAGCTATACCTGTATCCGACAATACCAACTTCATCCAATTTAAAGGCAATACCGTGTATGTACAGTTAGCTTTCAACGGCATTGCCGGTCCGAACGGTCTTGGTGGAATCACCGTACAGGGTACTCCTTCACAAATCACCACCAATACGGATAAACATGGAAATATCACTTATTCCTTCTATGTGAACGGAATCGCTTTAACCGCCCAGGTTGTGGTCAATCTGAGTGCAGGCAGTAACTATGCCAATGCAACGGTTTACCCGATGATGAACGGTAATAACCTGACTTTCTCCGGAACTCTTGTTCCCACCTCACAATCCGGAATCTTCAGAAGTGGATTCATCAGTTATTGACCGGAAGTTTATAAATTACGGCTTTATACTTAAAGCCGGTAAAATAAAAGGCGCCTTGCGGGGCGCCTTTTTACGATCGTTGTTAATCTAATTATTTTGCCTTTTCCAATTCGACAGTAAAGTGGCGCATGATCGGAAATTCTTTCGTAATTACATAACCACGGGTAATGGATTCGCGGCGATCATATACATTTTTCAGTGCAACAGCTATTACATCCATATGATTATTGGTATAAGTACGGCGCGGAATAGCCAGCCTTAATAATTCCAGGCGGGGATAACGGTTTTCGCGGGTTACCGGATCCCGGTCGGCCAATATCGAACCGATCTCCACACCACGGATTCCGGCTTCAAGATACAACTCTACTCCTAACGTCTGAGCGATAAATTCTTCTTTCGGTACATGAGTAAGTACTTTCTTGGCATCCACAAAAATCGCATGTCCACCGGCAGGACGCTGATAAGGTATTCCGTATTCATCCAATTTCGCCCCCAAATATTCCACCTGTTTAATCCGGGTTTCGAGGTATTCGAATTCAGTACCTTCATCCAATCCCTGTGCCAAAGCATTCATATCCCGGCCCGACATTCCGCCATAGGTAATAAACCCCTCGTTCATGATACAGAACATCTGGCATTTTTTCCACAACTCTTCGCTTTTGAATGCTACAAATCCACCCATATTCACAATCGCATCTTTTTTCGAAGACATGGTCATGATATCGGCATAAGAGAACATTTCTTTTACAATCTCTTTGATGGATTTGTTTTCATACCCTTTTTCCCTTGTTTTAATGAAATAAGCATTCTCTGCAAAACGGGCAGAATCGATCTGCAGGTTCACTCCGTACTTTTTACAAAGGGCAGATACTTCCCGAATATTCTGCATAGATACGGGCTGACCTCCGGCGGTATTATTCGTAACGGTCAATACGACTGCAGGGATCTTTTCTTTGGGATATTTTTTCAATACTTCCTCCAGCTTGGCAGGATCCATGTTGCCTTTAAACGGAATTTCCAACTGCGTATCAGCTGCTTCGTCGATAGTACAATCGATAGCCAAAGCTTTCCGGAATTCAATATGTCCTTTCGTGGTATCGAAATGGGAATTGCCCGGCAACACATCTCCTTCTTTGATAATGGTAGAATATAAAACATTCTCCGCAGCACGTCCCTGGTGAGTCGGTAAGAAATAATCGAATCCCAGAATTTCCTTGATAGCATTCTTCATCTTATAATAAGAACGGGCTCCGGCATAGCTTTCGTCTCCCAACATCAGCTCAGCCCATTGTTTATCGCTCATAGCCCCGGTACCCGAATCGGTCAGCAGATCGATGAATACCTGGTCGCTTTTCAGGTTAAAAAGATTGTATTTAGCCTCTTTAATCCATTGTTCACGTTCTTCACGTGTACTTTTACGGATGGTTTCCACCATCTTAATCCGAAATGATTCTGAAAATGGTAATTCCATAACAATATAAATTAAGTTTTAAACAAAAAATAACAAAACAAAACCGGAAAGTTATCTATAACTCTTTACAGACATCCTCACCTCAGGACCTTTTAAACAGAAAATATAGAACAACAAGAATAAATGAGTTTCAGAAATTAAACTCATCGCGCTTTTTGATATTCAGAAAAAGCCGGTTTAAAGGCAATATGTTTCCACTGCGCTGCATACGATTGCAAAAATATAAAATAATTTAGAAATGACAAGTTTTGAACAAAAAAGATACTACAACTTTCACCGAACCACTAAAAAAATTATTGACCACACTATTCATATACCGTTCCATATAATCCTCCCGATTGACCAAAGGATAATATTAATAAGTCTTACCGATATTCCAAAGGATTTGTATGATTTGCAATTCTGCCTTCGTTAATTCCTCCATTTTATTCATTATTCACTCATTTTTAGTTATCCCATCCAAGTATCGTTACACAAACGCACAACTATAAAAATAATTATACAACTACTTCAATAGTTATTTTCAAAACAGCCGATAAGAAATTTTTAAAAACAAGCTATATCTTTTATATTTGCAAAAAATAAAGACGATGAACATCACCACTTACTTTTTGATTCCCCTTGTCTTATTTGTTATTTTACTGTATCCCTTGGTCAGGAAGGCTGTTGCTTTACTAGAAATTCTGGTAAATAAACAGGTACAGCAAACTACTCAGGAAAAGCAAGCGAATACGTCGTCTACTTCACAAACGCTATTTAATCTGAAATTATTAGCTTATGAAAGGATTATTCTATTTATTGAAAGAATAAAGCCGGATTCGTTTATCCCCCGTACCCTTTCTCCCTCTCTTCCTTATCAGGAATATCAATTATTACTGATCAACGAAATTCGGAAAGAATTTGAATATAATCTTTCCCAGCAGCTTTATTTAAGCGAAAATGCCTGGGAGGTCACGGTCAATTTCAAGGATAATATCATTACGCTGATCAATAGTGCAGCCACCTCCTGTCCTCCCCAAGCAACAGCCAGCGATCTGGCCCGAAAAATTTTAGAGCATTATATTTCGTCGGACCTGAAAGGAGATCAGATTTTAAAAATCGTCAAGGCAGAAATACAATAAAAGTGATAAAACTAGAGGCTAAAGGCTAGAGGCTAGAGGCTAGAGGCTAGAAGCTAAAGACTAGAGGCTATGACGCAAAGTTAAAATTATTTTTTCAGCTTTTAGCCTATAGCATTTAGCTTTATTGCTTTCAGCCTTTCCTACTTTTTCCGTCTTCCCTCTTTGGTTCGGTCTTTACGTACTTTTTGGGGCGTTTTACTATTTTTGGCTGATTTGGCATGGAAAGCTCCACCACCTTTCGGTTTACCTTTTTGATAGACAATATTCGAAGTCTGTACTTTTTCGTCGTCAAGTAAGACATCTGAGATCACCAGATTTTCCGGTAAGGCAGCCCATTCGACCTGCTGCCCGATCAGCTTTTCGATTTCTTCGAATTTCGGCTCTTCTTTTTCTGTCACGAAGCTGATAGCCGTTCCTTCCTTTCCGGCACGGGCAGTACGTCCGATGCGGTGGATATACTCCTCAGGAATAGAAGGTATATCGAAATTGATGACATGGCTGACATCCTGCACATCGATTCCACGTGCCGCAACATCTGAAGAAACCATGATCCGAGTCTTTCCTTCTTTAAATACTTTCAAAGCATTCAATCGGGAATTCTGGGCCTTATTCGAATGCAGTACACTCAGTTCCCCCTTCCAGTGGTCGCCCAGTCTCTCCACAATCCGATCGGCATTTTTCTTTGTTTCGGTAAATATCATGACCCTGCGAAATTCTTCTTTATCCGTGAGAAGTAACTTCAATAAGTTGATTTTAGTCTGAATATTAGGAAGATCATAGCGCAGCTGGGTAACCAATTCTACCGGAGTCGTCGGGTTACCTGTCTCTATCCGGACCGGTTCCGGAGCCAAAAATTCTGCTGCCAATTCAGCAATTGTAGTTGAAAAGGTCGCGGAAAACAGTAAAGTCTGATGCTTCTCGGGTACTACCTCAAGAATACTTCTGAGCTGAGGCATAAACCCCATATCCATCAATCGGTCAGCCTCATCGACAACCACAGTCTTAATCTGAGGGGTACGGATAATGCCATTCATATAAATATCCATAAAACGTCCCGGAGTCGTTACCAACAAATCGACTCCCTCGTATACCGCAGCTTGCTGTGTCCGGATATTCGTTCCTCCGTAAATGCCGACACAACGGATATCCATATACTCCGTCAGCAACTCTACACTCTCACATACCTGCACCACTAACTCACGGGTAGGTACAATCACTAATGCACGTGGGTAATTTCCCTGCGCATAATGAAGTTTCATCAGCAAAGGAATCAGATAAGCCAAAGTTTTACCGGTCCCCGTCTGGGCTATTCCAATCACATCCTTTCCGGAACGAATGACAGGGAAAGCCCGTTCCTGAATCGGTGTCGGTTGTTCAAATCCGGCATCTTCCAAAGCCATCAAGATCTGTTTGCTAATATTCAATTCATTAAAAGTCATGTATACAATGCATTAGAAATTCAATTCATCGGCCGGATAAGATCCGACCGATCCTGTTTTTTCTCTACAAAAGTACAAAAAGTTATCCGGTAAGGAAACAATTTTCACAGACATTCTGAGTATTACAGAAATACACTTAATATCAATAGATTACACAAATAATTGATTTTATTAATTTTTTTATGTGAAATTCGCAAACGTTTTACTTGTTTATTCAGAGATTTAGTCCTATATTTATTCCACTGATAAACCATAAAACTTTTGAGATATGACTACAATGATTACCTTCAATGAGTTGAGACAAATCAAAGACATGTTGCCCTCAGGGAGTATGCAAAAAATTGCGGACGAACTGGGACTCGACGTAGAAACAGTACGTAATTATTTCGGTGGAGACCATTATGATGAGGGCAAGGCTGTCGGTTTACATATCGAGCAAGGTCCGAATGGGGGCATAGTAAAATTAGACGATACTACGATCCTGGAAAAAGCCAAAGAAATGCTTGAATGTTAAATAAAAGAGCATTTTGTATTCTTTTAAAAGTCAGCACATATACCTCCGGCAGATAAATACATACGATAGTCTATCGTTTTGAAGATATCAATATCTCCACCCCAGCGGTATCCTGACCCGAGGTATATGACTTTCAGAATACAAAATGCTTTTTTACTCCAGACTTACTTGCAAATCTGTAAAGATCATCGCTTCCGGCGCATGATTGATAATATAAGCCGCAGGGAGGACCGAGTTTTCTTCTGCATTGATCACTCTTTGTAAAATGCTTGTCTTTGCATTTCCCAATACAGGGATAAGAAGTAGTTTCGCATTCAATATCAAACTACCTGTCATTGTAATTCTTTTCTGTCCACTTTCCGGATGTTGGGATACTTTATAGCAACATTTTGCCGTTAGTAATTCCGGCGTTGAAGGAAAAATAGAAGCAGTATGTCCATCCTCTCCAATTCCCAGAATGATTGCGTCAAAACGAGGACAAGAGGCATATCCGGGTAGTTCCCATTTCACCAATTCCGAATAATGTTCGGCCTCTACTTCAGGCTCCCGTTCGCCATGAATACGATGGACATGGGCATGTGGAATATCCAAAGGCCGGAATAATAATTCATCCGCATGTTTGAAATTACTCTCCTCATCATCAGGAGAAACACATCGCTCATCCACCCAATAAAACCTCAATTGCTCCCATTTTATCTTCTCCCGGTATTCCCGAATCCAAAGCCCGAACATTTGTTGGGCCGTACCGGCACCCGACAATGCTAAATGGAACGGAGAGATTCCCCGCATATTCATTTTTTCTATCAATTGTTCTGTCATTGCACGCAAAGCATCTTCAGCAGAACCCAATACTTTAAGTCTCATCTATTTGTATTTATCGTATTAAACTTCTTAGGGGGCACTTCAGCTCAAAATTACATACCCCGACAATATTCGCAATTTATGAATTTTTAAGAACTTTTCCAACAAAAACAAGAAACTATCTCTCAAATATTCTTTGTGTATTACGCAATCGTTCGGTTTAGGGTTATAATATCGACTTTTAAAGAAACAGATCAAAGTTTTTTATCTATTTTTGCAGTCCAGTAATCAGTTATGCTTCATCTTATGAATAAAATCATACTAAAACCAGGAAAAGACCGTTCGGTATTTCGTTATCATCCTTGGATATTCTCAGGGGCAATCGCCAAAACAGAGGGGAAATTACAGGAAGGAGACCTGGTCAGAGTCTATAGTTCGGACAATCAATATCTGGCGACAGGGCATTACCAGATCGGTTCTATCGCAGTCCGAATTCTCACTTTTGAAGATGAAGAAATCGGTTATTCTTTTTGGCTACAACGAATTACAGCAGCCTATCACATGCGCCGAGCTATCGGTTTGACCGACAGAGCAGACAACGATACTTTCCGGTTGATCCATGGAGAAGGCGACAATCTTCCCGGATTAGTCGTCGATTATTATGCCGGTGTTGCTGTCGTTCAATTCCACTCCGTAGGTATGTACCTGGAACGGGAAAATATCACCCGGGCCCTACTCGAAACTTTAGGAAACAGATTAACCGCCATTTACGATAAATCGGAATCTACCCTTCCCTACAAAGCGGCGATCGATCCACATAACGGTTACTTATACGGGAAAGCGGATCATTTTATAGCACAGGAAAATGGGTTAAAATTCAATGTCGACTGGTTAGAAGGCCAGAAAACCGGTTTTTTTATCGACCAACGGGAAAACCGACATCTGCTCGAAAAATATGCCGGTAATAAACAGGTCTTAAACATGTTTTGTTACACCGGAGGTTTCTCTTTTTATGCCATGCGGGGAGGTGCCCGATCAGTACATTCCGTAGATGTCTCCACCCGGGCGATCGAATTGGCCAAACAAAACGTAGCACTCAATTTTCCCGGAGACAGGCGGCATGAAGCATTTGCAGAAGAAGCTTTCAGATTTCTGGAACAATCTCACAATAAATACGACTTGATCATTCTAGACCCTCCGGCATTCGCGAAACATCAGAATGTACTCAACAATGCCATCCAGGGATATAAAAAACTGAACCGGAAAGGCATTGAAGTAGTCAAACCCGGTGGGATCATTTTCACCTTCTCCTGCTCACAAGTCATGACTAAGGAACTGTTCCGTCAGACCGTATTCACAGCAGCAGCCAACACAGGAAGGAAAGTACGTATCCTCCACCAGTTAACCCAACCGGCAGATCATCCGGTAAGCATATACCACCCGGAAGGCGAATACCTGAAAGGCTTGGTATTATATGTCGAATAATATACAGCCTATCGTTTTCCGGTTTATCCGGAAAACGATAAATAAGCCTTACGGTCACTGCTTACAGTTCAATTTCTCACGCTCTAAAACGTACTTTTAGCTGCGGCAATCACTTCCTCTGCCAATTGATTGGCAGCAGCCTCGTCTTTAGCTTCCGAGTAAATACGGATGATCGGTTCAGTATTCGATTTCCGTAAATGCACCCATCCTTGTGCAAAATCGATTTTTACCCCGTCGATATCTGTCACTTTTTCTGTGGCATATCTCTCTTTCAGTCCTTCCAGAATTTTATCTACATCCATATCGGGGGAAAGGGTCATCTTATTCTTCGAGATAAAATATGGCGGATAGGTACTTTTCAATTCGGTCATCTTCTTGCTCTGGGCAACGTAATGGGACAAGAATAATCCAACTCCGACCAAAGCATCCCGCCCGTAATGACTTTCCGGGTAGATCACACCACCATTCCCTTCTCCACCGATCACCGAATGCGTTCGTTTCATCTCGGCAACCACATTCACTTCTCCCACTGCAGCAGCATGATATTGTTGTCCATAAGCTTCTGTCACATCTTTCAAAGCCCTGGAAGAAGATAAATTAGACACGGTATTGCCTGGGGTGTGTTTCAATACGTAATCAGCTACTGCCACTAAGGTATACTCTTCTCCGAACATTTCACCGTTCTCGGAGATCAAAGCCAGCCGATCGACATCCGGATCGACCACGATTCCCAGGTCTGCACGGGATTCTTTCATTTTAGCAGCAATCTGAGTCAGGTTTTCAGGTATCGGTTCCGGATTATGAGCGAAATGTCCGGTAGGTTCACAGTTCAATTCAATGATCTCTTTTACCCCCAAGGCCCGCAATAAAGCCGGAATGACAACACCTCCTACCGAATTTACCGCATCCACGACAACTTTAAGATCAGCCTGAGCTATCGCATCCCGATTCACTAATTTTAACGCCAGCACCTGATCGATATGATATGGGGTATAATCCTTTTCTACAACAGTACCCAATTCATCCACCTCAGCATACTCGAACTCTTCTTTTGCCGCCAATTTCAAGACTTGTTCCCCATCGGCTGCCGATAAAAATTCTCCCCGGCTATTCAATAATTTCAGCGCATTCCATTGCTTTGGATTATGACTGGCTGTCAGAATGATACCTCCATCCGCTTTCTCGGCAGTCACAGCAATCTCTGTTGTCGGCGTCGTGGCTAAACCGATATTGACCACATCGTGTCCCAAACCCGTCAATGTTGCAGCCACCAATTTGGCATACATATCGCCCGACACCCGGGCATCCCTACCCAGAACTATTTTAGCCTTTTTTTTCCCGGCACCTGTCTTCAGCCAGGTTGCATAGGCAGAAACAAACTTCACGATATCCAGCGGGGTAAGATTATCTCCGGGACAACCACCGACAGTTCCCCGGATACCCGAAATTGATTTTATCAAAGTCATATCTTTAAATTTTAGATTTCATTTCAATAGAAATTCAAAATTATAAAAAATCAGTTAGTCTGCCTAATATACATAAAAAAAGCTGTATTACTTACACGTAATACAGCCTTAATTATCTCATTCCAAGGACTTAAATTATCGCTTTGTATGCATCAGCATTCAACAGTCCATCCAATTCAGTCTCATCACTGATTTTAATTTTTACAATCCATCCTTTTCCATATGGATCCTTATTCACTAATTCAGGTTCACCTTCGAGCTCTTCATTAAATTCGAGCACTTCACCTGCCACCGGTAAATAAAGATCAGAAACAGTTTTCACAGCCTCGATGGTACCGAAAGTTTCACCTGCTTCCAATGCATCTCCGACTGTTTCACATTCAACGAAAACGATATCGCCCAATTGACTTTGAGCATAGTCTGTGATTCCTACAACTGCTTCCTCACCTTCTACACGAATCCATTCGTGTTCTTTGGTGTACTTTAATTCTGCTGGTACGTTCATTATTAATGATTTAGATTTAATAATTTTAAATATTTACACATTAGTCTGTCACCGGACTAACCTGAAAACAAATCCAGTTTATTATTTGTTTTAACTAAGGCCAAAGTTAATGAAAAAGTCAAAAAAGCACATTTTTTCCCAAGATTTATTTTCCATTTCTCATTGTTCTATTCAACCTTCTCATTCTGAATTTCTTATTACAGCGACAAAATAATTTCCACAAAATTTCTTCTCTTTTTTTGATAAAATATTTGCAGATTCAAAAAAACGTCCTACATTTGCACTCGCAATTGAGAACAACAGCGGTTGTTTGATGCATAAATAAAAAAGGTGCGGTAGTTCAGCTGGTTAGAATACAGGCCTGTCACGCCTGGGGTCGCGGGTTCGAGTCCCGTCCGCACCGCTTTTTTGAAATGATGAAAATAATTTTGGTGCGGTAGTTCAGCTGGTTAGAATACAGGCCTGTCACGCCTGGGGTCGCGGGTTCGAGTCCCGTCCGCACCGCCTGATAAAGACGGAAAAAATAAGAAAAGTCCTGAGGTTTAATACTTTGGGACTTTTTCTTTTTCCACTCACCCAAGCTAAAGTATCCGAAAATAGTGTCCCTAAAAGTGTGTATGTATCTTCTTTTCTCATTTTTGCAAAGTTATTTTTGTTTTTAATAAAATAAACTCGATTCTAAAAAAGTTGGAAACACGATCATCGAAACAGAATTATTTTCTATACTTTTGTCCTGCAATCGATTAACAAAAAGTATTCACTTCCAATGAAACTCTGTATATAGCTACGCTCGACGAATAGCTCCACATAATAAAGCTATTCAGCTATCAGACAAATACTTCCAGAAATTTGTCCTGAGTTTTATATCTTTTTATTTATGAATTTACGAACTGAAGCAACTGCTTGTGTACAGCAAGTCAGATCGTACTATTTACAGTTGAGCGATGAATTATACCTATAAACAAATCTGGCTCATCAACTTTCCGGTGATGATGAGCATTTTAATGGAACAACTGATCAATATTACAGATGCAACCTTTTTAGGCCATGTCGGAGAAATAGAATTAGGAGCTTCTGCCATTGCCGGAATTTATTATCTGGCCGTTTATATGCTTGGGTTCGGATTCAGTATCGGATTGCAAGTGATGATTGCCCGAAAAAACGGAGAACAAGATTACCAAGAAACAGGCAAAATATTTTTTCAAGGGTTATTGTTTCTAATGGGACTAGCCCTCTTTCTTTACCTAACGGTACATATCGTTTCGCCAGTCATTTTCAAAAGATCGATCAATTCTCCCGAAATTTACCAGGCAATTATCCGATATCTGGATTGGCGTAGCCTGGGATTATTGTTTTCATTTCCTTTTTTAGCTATACGTTCCTTCCTTGTCGGCATAACGTATACCCGGGCTCTATCAGGAGCAGCTATCGTTGCAATAGGGATCAATATTCCTCTCAACTACTTCCTGATATTCATGCAGCATTTAGGCATATCCGGAGCGGCTATCGCCTCTTCACTGGCAGAAGGAGGTTCTTTCATTACCTTATGCATCTATATGTGGATAAAAATAGACAAAATAAAATATGGTTTACGGACAGTCTATGATGGACAATTACTCATCGCAGTACTCAAATTATCGGTATGGAGCATGTTTCATGCTTTTATCAGTGTAGCTCCCTGGTTCCTGTTTTTTGTAGGTATCGAACATTTAGGCAAAACCGAATTAGCTGTTTCTAATATCACCAGAAGTGTCTCCGCTCTATTTTTTGTCATCGTTAATTCCTTCGCTGTCACCACCGGAGCATTAATCAGTAATTCCATAGGAGCAGGAGAAAAAGCAAATCTCTTCCCTATCTGCCGAAAAATTCTAAAATTGGGGTATTCCATCGGTATCCCCTTGATTGGCATTGTCCTGATCTGCCACCGATCGATTATAGGAATCTATACAACCGATGAATCATTGATACAATCGGCTGTTGCACCTTTGGTTGTCACATTGCTGAATTATTCATTTGCTTTACCCGGTTATGTTTACCTCAATGCAGTCGGTGGTACCGGAAAAACAAAGATCACTTTTATATTTCAGGCCATCGCAACAGGCATATACTTAATTTATCTGTATGGATTAAATAACAGTACAAATACCACACTAACGCTATACTTAACAGCTGAATATCTTTTTGTAATTTTATTGGCCTTACAATCCATCGTCTATCTGAAAAGAAACACTATTAAAAAACAAATAAAATGATGTCGAAAATATATCCTCGTACCGGAGACAAACAAACGGTATACCTACCCGCAAACTCTGTAAACGCATTGACACTATGGCTATAAAGGATTACCCAAAAGTCTCGATGACAGCTTAATATTTTTAAGCTTAGCCGCGGAGTATTTCCAGTACCCAAGTTACTTTTTCATTTTATAAATTAACAAAGCCATCCCATCCTCCAAATGTTTTTCGAACTCTGCATCAGCCCGGGGAAAACCGGATTCGACGTGCTCGTCGTAAAACTCTTTATTGACGATCACTTCGATAAAATGTCCCTGAGTATCACAGCAATCCGGAAAAGCCATATAAGGAGAGGAAACTTCGGAAGGATTTGCAAGCAACTGCCCGGACGGTACATGAAAAAGATAACATTCGTCCAAATCTTTTTTCCTTACTTCCATTGCGATATAGTCTCCGTCAACAACCGGAGTTTCGTATATATAGTTACAAGAACCTCCGATTATCAAGTCATAGTCCCCGCGGTAAGATTCCGGAATCTGATTCACACCGAAATCGATCCGGATTCTTCTCAGACTATCCGGATTTGCTTTATCCAGTATAACGAACGAATCGTTCATACACCAATTAAAAACCACTTCCCGGTCGTTTGAAGTAAAATAGACCTCTTTTCCTATAGGATCGCCTTCTTCCTCAAAAGGCAACAGGCGTTGAATAATATTCAGATCGTTGTCCGTAATCAAAAGACGATAAGAAGGTTGAGAGGGAGGTAAATGCCCATCTTTGAAAAAACAAAAAGTAAAAATCATCCGTCCCCGACTCAAAGTCTCGAAATCCCAAGCAATAAAAGCCATTTTTTTCTTGGCAACATAGGCCCCCGTCCGGTTGTCAAAAACATGAAGACCGGGCAGAAAAGTATCTAACACATAAAGACAGGAGTCGTCGACGGCAAAACTTTTGATCTGAAGATACTCTCCACTGCCACGCCCCTGCCGGTCGATCACATACTGAAACCTTCCTATTGTATCGTAGACAACTATTTTGTGATTGGAAAAATCCCCCAGATAGATCTTATCTTCCCTGCAAACCATTTTATTTACATAAGCCAGTAAAGCTTCGTCTTTATCTTCCAATTTCAAGTATTTTACAGTATCGATATATTCCAGGATAGGTGTGTTAACAGAAGGGGGAAAAGATATCGTCAGATCTGCATTCACTTCCTTATTTCCGCATCCCTCTTCGCAAGCGTATAGACTGCATACCATAAGCAAAAAAATACAAACGTTCCTCATCTTTCTAAAAAATTATCCACCCCCTATCAACTTGCTTTTGCTCAAGTCAATTTCAAAGGTTATTGCCTTACATTTATGTCTGCAATATACCTAAAATTATACATTTCCCCCAATTCATCGATTTAAAATTATGCTGATTATCCCTTCTCCCTCAGCACAACAAACATAAGTGTTGAAATTACGTTTTTATAATGTTTAGCTATACACTGACCTTTTACAAGTATTTTTCTACCTAAAAAATAAATTTTTGAATGTATTATTACATAAAATTCAAAATTTGCCAAACAATGATAAAACTCAACAGATTATTTACAGGCTTATTTTTGTCCGCCCACCTATTGGTACAAAGTCAAATCCACGAAATGAACATTTCGACCAACAAACCGGGAGCTCCCATTCAGCTTACCATGTACGGTCTCTTTTTTGAAGACATCAATTATGGTGCAGACGGAGGATTGTATGCAGAATTAATCAAAAACCGCTCTTTCGAATTCCCTTAATCTTTGATGGGCTGGCAAACATTCGGAAAGCTAGAAGTAAAGAATGACGGTCCGTTCGAATACAACCCTCATTATGTTCGCCTCTCTCCCTCCGGTTATCCCCATAAATGGACAAGCCTGGAAAATGAAGGTTATTTCGGTATCGGTGTAAAAAAAGGAGAACAATACCGCTTCAGCGTCTGGACACGTATACCTGACGGGAAAGAAGCTGTAAATTACCAAAGTTACGGTTGGGGATTTTTTGAGCTTTTCCAATTAGCCGAAGAAATCGGAGCGACACCACTTCCGGTTTTAAGCTATGGCCCGGCTTGCCAGTTCCAGAATAACAATGCTTCTACTCACATAGCTCCCGACGATCTCGCTCCTTATATTCAGGATGCTTTGGAATTGATCGAGTTCGCTAACAATACTCCGAGTACAACCTGGGGCAAAATACAGGCAGAAATGGACCATCCGGAATACCTATCCGGAAATTCAGATTATCGGCAGTTCGGGTCCGAATTCCTAAGGAGATCAATTCGACTATCTATGGCCGGAAATAAAACGCCTACAAGTAGACCTGGTCAACGAATATTTTTACAGACCGGAAAGCTGGTTTTTATCCCAAGGTAACCGGTATGATCGATATGACCGTAAAGGTCCTAAAGTTTTCGCAGGAGAGTATGCTTGTCATGGTCGGGGGAAAAATGGAATCATTTCAATGCAGCACTTTTGGAAACAGCCTTTATGACGGGAATGGAACGGAACGCCGACGTAATCCACATGGCCACTTATGCACCACCTCTCTTTGCCCGTACAGAGGGATGGCAATGGCGACCGGATATGATTTGGTTCGACAATCTACATGCCGTACGCACTAGTAGTTATTATGTACAACAACTATTTTCGAGAAATAAAGGTAATCAGGTACTCCCCCTAACGATGAATCAAAAGCCTGTTGCCGGCAATGACGATCAGTACGGCCTCTTTGCCAGCGCGGTTTGGGATAACGATACCCGGGAAATTATTGTGAAGGTAGTCGATACTTCCGGGCAACCTCAGAAGCTGGCATTCAATTTCGACGGATTGCCCCCCAGGAAAGACTGACAAACGGAACTTGCATCCAACTCCGGTCCAATGAACCGAGACTAGAAAACACCCTGGAGCAGTCCAATTTGATCCAACCGGACGAATTTCCGATTCAATTTTCCGGCAAAACGCTGTAGCAAACCATTCCTGCCAGTACTTTTGCTATCTATAAATTCCAAAAAGAAATAGCAGGACAAATAAAATAAGTTAACCTTCGGTTACTGAAAACAAAAAAACGTGCCAGGGAAAACCTGACACATTTCTTTTGCCGAGAGTTCATTTTAGTCACCCAGAGTGGCAACCATCACAGCTTTAATCGTATGCATACGGTTTTCAGCTTCATCGAATACGATAGAATTCGGAGATTCGAATACATCTTCCGTCACTTCGATACCGTTCAGGCCGAATTGTTTATGTACATCACGACCTACCTGAGTTTCCAGATTATGGTAAGCGGGCAGACAGTGCATAAATTTACAATTCTTATTTCCTGTCATTTCCATCACTTTTGCATTCACCTGATAAGGCATCAACAATTTAATCCGTTCTGCCCATACTTCGGCAGGTTCTCCCATAGATACCCATACGTCGGTATATAAGAAATCACATCCTTTCACTCCGGCTTCTACATTATCGGTTACAGTCACCGTTGCACCCGTTTCCTTTGCAATCTCCTGACAAGTAGCGATCAATTCGGCAGCCGGTTGTAAAGCTTTAGGTGCAACAATCCGAACATCCATACCCATTTTAGCACCACCGACCATCAAAGAATTACCCATATTGAAACGAGCATCTCCCAAATAAGCAAAAGTTACTTTGTTCAGGGGTTTATCGGTATGTTCCGACATAGTCAGGAAGTCAGCCAGGATCTGAGTCGGATGGAATTCATTGGTCAAACCGTTCCAAACAGGTACACCGGCATATTTAGCCAATTCTTCAACAATATCCTGAGCAAATCCACGATATTCGATACCATCGTACATTCTCCCGAGTACACGGGCCGTATCTTTCATCGATTCTTTCACACCGATCTGCGATCCGGTAGGGCCCAGATAGGTGGCATGAGCACCCTGATCATAGGCAGCCACTTCAAAAGCACAACGGGTACGGGTTGAAGTCTTTTCAAATATTAAAGCGATATTTTTACCTTTCAAACGGGGCTGTTCAGTTCCGGCATATTTTGCTCTTTTCAGATCGGCAGCCAGATCCAACATGTATTTAATCTCTGCGGGGGTGAAGTCCAACAACTTCAGAAAATTCCTGTTTCTTAAATTAAAAGCCATAATCTTCTTTATTTTAAATTGTAAATTTCAGATTCCAAAATCCTGGTAATGGACAAAAGTATAAAAAATAAACTAATTCTAACACTAATTTCGTACACCTATTCTTAATCGTAATGCATGGTAATTTTAGAACCGTAACGACGATCTTCCAGCTTAGTAGCTTCGGTGATTACCGCTTTCTGTCCACCTTTCTCGACAAAAGAAAGACAAGCCCGGATCTTCGGTGCCATACTTCCTTCTCCGAAAGTCCCGGCTTCCAGATATTTCATCGCATCGGCATAATCGAGGAACTCCAAAACCTCTTGGGTCGGTTTACGGAAATCTTTATAAATATAAGGGACATCGGTCAGAATATACAACTCATCGGCTTTCACCCTTGCTCCGATCATTGCCGAAGCCAAATCCTTATCGATCACTCCTTCGAGCGGCTGCAACATTCCTTCCCCATCCACATATACAGGGATACCGCCACCTCCACCGGTGATCACAATACTTCCCGAACGAGCCATCCGTTCCACCAAAGCAGCATTTTTAAAATCGATAGGGGCAGGAGACGGTACTACTCTTCTCCACCCTCCTTCTACTTTAATCTCTTCTTTAAAAATCCATCCATGTTCTGCAGCCAATTTATCTGCTTCTTCGCGGGTATAAATTCTACCAACCCGTTTAGTCGGATTTTGTAATGCCGGATCGTGCTCGTCGACAACGACCTGAGAAATCATAGAAACAACATGCCGGGTAAGTCCGTGTTCCCGGAGTATATTCCGCAAATTTCTCTCGATCATATAGCCGATCTCACCTTGTGAATAAGCCACACACATATCTAATGTCATGGGAGGTAACCCATACATTTTTACTCCGGCATCGTCACTCATCAGGATATTTCCTACCTGAGGACCGTTTCCGTGAGTAATAATCAGATTATACCCTTCACGAACCAGATAAATCAGATTCTCCAAAGTCTCCCGGATATTTTGGTTCTGTTCTTCGACAGTACCTTTCTGATTGCCTCTCAGTATGGCATTTCCCCCCAAAGCAATCACAGCTAATTTCTTTTCTTCCATATATTTCCTTTTAAATTGTTTCTAATTTCATCGTTCTCATTTTATTTCTTAACTAAAACCAGACGACAGATTCATATTCTTTACTTTCAGGAGCACATCCTCCTCTACAAATTTAGGAAAATAAGCTGTTCGAAAAATAGCAAAATGACGATTTTCAGCAACTGCAAACGTTTGATAATCAACAACAGGTATAATTATTCCGTGGATTTTTATAATTATGCGGCGCAAAATCGGAACTTTGATCGTTTTTTCTTATCTTTGCAAAACTATGCAAGAAAAGGATAAAAATACGAGTAACAGCGTTTGGGTGAGCAGATTAATGAACAAATATACCATTACCCTGCTTATTTTTTTGGTGTGGCTTGCTTTTTTTGACCGGAACAGCCTGGTAGGTAAAATGCAATTGCGAGGAAAAATCGCCACTTTGAAAAAAGAAAAAGCTTACTACCAGAATAAGATAGAAGAAGATAACCGGAAAATGAAGGAATTATTGAGTAATAAAGATAATCTCGAGAAATTTGCCAGAGAACAATACCTTATGAAAAATAAAAACGAAGATATCTTTGTTATCCTAAATAAATAGGAACGTGGGAAGAATACTGGCCATCGATTACGGGAAAAAAAGAGTCGGTTTAGCAGTGAGCGATCCTTGCGGAATTATAGCAACAGGCTTGCAAACCGTTTTATCTCAAGAGATATTCCGATTTCTGGAAGCATATTTATCCCATGAAAAAGTAGATCTTTTTGTTGTCGGTCACCCCAAACAGATGGATAACAGCGACTCGGAAAGTATGACCTATATCAAGCCTTTCCTGAGTGGTTTGAAACGCAGATTCCCGCATATCCCCATAGTCATGTATGACGAACGCTTTACTTCTGTTCTGGCTCATAAAGCCCTCTTAGAAGGAGGTGCCAAAAAAAAGACACGTCAGGATAAAGCTTTAATCGACACGATGAGTGCAACCATTATCCTGACTTCTTACATGGAACAACAACGGAATTTAAAAATTTAAAAGCTTTACATATATGTTTTTACCTATAGTAGTCTACGGACACCCGATCTTACGTAAAATTTCAGAAGATATCACCCCCGAATACCCCGAACTGGATAAATTCATCCGGGATCTTTTTCAAACGATGGACGAAGCAGACGGAGTCGGCCTGGCAGCTCCGCAAGTCGGACGAAATATCCGTATATTCGTTGTCGATGCAAATGCTTTCGAAGAAATGGATCCTGATTGTAAAGGTTTCAGAAAAGCCTTTATCAATGCGCATATCCTCGAACGTTGGGGAGATGAAATCAGCCGCAACGAAGGATGTATCAGTATCCCCGGCATCCACGAAGACGTCAAACGCCCCAACTGTATACGAATCAGCTATATGGACGAGCAAGGACAAGAACACGAAGAGGAGTTTTGCGGTATTAAAGCCTGGATCATCCAACACGAATACGATCACCTGGAAGGTATTCTGTTTACAGATCATCTGTCTGCTTTAAAAAAGAGAATTCTGAAAAATAAGCTGAATAATATCAGTACCGGAAAATTCAAACCTGCTTATCGGGTAATTCTTCCCAAATAAACCGCTCAAAATATTGGATAATTGAAAATTTTTCCGTAATTTATACAAGAAAAATTTTCAATTATTTTATGCAGGTGTAACTTTCAATTATAAGTATCCTTTTATCTATCTGTTAGCGGCTCTTATCGGAGGTATTCTTATCGATATGCCGTTGATAGCGGCTATTTACTGTTTCTTCATCGGCCTGTTTCTCGTTTTACTAAGTTTCATTTTTCAATTGTCTCCCGGCTGGAAAGAACTATTTTTAATTGTAACGGTCCTAAGTTACGGATTCGTTATTTCTGCTCCGCCTCTTTTTACTCCTTTTCCCGACAAAATCTATCGCATCGATGGCCGGTGTAATGAAATACTCCCACACCATAATCTGATCTTATCCGTGAGCAATCAAAACTACTATCTCAGTCATTTTTATACCGATACCATTTATATGCCTGGCGACTCCCTGCATTTCAATGCCCGTATACTCCCTTTCCGACAGAATGCCAATCCCGGTGAATTCAGTTATGCCCGCTATTTAAAACAAAAAAACGTTTTTTTTCATCTACTACCGGTTAGTCCCATCCGGCAAAACGGTCATTCGGACGATTTATACACCGTTTTCGATCATCTTCGCAAGAAATGGCTAAGTAAGACCCATCGGTTATTTTCAGACTCTACCTGTTGCCAACTCGTAAACGCTCTCTGTCTGGGATATAAAAACGACCTCGACAGCGAGGTACAAAATCTGTTTATCTCGACGGGAACAGTCCATCTTTTATCGGTCTCCGGTCTGCATACCGGTGCTATTTACTTATTTATACTGTTTATTTTCAAAAGTATCGGTTTCCCTTCCCGTAAAATTACTTTTGTGGTACTCCCGATTCTTTGGTGTTACGTTTGTCTCACCGGTTTATCCCCATCCGTTGTCAGGGCTGCAACGATCCTTTCTTTTATTCATATCGGTCAATATTTCAACCGATCCTATACCCCTCTGAACTCTGTTGCAGCAGCAGCTTTTCTAACCTTATCGTTTCATCCCTCGAATTTGTATTCACTCAGTTTCCTGTTATCGTACAGCGCTTATACCGGTATACTGACTATTTATCCTTTTTTATATCGATTTGCCGGAAAGCTCCCCCTTTTTCCGGCTAAAATATATGCCTGTTGCTGTATTACAATTGCAGCTCAATTGCCGACTCTTCCTATCAGCGCCTATTATTTCCATACGATCAATTTGAACGGCTTCTTAGCCAACCTGGTCGCGGTTCCATTAGCTACTTTTCTGCTCTATGCCGCCATGCTTTGTCTGATACTCCCCTTTCTACTCAGTCAGTACCTGGCTTGGATTCCGGAAGTGACAGAAAAAATAATCATGGGATTTCTGCATATCTTCGCTCCTTACAGTTTCAACCTGCATCACTTGTATCCCTCTGTTCCCACCGTTTTATTGTCCTATATCAGTTTGATTTTTCTATATCTCTATTTTACCAAACCCGGGAAAAAATGGAGAAGATATTCCATGTTCACTCTCTTTATTCTCTTATGCTGGAATATATCCTCCCATTTTTATCTTGCCAATCGCCAGGAAATCATCGTATTTCAACTTCCTCAAAAAAGTGCTATCATACTGAATTATAAGGGATATTATACTTATTTACTCCGGACTTCCGACAGCCTACCGCAAACGCAACCCTATATCGCTCAGAACAATCTCCGGTCATTACCCGACCATCAAGGCTTTCTGGGTAACGGACTCAGCTATCATTCCGGACAGCTCTGTTCTTTAAAAGACACTCTAACAATCGCATCCGCCTCAAATCTTCCCCTAACGAAAGGTCAGATACTAATCGTAACCCATAATCTCAGTCCGGAAAAAATATTTTCTCCTGAAGAACACCGATATCCGGCACAAATAGTCCTTGACGGTTCCAATACAGCATTTAACATTCGTTTATGGGACAAATTTTGCCGTCAGCATCATCTCACCCTCATCAACACGGCAGAAACCGGAAGCTTCCGGTATTCCCTCCGATAAAGTTTTAGTATAAACACTGGCTTAATCTATTATTTTCAGTAAATTTGCAATCCAATAAAATGAAATCAAAATATTTCACAAACAATGAACATCGTTATCGCCGGAGCTGGAGCTGTCGGTACACATTTGGCTAAGATGCTTAGCCGGCAAGAACACAACATTATGCTGATCGATACAAATCAGGATAAACTGGAAGATCTGGAAAGCCAGATCGATATCCTCTCTATCGTCGGTTCGTGTACTTCAATCGGTGCTCTGAAAGATGCAGAAGTCGGAAAATGTGATTTATATATTGCTGTAAATCCTCAGGAAGATCAGAATATCAATTCTGCTATATTGGCCAAAAAACTAGGAGCTAAACGAACGATCGCCCGGGTCAATAACAGTGAATATCTGGAAATCGAAAATGCAGAATACCTGCGTTCTATCGGTATCGATTCACTGATCTATCCGGAACGGTTGGCAGCCGAAGAAATCGTTGCTTCGCTAAAACAAATCGGTTCCAGGCAGATGCATGAGTTTTCGGACGGACGTCTGCAATTGCTAGGGATAAAACTTTGGGATAATGCGCTTATCCTCAATCATACCTTGATCAAAATGGCAGAAATCTATGGAGCCGATCAGTTCCGGATCGTTGCCATCAAACGCCACAACCATACCATCATCCCCCGGGGAAACGACGAATTGAAATATGGAGATCTGGTTTTTATCGTCACCCGGCCTTCTTTTATTTCGAATGTTTTCGCCTTATGTGGTAAAGAACAATTTGAAATCAAAAATATAGTAATTGTCGGAGCTTCCAGAATAGGTATAAAAACAGCCTCTCTGCTGGAAAAAAATTACCATGTCAAGATTATCGAGAAAGACCGTGAAAAATGCATCCAACTGGCCGACAAACTAAAATCTACGCTGGTGATTAACGGGGACGGACGAGATCTTACTTTACTGAGGGAAGAAGGTATTAAAAATGTAGACGCTTTTATCAGTCTGACAGGTTCTTCAGAAACCAATATATTGTCTTGCCTCTTAGCTAAAAAAATGGGGGTCAAGAAAAGTGTAGCCGAAGTGGAAAATATCGATTACATCGACCTGGCAGAAAATATCGGAATCGGTACGTTAATCAATACCAAACTGATTGCAGCCTCCCATATTTACCGTTACACCATGAATGTCGATGTCCGCCATCTGAAATTTTTAACTTTTTCAGAAGCAGAAGTATTCGAACTGGAAGCTCAGCCTGGGTCTAAAATCACAAAGTATTCTTTACAAGATGTTCACTTCCCGGACGATGCTACTGTCGGAGGAGTATTCCGGGGCGACGAAACCATTATAGCTAAAGGTGATGTGCAGATACAGGCCGGGGATACGGTAGTGATCTTTGCTCTGCAAAATGCTGTCAAAAAAGTAATTAAATATTTCCAATAAATTTTTTCAGAAGATGATAAACTTTCGTTTTATCGCCAATCTGATGGGAAGGCTGTTACTAATCGAGAGTGCCTTCTTATTGTTATGTGTCCTGATTGCTTTAATTTATGGTGAACACGATGCATCGGCTTTTTTTTATACCTCCCTGATCACCATGAGTGCCGGTTTCCTGTTGTCTAAACTGATAAAAATCAAAGATCGGGTACTGGCCAAAAAAGACGGTTATTTCATGGTAACGATGGTATGGATCATCTTCTCCCTTTTCGGTAGTCTTCCTTATATGATCGGAAATACAATCCCTTCTTTTGCAGATGCCTTTTTTGAAACCATGTCGGGGTTCACCACGACTGGCTCTTCTATTCTGAATCATGTCGAAGCACTTCCTCATGCCACCTTATTTTGGCGTTCCCTGACCCAATGGCTGGGAGGATTAGGGATTATTATGCTATTTATCGCCATATTACCGAGTCTCGGAATAGAGGGACGGGATCTTTATGTGGCAGAAGTCCCAGGGCCTACACACAATAAAACTTCATTTACCTTTACTTCTTCTGCCCGGCAAATGTGGATTCTCTACACCATCCTGACACTTCTACAAACCCTTTTGCTCCTATTCGGAGGAATGAATCTCTTCGATGGTATCTGTCATGCATTCACCACGATGGCCACCGGAGGATTCTCGACCAAACAAAATAGTATCGCTTATTGGGATTCCGCTTATATCCAATATGTCATCATCATTTTTACTTTTATGGCAGGTACCAATTTCGGACTTTTACATACAGCTATCCGTGGTAATTGGAGGAAACTGATCCAGGATAATGAATTTCAACTCTATTTCACGATTGTCTTGCTAGCCAGCGTTGTGATCGGTGTAGGACTTTACGTCATCGGCTGGGCAGACTTCGAGAAGAGTATGCGTGATGCCACCT